>NZ_JBHMIV010000001.1:0-309992 GCF_048060475.1 Nocardiopsis sp. LOL_012 | reverse complement strand
GAGTCGGTGTCGACCTGGTCGGGCTTGTTGTTGTAGTCCACCACCAGCACCGGCGGGTCGTCGGTAACGTCGAAACGGCGCCAGGCGGTGGTACCGGCCTCGTCGCGCTCCTTCAAACGCAGGTAGATGTACTCCTCGTCGTTGTCGGCGCCCCACTGGTAGGCGTCGGTGGCGTCGAACTCCACGCCGCTGGAGGCCGGGCAGGTGGCCCAGCCGCCGGTGACGTTCTGGGTGTCGAGGTGATCGCGGGCGGTGGGCTGGTTGTTCCAGGTGGTGGAGCCGTCGAAGCGGTCGGTGCGGTGGAGTTGGACGTGGGAGTCGCTGTTGCAGTCGTAGGCCCAGTCGACCTCGGTGCGCAGGGTGGCGGCGTGGATGGTGGTGGTGTCCTGCTTGGTGCGTCCGGCCACCCAGAACTGGAAGAACGCCCGGCGGGTGTAGACGCGGTCCCACTCGATGCGGCCCACGCCGACGCTGGGCTCGTCGGGTTCGTTGAGGTAGTTGGTGTTCGGGAAGGCCGCCTCGACGAAGGTCCAGTTGGGGCGGTGGACGGTGATGGAGGGGTCGATGTAGACCGGGTACTGGGTCGCCTCGTCGGTGAGCATCTGCTGGTCGGGAACCAGGCTCAGGGTGTCGACCCCGACGGCGGCTTCCAGGGGTTCGACCTGGGAGGTGGTCAGCGGCGCCATGGCGGGGTCCTCACCGGTGGCGGTGGCCTGGTCGGCTCCGGTGGAGTCCCACATGGTGGGGGCGGGGGCGGAGAAGACGCTCTGGCCGCCCTCGTCGCCGGTGGCTCTGAGGTTGCCGTGCTCATCGGCGGTCATGGTGACACCGGCGGTGTCCAGGGCCAGTTCCAGTTCCGCCAGCTCGGGAGAGGCGGCCGCTTCGGGGGTGTGCACCACCAGCACCTGGCCGAAGCCTTCGACACCCGCGGTCAGGACGAGGTCGACGTCGGGCAGCACGTCGGGGTAGGTGGCCTGGTTGCCCTCCAGCTCCGGGGCGGGAAGGTCGCCCTCCCACCCCAGGGAGACGGAGTTGGACCCCAGTCCGAGGGTGACCATGGGGGCGTCGCCGCCGGCGGAGAAGGCCAGGTCGGCGTTGGTGGCGCGGGGGCGCAGGAGGCCGTCGCCGGTGTCGACCAGGGTGGTGTCCACGTCGGTCCAGCCCTGGTCGGTGCGGACCCGGGCCGGGAGTGCGGAGATCTCCGCGGTGAGGGTGCCGTCGGGGTTGGCGAAGTGCCGGGTCTTCTCGTCGGTCAGCGAGGTGATCTCCACCCGCTCCCCCGTCTCCGCTGCCAGGGCGAGGGCGTTGGACTCCTCCCTGCCTTCAGCGGAGGGCTCATCGGCCGGCTGCGGGGGGTGTCCTCGTCGTCGGCCGCGGCGGGAACCGGGGACAACAAAGTGAATGCCAGCGCAGCAGCAGTCGAGGCCGCCGTCATGCGGGTCAGGGCGCGACGCATGGAGAAGAAGCCGTCCTAGTGAGGGATGCCGACAACCGTTTTATTCGGTCATCGGTGGCACAAACCGCCGCGAAGGTATCCCGTTCCACCAAGCCCGCACAAGGCACGCGACTCAGCCCCGCGCTCACGCCCTCACACCCGCCACCGTGAGCCCCAGGGCCGAACAGTGGCTAAACCCGTGGCCGCAGAATCCAGGTGGCCGGATCCGGCCAATCTGATCTCAAGAGGCGGAAAGCGCGTCCATCAAGACCTCAGACCGGAGTAAGACAGCATTCATCGATCGTTCGCTTTCCAAGGCCGAGCACGCAGTGCGGTTGGGCCACGAATTGGCGCCGCCAGGGCTGCCGAAGGACTCTCACCACAAGACGAGTGGAGGGAAGGCACGGACCGGAGTGAGGGCTCCCGTGGGGGCGACGGGAGCCCTTCCCTGGTTCAGCGGTCGGTGTCGGCCCGCATCAGCGGTGCGAGGAAGGCCGCCAGCCCCACCGCGGTGGTTCCGGTCGGGGTCTCGTCACCGCCCTCGATGGTCCACTCGGTGCTGCGGTCGTCGCGGATGTACAGGTCGAGGGTGAAGCGCCCGCCGGATTTGCCGACAGACAGGTGGGCGGTGTCGCCGGGGTCGCGGGTGACGCGCAGGCCCGCCGCGCTCAGGAGTTCGGAGACGGTCTCGACGTACCGGTCCAACTGGTCCTCGCTGAGCAGTTCGGGAACCTCCTCGTCCACAGAGGTGTCGACGCCGTCCCAGTCGTAGGGGACAATCGGAGCCGGGAGGGCACAGACTTCGGTCATGCGGTGTTCTCCTCTCAGAGGCACCGCCTGGGTCGCTACACGAGCGCCAACTCCAGCGAGCGGCCCAGGCGGTGGTCTCGTGGCCGGGCCGGACAGTGCCCTGCCGCCCGGTTCTCCCGTTTCGAGTGAGCCAGATCTCACCCTCTGTTAGAGTCGCACATGGCAAGGGAACCCACAAGAGCGAAAGCCAATTTGCTCAGTATGACCTTGGAGCAGGCCAGGAGGAGCGCATGCCGACAGACCGAGGCGTCACCTTGCGAGCGCAGTGGCTTGGTCAGATCCTGCGGGACTTCAGGGAGAGGAAGGGGCTCACCCTCAAGGATGTAGCGGAGTACCTACAGCGCAACATCTCAACAGTGAGCCGCTGCGAACTGGGGATCTACCCCATCCGCCGGGTGGACGCCGCCGCGATGCTCGACCTGTACGGGGTCAGCGACAAGAAGCAGCGCGAAGCCGTCATGGAGTTGGCCGGAGATGTCTGGCAAACAGGCTGGTGGGAGCAGTACTCCAAGGACAACGTCTGGAGCTCCACCATCGACCTCGCATGGTTGGAGAGCCGATCCCATGAGATGCGGGTCTTCGCGACGATGACGGTTCCCGGCCTGCTTCAGACCGAGGACTACGCACGCGCCCTGATGCTGATCGCCAACAGGGACTCGACCAAGCGGGAGATCGAACGCTGGATCAATCTGCGCATGGATCGCCAACGGGTCCTCAGCCGGGCGGAGCCCCTCCACCTGTCAGCGGTCATCGACGAAGCCGTACTCAGGCGTCAGGTAGGCGGCCCTGATGTCATGGGCCAGCAGCTACAGCACTTGTCCGCCATGGCCGAAGAGCCCAACATCGACCTTCGCGTCCTTCCGTTCACCGCTGGGGCTCATGCCAGCCCCGACGGCCCCTTCAACCTCCTCAAGATGTCGGACCCCTTTCCAGAGGTCGCCCACATCGAGAGCCCTGCCGGTTCCATCTACCTGGAAACCGATGCGGTGGATCGAATCGTGGAGACTTACGATTGGCTCCACGAGCACAGCTTGAGTAACGAGGACACTGCCGCGCTTCTCGCGGCCCTGGAAGAGGAACTCCGATGAGTATGGACAAGGCGACCGGCTTCCTACCGGTCGCCTGGCACATCAGTACCTACAGCGCCAGCGGCAGCGGCCAGTGCGTGGAAGCCGGGCCCTTCACCAACGGGTCGACGTCCTTCGCCGTACGCGACTCACAACACCGCGGCCACGGGCACCTCACGTTCACCGGCACCGAGTGGGCAGCGCTGGTGGCCGCGCTCGGCCGGGACTGACCGCAGCGAACGCCGGTGGCCGCTGCTCCCCGAAGGACGGCGGCCACCGGCGTTCGGCGTCCATGGCCATCCATGGGCAAGAGACGGGGGTTCGGCGCGGCCAGCGCTCATCACACAGTGGTACTCCGGCCCTGACCGGACTCGTTCTTGCCGATGCCGACGACGATCGCGCGGCGGCGCTCGTGCTCGGCGTCGAGTTCGTCGAGCTGCGCGAGAGCCGCTGCCCGCTCCTCCCCCGTGACGGGTCCGTGCTCCTCGTGCAGCCAATCGACCAGCTCACCCAACCGGTCCCGGTCGCGCTTGAGCCGCAGGGCCTCGGCGACGTACGCGGACGGCCCCCGCTGCGCCGCCTCCGCTCTGATCTCCTCCAGGAGCTCCTCGGGAACCGTCACCGTGATCTCCTTGACCGCCATACCTTCGACCGTACTCGTGATACCACAGCGCTGATCAGCATCCAGGCCAGCACGGTCGAGGATCGTTCCAGGACGAGATTCCGGGCCGAGGTTCGCCGCAGTGCGAACCTCGGCCCGGTCCCCGTCCCCTTGCGGCCGTTGCTCCCCGCGGGCGGACGCCCCGCGCTGACCGGCCGGGCCGGGGCTACATCCCGCGCTGTCCGCGGATCGCCGAGAGGTCCTCGCTGATCCGGAAGACCACGATGAGGATCTCCATCCCGATCCGGGTCAGCAGGACGTAGATCGCGCCCACGAGCAGGCTGCCGAAGAGCCAGAAGATCCCCAGGAACGGCTGGTCGCCCATCATGGCGAAGCCGCCGATCACGCCGAACAGGGTGAACAGGCCGATGAGGACCAGCCACAGGATGAACAGGACCTTGATGATCTTGGGCGTGACGAACTCGCGGAACGAGAGGTCGAACAGCGATCCGAAGAACCCCGACCCGGAGGGCTGCGGCGCCTGTGCGTACCCGGGCTGCTGCGGCGGGTAGGGCTGGTTCCCGCCCGCCGGGTAGCCGTCCTGGCCGCCCGGGGGCATCTGCGGCCCGCCCGGCTGCTGGGGCGGCTGCCCGTAGGGCTGCTGGCCGTGGGGCTGGGAGGGGCCGTAGGGGTATTCCGGCGGCGTGCTCATGCTGGGGTCCTCGGTGGTGGTGGCGGAGGCCGGACACGGAGTCCACGGTGAACGGCGTACCGGACTTTACCGTCCCGCGTGTCCGGGCGATCACGGATCGCCGCGATTCGCGCGCCTTCCGGGCGCCCTGGCCGGAACCGGCCAGCACCGACCTCCTCCAAGGCTCCGGACACGCCGGTGGCCGCGCCCCTCGCGGGCGCGGCCACCGGCGTCGGTCGCGGGCGGGTCTCAGCCGATCTCGGCCATGACCTCGTCGGGGATGTCGGCGTTGGTGAAGACGTTCTGCACGTCGTCGGAGTCCTCCAGGGCGTCCACCACGCGCATCACCTTCTTGGCGGTCTCGGCGTCGACCGGGACCTCCATGGTGGGCAGCCAGTTGGTGTCGGCGGACTCGTAGTCGATCCCGGCCTCCTGGAGCGCGGTGCGCACCGCCACCAGGTCGGTGGCCTCGGAGACGATCTCGAAGGACTCGCCGAGGTCCTCGACCTCCTCCGCGCCGGCCTCCAGCACGGCGAGGGTGACGTCGTCCTCGGTGGTGCCCTCCTTGGGCACCAGGACGACGCCCTTGCGGTTGAACAGGTAGGACACCGAACCGGCGTCCGCCATGTTCCCGCCGTTGCGGGTCACCGCCACGCGCACCTCGGAGGCGGCGCGGTTGCGGTTGTCGGTGAGGCACTCCACGAGCATCGCCACGCCGCCGGGCGCGTAGCCCTCGTACATGATGGTCTGCCACTCGGCGCCGCCGGCCTCCTCGCCGGAGCCGCGCTTGCGGGCGCGCTCGATGTTGTCGAGCGGGACCGAGTTCTTGCGCGCCTTCTGGATGGCGTCGTAGAGCGTGGGGTTGCCGTCGGGGTCACCGCCACCGGTGCGCGCGGCCACCTCGACGTTCTTGATCAGCTTGGCGAAGAGCTTGCCCCGCTTGGCGTCGATGACGGCTTTCTTGTGCTTGGTGGTGGCCCACTTGGAGTGGCCGCTCATGCGTGTCCTCTCACGATGTCGACGAAGAGCCGGTGGATGCGCGCGTCTCCGGTCAGTTCGGGATGGAAGGACGTGGCCATCAGGCCGCCCTGTCGTACGGCGACGATCCTACCGGCCCCGTCACGGCCCGGAACGCTGCCGAGCACGCTGACCTCGGGCCCCACCGACTCCACCCAGGGAGCGCGGATGAACACCGCGTCGAAGGGGTCCTCCCCCAGCCCCTGGACGGGGACGGCTGCCTCGAAGGACTCGGTCTGGCGGCCGAAGGCGTTGCGGCGCACCGTCATGTCGATGCCGCCGACGGTCTCCTGGTCCTCGATCCCGCCGAGCAGGCGGTCGGCCAGCATGATCATGCCCGCGCACGTGCCGTAGGCGGGCATCCCCGCCCGGACCCGTTTGCGCAGTGGTTCGAGCAGGCCGTAGCGGACGGCCAGCTTGGACATGGTGGTCGACTCGCCGCCGGGCAGGACCAGCCCGTCCACGGTGTCGAGCGTGTCGGCGTCCAGGACCTTGGCGGTGGCCACGTCCAACTGCTCCAGGACGCGCAGGTGCTCGGCGACGTCGCCCTGGAGGGCCAGGACGCCGATGGTGGGTCTGGCGGTCACGTACTGCCTCATTCGTGGTGTCGCGGAAGGGGGAACTGCCGGCGGCGGGGCGGCGGCACGGGCCGCCGCCCGTCGCCCGCTACCAGCCCCGTCCGGCGTAACGCTCGGACTCGGCCAGGTCATCCAGGTTGATGCCGACCATGGCCTCGCCCAGGCCGCGCGAGACCCGCGCGATGACGGCCGGGTCCTCGTAGTGCAGGGTGGCCTGCACGATGGCGTCGGCGCGCCTGGCGGGGTCGCCGGACTTGAAGATGCCCGAGCCGACGAACACGCTCTCCGCGCCGAGCTGGCGCATGAGCGCGGCGTCGGCGGGGGTGGCGACGCCGCCCGCGGAGAACAGCGGCACGGGCAGCTTGCCGAGCTCGGCGACCTCCTTGACGATCT
Source organism: Nocardiopsis sp. LOL_012 (assembly GCF_048060475.1). Lineage (NCBI taxonomy): Bacteria > Bacillati > Actinomycetota > Actinomycetes > Streptosporangiales > Nocardiopsidaceae > Nocardiopsis > Nocardiopsis sp. LOL_012. The sequence goes on along the minus strand of NZ_JBHMIV010000001.1, from coordinate 303,400 downwards.
CGTAGGGCGCCCGCAGCTCCTTGGCGGCGCCGAACAGCTCGGCCTCGTCCAGGGTGCCCAGGCGCTTGATGTCGGAGCGGATGGAGCGCATGTGCCGGGTGGCCTCGACCACGTTGCCGGTACCGGCCTCGCCCTTGGAGCGGATCATGGCCGCACCCTCGGCGATGCGGCGCAGGGCCTCGCCGATGTTGGTGGCGCCGCACACGAACGGGACGGTGAACGCCCACTTGTCGATGTGGTACGCCTCGTCGGCGGGGGTGAGGACCTCGGACTCGTCGATGAAGTCGACGCCCAGGTGCTCCAGGACCTGGGCCTCGACGAGGTGGCCGATGCGGACCTTGGCCATGACCGGGATGGACACGGCCTCGACGATGCCGTCGATCATGTCCGGGTCGGACATGCGGGCCACGCCGCCGTCCTTGCGGATGTCGGCGGGGACGCGCTCCAGGGCCATGACGGCGACGGCACCGGCGTCCTCGGCGATCTTGGCCTGCTCGGGGGTGACGACGTCCATGATGACGCCGTTCTTGAGCTGTTCGGCCATGCCGCGCTTGACGCGCTGGGTGCCGACGGCGGTGTCGGCGGGCTTCGATGCGTTGGTGACCACGGTGTGGACTCCCGTCCCTGGTGTGTCGCTGCTTGCTGGGTAGCGGTGGGCCGGGGCAACGACAGCGGTCACGCGTGGGGACACGGACGCCATCGGCGCCGCGCACCCTGGGTCTACCAGGTCTCCATCCTAGTTGGTCCCTTTCACGGCTTTTCGGGCACGTCCGGTGTTGCTCCCGGCACACCCCGCCCAGGGGCGTCGGAGGGGGTGGGGACCGGTCGCAGGGCGGGCGGCTGGTCGTCGATCTCGAAGAAGTCCGGCAGGGGCGCGGTGCCCGCCAGACGCAGGCCCCGCACGAGGCGGGAGCGGCGGGCACGCCGGGTGTCGGTGACGGCGTCGTTGTGGAAGGTGCGGGCCAGGTGGACGCCCTTGGCGGCGTCGTCGACCTCCTCCAGGTGGCCGCGCAGGCCGGCGGGAGGGTCGAGGGGTTCGAGCACCTCCCGCAGGACCCGGGACAGCGCGCTCTCGGCGACCTCGCGCCCCTCCGGCGCGGCCCGGCGCGCGGCGGTGGCGGCCCCGGCCAGTGCCGCGGCCCGGTCGGCGCCGATCCCCTCGGCGGCGGCCAGGTCCAGGACGGCCGACCCGCGCCGCAGCAGTGCGGCGTCCAGCGCGGCGCGGGCGGTCTCCACCCGGTGGTGGAGGCGGTCCAGGCGGGTGGCCCGCCACGACAGGTAGAAGCCCACCAGCACCAGGAGCAGTGCGGTGGTGACGGCGGCGGCGATCATGAGCGGGGCGTCCACCGCGCGTCACCCCCTCCCCGGCGCAGCAGGGCGGTGGCGCGCGGCCCGGTGTCCAGGCGGACGCGGGGCGCGCTGGGCCGTCCCCGGCCGTCGCGCATCAGGACGGTCTCGTAGACGCGGACGAGGTCGGCGGTGACGGTCTCCCAGTCGTAGGGGCGCACGGCCGTGCGCGCGGCACGGGAGAGTTCGGCGCGGCGCGCGGGATCGTCGAGGAGGGCCGCGGCGCGCTCGGCCAGGTGGGCGGCGTCGCCGGCGCGGAAGAGCGCGCCCGCGGCACCGTGGTCGAGGACGGCGGAGAAGGCGGGGATGTCGCTGGCGACGACGGCCGCCCCGGCGGACATGGCCTCGGTGAGGACGATTCCGAAGCTCTCCCCGCCCAGGTTGGGGGCGCAGAAGACGTCGGCGGAGTGGTAGGCGCGCACCTTGTCGGCGTCGTCGAGCCGCCCCAGGACGGTGACGCGGCGGCGCAGGGGTTCGGGGACGGCCGAGAGCGCCGGTTCGGGGTCGCCGGGCCCGGCCACGAGCACGCGCAGGCCGGGGCGGTCGTGGGCCAGGAGGGTGAAGGCCTCCAGGAGGACGGCCAGGCCCTTGCGGGGCTCGTCCAGGCGGCCGAGGAAGCCGAGGGAGCCGCCCTCGCCGGGCCATCCGGACAGGGGTTGCGCGCGAGCGAAGCGGTCGGTGCACACCCCGTTGGGGATGAGTACCGCGTCGCCGCCGAGGTGTTCGACGAGGGTGCGCCGGGCCGCCTCGGAGACGGCCACGCGGGCGTTGATCTTCTCCAGGGCCGAGCGCAGCGCGCCCGAGGTCATCGCCATGGCGCGCGAGCGCGGGTTGCTGGTGTGGAAGGTGGCGACCATGGGGCCGTCCGCCGCCCAGCAGGAGAGCAGGGAGACGCTGGGCGCGGAGGGTTCGTGGATGTGCAGCAGGTCGAAGCCACCCTCGTCGATCCAGCGGCGGACGCGCGCGGCGGTGCGCGGTCCGAAGCTGAGCCGGGCCACGGACCCGTTGTAGGGCACGGGGACGGGGCGGCCCGCCGGGACGAGGTGGCCGGGCAGGCCGGCGGGGCTGCCGCCGACGGGGGCCAGGACCGATACGTGGTGGCCCAGCGCGGTGAGCGTGTCGGCGAGGTCGCCGACGTGCTGCTGCACCCCGCCCGGTACGTCCCAGGCGTAGGGGCAGACCAGGCCCACCCGCATCGGTGCGCTCACGCGGGCGCTTCCTCTGCCGGTGCCGGGGCTTGGGGGTGGCGGGTGTCGGGCCAGTGGCCGAGGCGGTGGGCGTCGTGGTCGGCGCTGAACACGGGTTGAAGCATGTGCCAGTCCTCCGGGTGTGCGGCGATCTCGCTCTGGAAGACGTCGGCGAGGCGCTGCGTGGTGGCCCGGATCCGGTCGGAGCGGGTGGCACCGGGGGCGACGGGCACCTCCTCGTGGACGCGGATGTTCCACCTCGGGCCGTCGTACCACAGGGAGACGGGCAGCAGGGCGGCGCCGGTGTTCAGGGCCAGGGCCGCCGGTCCGGAGGGCATGCGCGCCGCCTCGCCGAAGAACTCGACCTCGGGGCCCGTGCCGCCGAGGTCGCGGTCGGCGAGCAGGCACACGAGACCGCCGGCGCGCAGCCGCCGCGCGAGCGTGCCGTAGACGCCCGCTCCCCCGGTCAGGGGCAGGACCTCCATGCCCAGGGACTCGCGGTAGGCGGTGAAGCGGCGGTAGACGCTCTCCGGTTCCAGGCGCTGGGCGACAGTGGTCAGCGGGATGCCCCGCAGGCTGATCCAGGCGCCCGCGTGGTCCCAGTTGCCCATGTGCGGCAGGGCGGCGATCGCGCCCCGGCCGGAGCGCACGTTCTCCTCCACGCGGTGGATGCCCTCGGCCCGGGTGTGGGCCAGGATGTGGTCGCGGCCCATGGCGGGCAGGCGGAACATCTCGTAGTAGTAGCGCATGTAGGAGCGCATCCCGGCGCGGGAGAGGGCGCGCAGCCGCGCGTCGGTGGCCCCGGGGCCGAGGAGGCGGCTCAGGTTGCGCTCCAGTCCGCGGGTGCCGTCGCCGTGGGTGCGCCAGGCGCGGTCGGCGATGGCCTGGAACACCCCGCGTCCGGCCCTTTCAGGCGATCGTCGGATCAGCGCCCACCCGGCCGCGTAGGCCAGGGCGGCGGTGCGTTCGTCCACGTCGTCCTTCCTCGTCGCGTACGGCCTCAGGCCTCGCCGTCGGCGGCGTGGTGATCGTATCCGTCCGGCTCGGTCTCCCCGGTGAGCCGCGCGCGCGTCTCCAGGAGCCTTTGCAGGACGGTGACCAGGCTCATGACGGCCAGGATCCACAGCCCGGCGGCCAGGACGTAGGGCACGCCGAACCCGTGCAGGCCGACGGCGGCGAGGATGATGATGAGGCGTTCGGTGCGTTCGGCGACGCCCACGTCGCAGTTGACGCCCAGCCCCTCGGCGCGGGCCTTGATGTAGGACACCATGAAGCCGGTGACGAGGCAGAACAGGGTGAGTCCGGCGAGCACGGGTTCGTCACCCTCGCTGATGAACCACCACAGGAGCCCGGCCAGGACGGCGGCGTCGGCGACCCGGTCGAGGGTGGAGTCGAGGAAGGCGCCAAAGTCGCTGGCCTGGTCCCCGGCCCGCGCGACGGCGCCGTCGAGCATGTCGAAGAGGGCGAAGACCGCGATGACGATCGTGCCGGCGTACAGGTCCCCGCGGGGATAGAAGTAGAGCGCGGCGGCGACGACCCCGGCGGTGCCGACGAGGGTCACGGCGTTCGGGGAGATGCCGATCCGGGCCAGGCTCCGGCCGAGCGGAGCGGTGACCCGTGAGGTCAAGGGGCGAAGGATTCTCAGCATGTCTTCTTGTGATGGTAGGGCGGGAACGGGTTCGGCGGTGGGATCCGCGCCCGGGTGGCGCGGCCCACGGCCCGGCGGGGCGGGGTCAGGTGCCGGGCCAGTACTCGGCCAGGGTCTCGCGGGTACGCTCCAGCATCTCGGGCAGGATCCTGGTCTGCCCGATGGCCGGCATGAAGTTGGTGTCGCCTCCCCACCGGGGGACGATGTGCTGGTGCAGGTGGGCGGCGATGCCGGCACCGGCAACAGTACCGAGGTTGAGTCCGACGTTGAAGCCGTGGGGGCGGTAGGCGGCGGTGAGCGCGTGGATCCCGGCCTGGGTGAGCGCGGCGACCTCCGCGGTCTCGTCGGCGTCCAGGGCGGTGTAGTCCGACACGTGGCGGTAGGGGCACACGAGCAGGTGGCCGCTGTTGTAGGGGTAGAGGTTGAGGACGACGAAGGCGCTCTTGCCGCGGGCGACCACGAGCCCGTCGGGGTCGTCGAGTCCGGGCGCCCGGCAGAAGGGGCAGCCGTCCTCGGGGGCCGATCCGGTGGGTTTGCCCTCACCCTTGACGTAGGCCATGCGGTGCGGCGTCCACAGCCGCTCCCAGCCGTCGGGGCTGCCGGTCCCGGCACCCGGCCGACCGCTCCCGGGTTCGTCGTCGACACCGCTCATGGCACCTGATTTCCGTTCCGTGGCCCTGCGCGTTCCTCTTCCACACCCCAGCATAGGGCGGGGGATGCGGGACGCGCCGTCACAGCCCCAGCAGCGTGCGCAGGTGGCGCGGCGGCGGGGAGCCGTGGGCGAGCATGGCGTCGTGCCGCCCGCGCGTGCCCAGCTCGGGGCGGTGCCCGGCCAGGTCGCGGGAGATCTCGGCGACCTCGGTGTAGCCGGTGTAGTAGGTGGACAGCTGGGCGCTGGTGAGCTGGGCGCGGCGCCACTTGCCGACCGCCTCGCCCTCCTCCTGGTGGCCGCGCCCGGTGAGCAGGGCGACCGCCTCGGCCTCGGTGAGGTCCCCTGTGTGCACGCGCACGTCCAGGATGGAGTTGAGGATGACGCGCAGCCGCATCTTGAGCTGGACCAGCCGCAGGGCGAGGTCGGCGCGGCGCGCCTCCCGCCCGGTGGCGCCGGACCAGCCGTGGCGTGCCATGAGCTCCTCGGTGTAGACCGCCCACCCCTCGGTGAAGGTGCCGCTGCCCAGGATCCTGCGCACGCGCGTGGCGCCGTCGTGACGGGCGGCGTGGGCGAGCTGGAGGGCGTGGCCGGGCACCGCCTCGTGGACCATGAGGTTGCGCAGCATGGTGGCGTTGTACTCGCGGAAGAACGAGGCCCGGCGCGGCTGCGGCCAGTCCTCGGGCGGCGGGGCCACGGCGATGAACGTGGGCAGTTCGTGGGCGCGGGGGTCGAGGGGGCCGGGCGGGTCGCAGTAGGCCACGGCCACGCCCCGGCGCGCCTCGGGCATGGTAACGATCTCCACCGGGTCGTCGTACAGCGTGACCAGGTCCAGGTCGCGGACCCGGGCCTTGAGGTGGTCCAGTGCACGGCCACAGGTGGGCTGGACGGTGTCGGGCCCGGTGGCCGAGGTGTCGGCGATGCGAGCGAGAACCTCGGCGACCTGTCCGGGCCTGCGTGGGCTCCCCTCGTACTCGGCGGCGGCCTCGGCGATGGCCTCCTCGGTGGCGATGAGGTCGCTCTCGGCCCGCACCAGGAGCGCCTCGGGGGAGAGCTCGGAGTCGAGCGTGTACCAGAGCTGGGCGGCGAAGGCGCGCTCGCCCAGGCGCGGGTCGGCGGTGGCCCCCTCCAGCCGCTCGCGCAACCACGCGCGGTAGGTCTCGACGGCGGCGAGCGCGGCCTCCCGCGCGGGTTCGACTCTGGGCGCGAGGGACGGTTCGCGGGCGGCGAGTGCCGGGACGGCGTCGGTGAGCATCGCCTCGGCGCCCGCGAGCTGGGCCAGGGCGGTCTCCACGTGCACACGCGGCATGCCGCGGCCCTCGGACAGGCGTGCGCGCGCCGTGGACAGGTAGTCGGGCAGCGCGGCGCAGCGCGCGGCCAGCGCCTCCAGGCGTTCGGGGAGCGGGAGCGCGTCGCGTTCCAGGAGGGTGTGGACGGCCTCGCCCGGGGAGTACAGGAGGGGGTCGTAGGTGTGCGGGCGCAGTTCTGTGGTGCGCCACAGGTCCGCGGCGATCCGGGAGCGCAGGATCTCCAGGTCGGCCAGGTCCCCCGCCGGGATCAGGTCCCCGTCGATCTCGTCGAGTGAGCCGAGGGCGTCGGTGAGCATGGCGACGCGGCGCGCGTCGGCCTCCGCGGAGTGGTCGGACAGCCGGGCGGCCGCCCCTGTGTCACCGAGGTCGAGCGCCCATTCGGGGGCGTCCTCCAGAAGGGCGTCGAGCACCCGCTCGGCGACCTCGCGGAACCGCCGGGTCATGGCTGGGGCGTCAGGGGAGGAAGGGCTCATCACCCCATGATGCCAGTGCGCACCGCAGATCCCGCCCTGTCGTCATGCGAGGCGGGAGGGTGGGTCTGGAAGGCCGACCGTTGAGGGTGGTGGTGGGTGACGAAGAGGGGGGTACTGCGGCCGTAAGGCCAACCGTTGAGGGTGGTGGTGGGTGACGGGTGGGCACGGTTCGGGCGCCCTCGACACGGGGCCGTCTGCGGCTGCGAGCCTTACGGCACCCTGCGGGCGCCCGAACACGAACCTGAGGTGGAGCGGTTCCTGAGCGGGCATGGAAACTATCGCCAGGAGTTCTGGCCTCCCGTGGAGGTGGGCTGTCCGGCCGCACCTTCGGGATCGCCCACCGTGATGGCGTGCTCGACGAGGGTGATGAGCGTCGACTTGGTGGAGGCCCGGTCTCGGGCGTCCACGGTGACGATCGGGATCTCGGGACTGAGCGTGAGCGCGTCCCGAACCTCGTCGGCGGCGTGGGGGTAGTAGCCGTCGAACCCGTTGATCGCCACGATGAAGGGCAGACGCGCCTCCTCGAAGTAGTCGATCGCGGGGAAGCAGTCCGCCAGGCGGCGGGTGTCCACCAGGACGACGGCGCCGATGGCGCCTTTGACCAGGTCGTCCCACATGAACCAGAACCGGTGCTGTCCGGGGGTGCCGAACAGGTACAGGATCAGGTCGGAGTCGAGGGAGACACGGCCGAAGTCCATCGCCACGGTGGTGGTCTGCTTGTCCGGCGTCTTGGCGAGGTCGTCGACCCCGACACTGGCGCTGGTCATGACCGCTTCGGTGGTCAGCGGCACGATCTCGGAGACGGAGCCCACGAATGTCGTCTTCCCGACACCGAAGCCCCCGGCGACGACGATCTTGACCGACGTCATCGCGTTCCCCCCAGCACCGCCTTCCTCGGCTGGGCTAGAGCTTGCGAAGTCCACTGAGCACCCTTTCAAGCAGGTTGGTGTTGGGACGGGCGTCGTTGTTCATCGAAGACCTGATCTGGACCAGGCCCTGCTCCGACATGTCCGCCACGAGCACCCGCGCCACACCGAGCGGCATCCGGAGAAGGGCGGAGATCTCCGCCACGGACCGCCACTCCCGGCACAGGTCGCTGATCGCCTGCCACTCGGGCGTCAGCGTCCCAGACTCATTGCGGGCCGCGGCCGTCGCCGAGATCAGAGCCTCCAGGGGAAGCTGTGACTTCGGCTTGGTCCGACCCTTGGTGACCGCGTAGGGACGCACCAGCGAACTGGGCGAACCGCTCCCTACGGGCCGTTGTTCGTATGGTTGTTGGATAGGTCGGGGAACATCTCCGCCGCTCGGCACAGACGGCATCCCACCCGTGGGGGGACCGCTCGGCTGTTGACCGAACCACGAGGCGCTCCCGGCATCTCTACTGTGAGGTGCCACCACTTCCTCCTGTCGGTGGTGGATCAGTGGATTCCCGAGGTGCGCGCCGTTGGTGTCAGCGCCCGCCCCGCCCGCTCGACGAGCAGGGTCATCTCGTACGCGACCAGACCCAGATCGCTTTCCGCCGACGCCAGAACCGCCAGGCAGGAGCCGTCGCTGATGGCCATGATGAGCATCAGCCCCCGCTCCATCTCCACGACGGTCTGAGCGACCGCTCCGCCCTCGAACACCCGGGACGCTCCCTGAGTCAGGCTGGACAGCCCGGAGGCGATGGCGGCCAACTGGTCGGCCCTGTCCGCCGGGAACCCCGATGACGATGCCAACGGAAGGCCGTCAGAGGAGACGACGATCGCGTGGGCGACATCGGGGACCCGATCGGCAAAGTCAGTGATCAACCAGTTGAGCTCGTTCACCTGTCGACTCATCTGATCTCCTGTCCGAATTCGCCGGCTGGTCTCACTGCACTGCTACCGCCGGCACGGCATGTGACAGCACTGTTTCTGCGTCGTACCCGGTCCCTCCCGAGGGAACGGCCGGGGGTCTGGTGTTCGATTCTCGTCAGGCGGTGGGCGCAACGCGTCCGAGAAGCTCGGTAGATGCTATTGCATTCTGCTTCCCGAAATAAGGGGGACCCCGTCCCACCGTGGTCCACTGAGGTCATCCCTCGTTCGAACCTCCTCCGAGCTGGTTGCGTCCGTCCCGGACGCCCTTCTGGAACCCGGAGAAGCGGTTGCGGACGCGGTCCGCGCTGCGTGCGGGCATCTTGTTGAAGTTCTCCGGTTTGGGAGCGGTTCCCGGAACAAGGTTTGCCTTGGGAACGCGTTTTGGCAAGCCCGAGGTCGTCAGACCGCCCGCCATGGGGTCGGCCGCGGTCCGGGCCGCCTTCCATCCGCGGTCCGCCGCGGAGTTCCAGCCCTGCTCGGTTCCGCCGGTCGGCGCGGCCGGCTCGGAGGGTGCCGACGACGCGGAGGGCTCGCTCGCGGGGCGCTGAACGTCCCCACCGACCTGCGGAATCGGTCCGGTCTCGGTGGAGTCCACGGTGGGTCCTCCCGTTCGACGTTTGAACCAGTTCGACTCGATGGCGTCGAAGATCGGCAGCGAGTCGTTGTTCTCGCTCGCCGGGGTCGGGGGGACGACGGTGCTGTCCGACCCCTGGCCGCCGCCGTAGCGGCGCGACAGGTAGGCCGTGGACCCGTACCCCTCGCGGGACTCGTTGCCGCCCGGACTCCAGCGCCCGGTGTCGTTGGCCGAGGGTGCGGGCTGCGGGGAGACCGCGGGGAAGGACTCGGTCCGGCTCTCACCGGACAGCGGCGAGCGGTCGTGGCCGCCGATGCGGGAACCTCCGAAGGCACCGCGGGAACCGGTGTCGGCGGGCCGGGTGAACGCGCCGGTGTCCGTGGGCCGGGTGAACGCGCCGGTGTCCGTGGGCCGACTGAAGGCACCGGTGTCCGTGGGCCGGGCGAACGAACCGGTCTCACTCGAACGGTTCGGAGCGCCGGTGTCGCCGAAGTCGGACCGGGGGCCGCCGCTGCGCGGAGCCGGGTCGAACAGGCTGTGGCCGCCGGTGGTGTCGGACGCGCGCTGCTCCTCCGGGGTGTCGTAGGGGTCGACCACCTGCTGCGGGCCGTCGACCCCAGGTGTACCGGTGGTGCCGGCGCCCCTGGTCGGCTCGACCGGGGCGGAGCCGTTCCTGGAGGTGTTCCACAGGTCCTGACCGCTGGGCGGGTGTTCGTCGGCCCGGTTGGAACCGGGGCTGCGCTTGGGCAGCCCGCTGCCCAGGGCGCTGACACCGCCCTCCTGGCCCTGCCAGGTGTCACCGGGCTCGGTGGGCGCGGGGCTGGAGGCGAAGGCGGCCTCTGCGTCGGCGAAGGTGTCCGGCGTGCCCGAGGGGAGCTCTGCGCGGGGCTGCGCTCCGGTGACGGAGTGCTGTCCCTCGACCGGGGTGATGAGCAGGTCTGGCGGAAGGATCGCGCGGGCGGTGGTGCCACCGCCGTGGGCCTCCATGAGCTGGAGGGTGACGCTGTGGCGGTGTGCCAGGCGCGAGACCACGAAAAGGCCCATGCGGCGCGAGACCGCGACGTCGACGACCGGCGGGGCGGCCAGGCGGGCGTTGATCGCCGCCAGGTCCTCCGGCGCCATGCCGATACCGCTGTCGGTGACGTCCACCTGGACCCCGCCGTTGTCGAGCGTCTTGGCGCTGACCAGGACCTCGGTGTCGTGCGGAGAGAAGGAGGTGGCGTTCTCGACCAGCTCGGCCACCAGGTGGATGATGTCGTTGACCGGGCGGCCGAGCACCGAGATGTGGGACGGGGCGCGCACGTTGACGCGCTCGTACTGCTCGACCTCGGAGACCGCGCCGCGCAGGACGTCGACCAGCGGGACGGGCTGCGCCCACTTGCGGGTGTTGTCCTGCCCGGACAGGACCAGCAGGTTCTCGTTGTTGCGGCGCATGCGCGTGGCGAGGTGGTCGAGCTGGAACAGGTCGGACAGGCGGTCGGAGTCCTGCTCGGACTGCTCCAGACCGTCGATGAGGCGCAACTGCCGCTCCACCAGCGTCTGGCTCCGGCGGGAGAGGTTGACGAACATCGCGTTGACGTTGCTGCGCAGGGCGGCCTCGTCGGAGGCCAGTGTCAGGGCCACGCGGTGGACGTCGTCGAAGGCGCGCGCCACCTCGCCGATCTCGTCCTCGGTGTGCACGTCGATGGGGTTGACGCGCACCGCCTCCGGTGCGCTGCCGGCCTCCTGCATGCGGGTGATCGCCTCGTGCAGGTCACGCTCGGCGACGCGCCGGGCGCCCTCCTCCAGGGTGCGCAGCGGGCGCACCAGGGAGCGGGCCACCAGGGAGGTGACGAAGAAGACCGCGAGGAGGACGGCGGCGATGACGGAGAGGTCGGTGACCGTGCGGACCAGGGCCGCCCTGCCCAACTGGTCGGCGTCGTCCCGGACGCCCTCGGCGATGGTGACCTCGACCTCCTCCATGCGGTCGAGGGCGCGGGCGGCGATCTCCTGGTAGTCCTCGGGGCCGTCGTTGTCGGTGACACCGGTGAGGTCGGCGTCGCGCTCGGCACGGTACATCACACGCATGCGCATCGTGGAGACCTGGCTGACGTCCAGACCGGTGTAGTTCTCGTCGAACACGCGGCGCTGCGCGGAGTCGGCGGCCTGGATGAAGTTGTTGATCTCGTTCTCGTACCGCGCCCGGCTGGACTCGATGGCCTCGGAGACACCGCCGGTCATCGTGTCGCGGGAGAGCGCGTGGCGCATGAGGGCGGTCTCGTAGGAGAGCTGGTCGCGCGCGCTGGAGAGCGCGGTCAGGGCGCGCACGCCCTCACGGAGTTCGGTGTCGTCGCTCTGGTCGGCGATGGTCTGGTTGAACTCGGTGAGCGCGCGGGTGATGGTGCGGTACTTGGCGGTCACGGGGAGCACCGTGATACGGGTCCCGTCGACCTCCTCGCGCAGGTCCTCCAGCGTGTCGAGCTGGCTCTTCAGGCTCTCCAGGCGGGCCTGGGCGATGGGGTCGTCCAGTTCGCCGAGGTCGGCTAGCCGGGAGTCGAGCTGGAGGTAGAGGTTCTGCGTCGTCCCACGCACCGTGTCGAGCTCCTGGCGGAGCTCGTCCGACCTCTGCCCGGGGTCGGGGTTGTCGGAGATGTAGATCGCGCTGGCCGACCGTTCCCGGCCGAGCTGGTTCGAGAGCTGTGCCGCGAGGACGCCGATCTCGGCGCGTTCCTCGATGTTGGTGTGGGTGACCGTGGTCACCGACGACTCATAGATCCGCAGACCGCCGAGCGCGAGCGCAAGGACGGTGGGGATCACGATGAGAGCCACTAGCCGGGAGCGTACCCGCCAGTGACGTGGCCACCACCGCATGGCTCTGCGCCTGGGCGCGGCATCGGCATGTTCGGCCTGCGCTGCCTCGCTCTGCGCATTGGCCCCGTTTGCTGTCGCTCGTGTCGACACGGACCCTCGCAACCTTTCGTGTCACCGCCTCGAACGGGTGTCGGACCCAGGGTTCGACCACTCTCCAGCCGAAGAAGCCTTCGGCTGGGACCGGTACAGACCACAGGATCCACCAGATACGTGAAGCGGTGGGAGTTTGGGGAGATGTGAAGACTGTCCGCCGGACTCGCCTGGGAGGAGAGGAGCCGCACACCCGTGGGGTCGTCCTCCCAAGAAGAACCCTGAGTGCGCGTGCGGTCGATAGCGTACCAAGAGGGGGCGAAGGCCTCGCTTCCATCACTGGACCGCTGTCGGCAGGATCATCTTCACCCGACCGCCCCAATCATGCCGTGTTTGGCGGCATTATGACCAACCGCCCAGGTCAAGATGGCTGTCCGAAACCCCGAAAAAGACCAAAGTAACTATTTGGTCAAAGCGCGGCCCCCTCGTCACGCCCCGACCGACACGACATCGTGACATGACGTATACGCAGGCCCTGCCGGGGACGGAACACCTGGAGCCGCACTGTCACACAGCGACAACGCTCGGTGCCCGCACATCGGTCAGGGGTTGACAAGTGCTGTCCGGAACCCGGAGAAGGCGGCCGAAAGCAGGCCTCAGCGTGTGGCGAGCGGGTTCAGACCCGGGATCCGACCCGGACCCCGAACCCGCCCAGCTCCCCGGCGTCGACCGCCACCTCGTCCCCGTCCTCCAACGACGGTGTCTCCACCAGCGGCAGCACCCGCACCCGGTGGGCGCCGCCCGTCGGCCACGGGCCGGCCAGGGCCAGCACCGCGAAGCCGACGGGTTCGTCCGCCACGAAGACGGAGCACTCCGGGTCCGCGCGGAGACCGTCGGCGGTCACCAGCCTCGGGCCGAGGGTGAGCTGGACCGGTTCACCGGAGGCGTCCGACCACAGGCAGGCGATCGTGAAGGCGTCGCGGGCTCCCCCGGAGCCGGACACGGCCGCCAGCCCCACGCGCGCCCGCCGAGCCCCGGAGACGACTCCGTCGTCCACACCGCGGACCAGACCGGGGAGCACCGCGGTCTCGGCGCCGCGCGGGCCCACCGCCACCGGCTCCTCCGGTACCAGGGGCGCGCACACACGCGCCTCGGGCTCGGCGATGATCTCCAGGGGCGCGTCCAGGGCCCGGGCACGGGCGGAGGCCAGGGCCGCGGGCCCGGCGTCCAGCAGCGCGGCCAGACCGCTCTCCCCCGGACAGCCGAGGACGTCGCCGTCGTCGACCGCTCCGAGGCGTTCACCGCCACCGCTCGGCGACAGGTAGGTCACCCACTCCACGGCCCCTCCTCCGGCCGGTCGCCCGCCGGGGGCGGGCCGTGCTCCCTGCCCGTCCCGGCACAGACGCGGCAGGGCTCGTCCACCCTGAGCCAGACGATCACCCCGCTACCGTCGCGGTGGGGCCGCTGCGGCCGCCACCAGCCGGTACCGGAGCAGAAACGACAGTCGGCGCCGCGCTCGCACCAGTCACATGAGAGGATCGCGCACCGCTTGTGTGTGGGTTCCCGCGTCGGGTTCATGCGCTCCTACCGTCCCCAGCGAAATCGCGACCAGCCTTGCACAGCCCCCGGGGGCGCGTCCAGCCGTGATACTTCGGGAAAGGGCGGGTCAGAGCGGTTTCGGGCACCTCCGTGCGGAGGATCAGGCGGACTCGCGGACCACCATGCGAGTGTCGAGGACGACGGACTGCGACTCCCGGACACCGGGGATCGCCACCTCCACCAGCAGCCGCGCCATCTCCCGGCCCATCCGTTCGACGGGCTGGCGCACGGTGGTCAGCGGGGGGTCGCTGTGCTGGGCCATGGGTGTGTCGTCGAAGCCGACCACGGCGACGTCCTCGGGCACCCGCAGGCCGCGTTCGCGCAGAACGCGCAGGGCCCCCACCGCCATCATGTCGGAGGCGACGAAGACGGCGTCGGGCCGCTGCCCGGCGTCGAGCATGCGCTCCATCGCCCGGGCGCCGCCCTCGACGCTGAAGTCGCCCTCCACGATCAGCCCGTCGTCGGGGGCGATCCCGGCCTCTTCGAGCTCCAGGCGGTACCCGGTCAGCCGGTCCACGCCGGCGCTCATGTCCTGGGGGCCGCTGATGGTGGCCACGCGCCGCCGCCCCGATCCGACGAGGTAGCGGGTGGCCGTGCGGCCCCCGCCGACGTTGTCGACGTCGACGACGTAGAGGGCGGGTTGGGCCGTGGAGTGCGGCTGGCCGCCGTGCACCACCGGGACTCCGGCCTCCTCCAGGCGCTGCGGCAGGGGGTCGTCGCGGTGGAGGGAGACCAGCAGCGCGCCGTCGACGTGGGAGCCGCTGAGGTAGTCACCGGTCCGGCGGTGCTCCGCCTCGGTCCTGGCCGTGGTGAGGAGCAGTTGCAGGTCCCGTTCGGAGAGGACCGAGCTGACCCCGTGCACGATGTCGGCGAAGTAGGGGTCGGTGAACAGGAGGTCCCGGCGTTCGGAGATCACCAGTGCCACCGTGTCGGTGCGCCGGGTCACCAGGGTGCGCGCAGCCTGGTTGGGGCTGTAGCCCAGTTCGGCGATCGCGTTGCGCACGGCCTCCCTGGTCCGCGGGCTCACCTGCTCGGACCCGTTGATCACCCGGGAGACGGTACCGCGTCCGACCCCGGCGCGCTGCGCCACCATCTCCAGAGTCGGACGCCGCCGACCGTCACCGTTCCTGGCCACCTGCTGCTCCTCGCATGAGCTCGTTCGGCCCTGCCGGGCCCTGCACGCGCGGGGCGGGGCACCGCGGTGCCCCGCCCCCTGTGACTCAAGTTCTACCGGCTGGGGAACCGGCTGGTCCGCGCCAACTGCGCGTACCATTTGCCGCTGTCCTTGACCACGCGCTTCTGGGTCTCGTAGTCGACGTGGATGAGGCCGAACCTGCGGGAGTATCCCCACGCCCACTCGAAATTGTCCAACAGGGACCAGGCGAAGTAGCCGCGGAGCGGGATACCGGCGCGCACGGCTTCCAGGGCGGCCCGCAGGTGGCCCTCGTAGTAGTCGATCCGGTCGGGGTCGTGGACACCGCCGTCGTCGGCGACGGAGTCCTCGAAGGCGCACCCGTTCTCGGTGACGTAGAGGTCGATGCCGCCGCTCTCCCCCGCCAGGCGCTGGAGTACGTCGAACATACCGGTCGGGTCGATCTCCCAGCCCATGTGGGTGACGGGCAGGCCCTGGGAGACGTGCACCTCCTCGGGGTCGGCGCCGAGCCAGGCGCCCCCCTCGCCGCTGACCGTGGCGGGATCCAGGCCCTTGGCCGAGCCCGCGACCCACTCGGGGGTGTAGTAGTTGACGCCCAGGAAGTCGAGCGGCTGGTGGATGGTCTCCAGGTCCCCGTCCTTGATGAAGGAGAAGTCGGTGACCTCGGCCAGGTCTGCCTTGACGTCGGCGGGGTAGACGCCCTTGAGGACGGGGTCGGTGAAGATGCGGTTGCGCACCCCGTCGGCGCGGCGGGCCGCGCGGGCGTCCGCGGCGCTGGCGCCGTGGGGGCGGATGACCGCCTGGTTGTGGGCCATCCCGACCCGGGAGGGGTGCCCCGTGGCGCGGATCGCCTGGGTGGCCAGGCCGTGGCCGAGCAGCAGGTGGTGGGCGGCGGTCAGGGCCTCGACGGAGTCGCGGTGGCCGGGGGCGTGCACACCGTGGTAGTGGCCGAGGAAGGAGGCGCACCAGGGCTCGTTGAGGGTCATCCAGTTCTCGACCCGGTCGCCGAGGGCCTCGGCGACGACCGCACTGTAGTCGCGGAAGTGCTCGGCGGTGTCGCGGTCGGTCCAGCCGCCGGACTCCTGGAGCGCCTGGGGCAGGTCCCAGTGGTAGAGGGTGGCCCAGGGCTGGAGCCCGGCCTCCAGGAGAGCGTCGACGAGGCGGTCGTAGAAGTCGATTCCGGCCTGGTTCACGGCCCCTGAGCCCTGGGGGAGCACGCGCGGCCAGGCGATGGAGAAGCGGTAGGCGCCGAGGTTGAGCTCGCGCATGAGCCCGATGTCCTCGGGGTAGCGGTTGTAGTGGTCGTCGGCCGGTTCGCCGGTGTCGCCGCCCAGGACGGTTCCGGGCAGGTCGGCGAAGGTGTCCCAGATGCTGGGGCCACGGCCGTCGGCGGTGGTGGCGCCCTCGATCTGGAACGAGGCGGTGGCGGCTCCCCAGAGGAAGCCTTCGGGGAAGCGTTCTTGGTCGGTCACAGCGTCGGCACGCACCTTCTGTGGTCGGTATTTGGGAGCGCTCCCATCACGTAAACAGAGGTGTTGCGAACATGTCAATGAACAGGACATTCGACGAGACCCAAACGTTACCGGCCGCCAGGGCCGATATCCGCCCTTCCAACACCCGCCAGGCCGTCCTCCCCCGTCCCACCTCGCACGCCGGCTCGTCGTCGGCGGTGGCGGTGGCGGCGGTGGCGGTGGCGGTGGCGACCGCAGGCGGGCGCGGCACGACGGCGCCCACTGGCCCGCACCGCTGCCGGCGAGCCGGATCCACGGCTCTCCTGTACTAAATGTGGTTATTTTTAGCGCATTGGGGGCTTTGATGCTGGTGGATATGGGAGGTCTTTTCCTCATTCACCCGAACCCGCCTACACTCATGGCGATCCCCCTCACCCCGCCCCTCGAAAGACCGTGCGCGCGGGGAGGCGGGAACCGGGCGTCCGCCGCGGCGGACCGCTCCGGGCCAGGCAAGCGTCAGCCCCGGCGTCCTCCGCATGCGGGTTCGAGGAGCGATACATCGTGCAGTCCGAAGATCCGATCAGCGAGCCCGGCCTCGCCCGCGTGTCCGGGGAGGGCCCCTTCGCCGACTTCTGGGCCCCGGACCCCCGCGCGTGGACCTGGCGCGACGTCCTGTCCGGCCTCACCGCCCGCGGCCCGCGCCGCCCCCGCGCCGGCGCCCTCACCGCCGCCCTGGCGGCCCTGGTGGTGGCCTCGCCCCACGCCGCGGGTGCGGCGGCCCTGCCGCGGGAGCCGGAGGACATGGACACCCTGCGGGCACGCGTCGACACGCTCACCGAGGACTACCAGGGGGAGCTGCGCGACATGGAGGCCGTCATGGAGGAGGCCGAGCGCGCCCAGGAGCGCGCCGAGACCTCCCGCGAGGAGGTCGAGGAGGTCCGCTCCGAGGTGCGCGCCCTGGCGGTGGCCACCTACACCGGCAGCGGGATCGACCCCGCCATGTCCCTGTTCGTCGACGCCGAGCCCGACGACGTCATCGACCGCGCCCTGATCATCGACTACCTCGCCAACACCAACCAGGACCTGCTCGACCTGCTCGACCAGGCGCTCGAACGCGACGAGGCCGCGCAGGAGAACGCCGAGGAGCGGCTCGCGGAGGTCGAGGAGGACCTGGACGAACTGGAGGAGCAGCGGCTGGAGGTGCAGCGGCTGATCGCCGACCACCCGTACCAGCCGATGGAGCCGCCGGACAGCATCACGCCGCGCACCCGGCAGATGCGCGACGAGGTCAAGCGACTGTTCGGCGACGGCGCGAACGTGGGCGGTGTGGGCTGCTACCGCCCCTACGGGGGCTACGTGGTTGGCGAGCACCCCAAGGGGCGCGCCTGCGACTTCATGCTCCACCCCAACGGGCAGTGGCCCTCCGAGGAACAGGTCCAGCGCGGCTGGGCGATCGCCGAGTGGGCGCGGGAGAACGCCGAGGACTTCGGGATCATGTACGTCATCTACCGGCAGCAGATCTGGGACATCCGTCGGGGCGACACGAGCTGGCGCCCGATGGCCGACCGGGGCAACCTCACCGAGAACCACTACGACCACGTGCACATCTCGATGTTCTGATCCCGTGGCCGGAACCGGCCACGGACACAGGCCCTGGGCGGCGCCTCCCGGCCACGGCGAGCGCCGCGGGCGGCCCCGCGCCCCGCGGCCGGGACCGGCGTCCTCGCACGTCCCGGCGGTCCGTGGCGCGGGTTTGCCCCGCCGATACCACGACGGACCCGAACAGAACCTCGTTTTCTTCCCGAGAGGCACAATACGGTGACGATCCGCCCACTTGAGAGGGGGTGCCCTGCCCCGTGACCACACCTCGCAGTTAGGATGCGACACGTCCGATCCGGCCCATGGGGCGTCTCCACGGTCCTCGGATCCGGCACAAGGTCGCTCCCCGTCCCCGGGGACCTCCTCAGGACATCGGGGAACCCTCGCCCCACACCGCTCGTCCTCGCCCGCGGGCCGGTCGCCGGCGTCGGTGCCTCCCCCAGCGGTTCCCGTGGCCGCCGCCCCGACCGGCGGTTCCGCGGATACCGGAAGCCGCAACCCACCGGCGCTCCCACGCGTCACAGACAACACGGTCAGCGAACACCGGGCGAGGGGAGCCATGAGCGAAAACGGACCTTACAACCAGCCACCGCAGAACCCCTACGGCGGCGGAGAGCCCGGGGGCCAGCCGCCCTACGGGCCGCCTCAGGGCGCCCCCTACGGCGACCCGGGTACCGGTGGCCAGCCCGGCTACGGCCCGGGCAACGCCCCCGGTACCGGTGGCCAGCCCGGCTACGGCCCCGGCTACCCCCCCGGCCCCGAGCAGCAGATGTACACGGGCGGCCAGCCCGGCTACGGCCCCGGGTACATGCCGCAGCCGCAGCCCCCCAAGAGCGGCGGCAAGGCCGTCGCCTGGATCCTCGGCATCGGCGGTGCGGTGATCGTGGTCCTGCTGATCGCGGTCGTGGCGGCCGTCTTCATCAACGGCCAGAACAACCCGGCCGTACAGCCCACGGCCGGCCCCGCCACCGGGCAGGAGCCGACCACCACGACGGAGCCGGACAACGATTCCGAGCCGGACCCGAACACGGCCGCTCCCGCGGGCGAGCCCCCCTACGCCGTGCCCGCCGAGCCCTGCGACGTCCTCACCGACCAGGTCTACGCGGACTTCATGCTCACCGAAGCCGGCTACAAGTCCGTCCAGGACAGCACCGCTAGCTGCCGCAGCTCGCTGGCCGACGCACCCGAGGGGAACCCCGAGGACTCCTACGCCTCCCTGCGCGTGGAGTACGCGGTGCCCTACTCCGCCTCCGACTCACTGGAGGCCGCCGAGGACGACTACGAGTACAACCTTGAGTACGTCACGGGCGCCAACGACTACTCGGCCTACCTGGCCGAAGGCGTCGAGGAGAGCCGCGAGGTCGACCTCGGCGACCAGGCGCACTACGTCCTGACCACCTACGACTACCTGGGTGACGAAGTGCCCACGGCCGTCCTGCTGATCCGCACGGCCAACGTCAACATCCAGATCGAGTACCAGGTCCTCCTCGGTTTCCTCGGCGACGCCACCGTCGACGAGCTGAGCCTGCCGGACGACACCGAGGACATCATGCTCAACGTCGGCAACGAGGCCCTGGCCCTGGTCGGCAGCGCCTGACCCGGGACCGGAACGCCCGAGGGGGCCGCGGCGCACGCGCCACGGCCCCCTCGTATGCGCCCGTCCGCTCGCGCGGGCCCGGCGGGCCGGCGCGAGCTGCGGTCACAGGACGGCGCGGACCCGGCGGACCGCCTCGACCATGTTGCGCAGGGCCTGCTCGGTCTCGGCGTAGCCGCGCGTCTTGAGACCGCAGTCCGGGTTGGCCCACAGGCGGTCGGCGTCCACGTGCTCCAGCGCCAGGCGCAGGGACTCCTCGATCTCCCCCGCCGAGGGCACCCTCGGCGAGTGGATGTCGTAGACGCCGGGACCGATCGAGCGCGCGTAGCCGCGCCGGCCCAGGTCCGCCACGAGCTCCATCCGCGAACGGGCCGCCTCGACACTGGTGACGTCGGCGTCCAGCGCCTCGATCCCGCCGACGATCTGCCCGAACTCCGAGTAGCACATGTGCGTGTGGATCACCGTGGTCGGCGCGACCCCGGAGGTGGCCAGGCGGAACGAGCCCACCGCCCAGTCCATGTAGGCCGAACGCCGCTCCTCGCGCAGCGGCAGCAGCTCACGCAGGGCCGCCTCGTCCACCTGGATGTGGCGGATCCCGGCCCGCTCCAGGTCGGCGATCTCGTCCCTCAGCGCCAGGGCGACCTGGCGGGCGGTGTCGCCCAGCGGCTGGTCGGTACGGACGAAGGACCAGGCGAGCATGGTGACCGGGCCGGTCAGCATGCCCTTGACGGGCTTGCGCGTCCGAGACTGTGCGTAGGTGATCCACTCGACCGTCATCGGTTCGGGACGGAAGACGTCCCCGTACAGGACCGGGGGCCGCACGCAACGCGAACCGTAGGACTGCACCCACCCGTACTCGGTGGTCGCGTAACCGTCGAGCCGCTCGGCGAAGTACTGGACCATGTCGTTGCGCTCGGGCTCTCCGTGCACGAGCACGTCCAGGCCGATATCCTCCTGGAGGGCGATCACGCGGTCGATCTCCTCACGCATGATCCGCTCATACTCCTCCCGCCCCATCTCGCCCCTGCTGTGGGCGGCGCGCGCCCCGCGCAGCTCGGCGGTCTGGGGAAACGAGCCGATCGTCGTGGTGGTGAGGGGGGTGTCGGCCGGAACGCCCCGCTCCCCCGGGCGCACGGCGGCCTCCGGCCCGAGCGCGTCGAGCCGCGCCCGGACCCGGGCGTCGGTGAAGGACGGCGGGGAGGCGGAGTCCTCCGGCCCGGCCCCGGCCCCCTGGGAGAGCACCCGCCCGAGCAGGGCGACCTCCTCGGCCTTCTGCTTGGCGAAGGCCAGCGCCCGGCGCAGCTCCGGGTCCAGGGACGTCTCGGCGTCCAGATCCACGGGCACGTGCAGCAGCGAGCAGGAGGTGCCCACGGTCAGCTCGTCGGCCAGGCCGAGCAGCGTGCCCAGGGTTGCGGCCGCCGCGGGGACGTCGGTGCGCCACACGTTGCGGCCGTCGACGACGCCGGCGACCAGGCGGGTACTGCCCAGACCGGACACCTTCACGAGGTCGTCGACGCCCTCGGAGTCGGTCACCAGGTCCAGGCCGACCGCCTCGACGGGGGTGTCCTTGAGAACGCGCAGGGCGTCGGCGCCGATGGATCCGAAATAGGTGGACACCAGCAGGGAGGGACGGTCGGCCAGCGCCCCCAGGCGCCGGTAGGCCCGCTCCAGGTGCTTGGTGGCGGCCCGGCCCTCGTCGGTGGCCAGGACCGGCTCGTCCAACTGCACCTCCTCGGCCCCGGCCGCCCTCAGGTCGGCCAGGAGTTCGGCGTAGGCGTCCAGGAGCGGATCGAGCAGCTCGACCGGCTCCCAGCCCTCGGGGGCGCCGTCTGCGGGCTTGGCCAGCAGCAGGAACGTGAGCGGTCCGACCATGACCGGACGGGTGCGGTACCCGGCCCCGGCCGCCTCACGGAACTCGGCGACGGGCTTGTCGCCGACCAGGCGCGGGCGGGTGCCCGGCTCCAGTTCGGGGACCAGGTAGTGGTAGTTGGTGTCGAACCACTTGGTCATCTCCAGCGGCGGGGCGCCCCGGTCGCCCCGCGCGAGCGCGAAGTAGCGGCGCAGCTCCTCGTCGCGGTCGGCGGCGGAGGCCGGTGAGGCGAACCTCGGCGGCACCAGGTCGAACATGACCGCGGTGTCCAGCACGTGGTCGTAGTAGGAGAACGTGTTGGAGGGCAGGTCGTCGACCCCCGCCCCCTTCAGCAGGGCGTAGGCGTCCGTGCGCAGTCCAGCGGCGACGGTGTCCAGTTCGGCGGCGGTGCGGCGACCCTTCCAGTAGGCCTCGACCGCCCGCTTGAGTTCACGGCGCGGACCGATCCTCGGGTAGCCGTGCACCGTGGAGCGCACGTTCCCCCCACCGGTGGCCTGTGACGTGTCCATACAGCTTCTCTCCCTCGTCGAAAGCCGGGTTCCGGCACCGGGACGAGGGCATGGGAGGGCACGCGTCGGCGGCGCGCCGCGAGCGCGCCCGACACCGCCTCCGGCCCTCCCTCGGGGCGCGGGACCACCGGCGGCCCGGGCGGGCCGCCGGGTGGAGGCAGGTCTTCGGACTCGCGGGCACCACCGGACCCGTGTCCGGTCACCTACCGGCCGCCGCTTCCCGGTCACCGGTCCTCTCGGCCGGCCCACCAGTGCTCATGGCGACTGTCGTTCCCACATACCGCTGCGGGGCAGCTCCGGATTCACACCGGATTCCCTCTTTCGACGCGCACCGCCCGGGCTGGCCCGGGTGTGGAACGCGTACCTTCCACACCTGGGAGTATAGGGAGGACCGACAGCCAGCCCGTCACGGCCCCGCCCCCGCTCCGACCATCCCCGGCACACGTCGTCGCACCGCAACCGCACGCCCCCGTCGTGCGTCACAACCGATACAAGCCGCGGAGAGAGGCCGCCCCCGCCTCCCCTCCGCCGATGTTCGTCGCCCCCGGATGAACGTGGAGAACCCCCGACGTGAACAATCCATCCCCGTCCGCCAAGGTCCCCGTCGCCGCCCTGGCCACGGCCGCCGGCGCCGTCGCGGTCCTGGTCGTCCTGGCCCTGGCCGCCACCCGCTTCTCGGTCCTGCCCTGGCCGCCCTCCTCCCCCGGCGGGACCGCCGCCACGCAGTCCTCGGAGGAGAGCGGGCCCCCCGCGGCCACCGGGGACCCCGACCAGCTCACGGTCGTCGACCCCGCCGACGTCGTCGGTGTGGAGGAGGTCTCCCTGGCCTACGACGGAGGCGCCGAGGTGGCGGTGGCCTACCCCGCCGTCCAGGGTGCCGACCCCCTCACCGAGTTCCTGGCGGACACGCTCGCCAGCGAGGTGCGCGCCTTCGAGGCCGCCAACCCCGGTGCCAGGTCCTACACGGGCTCCTGGGGGCTGACCGCCGCCGCGGGCGACGTCCTGGGGGTGCGCGTGACCGGTACCGAGACCGACTCCGAGGAGACCCGGGAGCGCCGCTCCACCTACTGGTACGAGACCGACACCGGCCTGGCGCACGGCTCGACCGCCCTGATCGCCGGGCAGGACGAACTGGCCGCCCTCAACGACCTGGTCCTGGAGCGGGTGCCCGACCAGGCGGACGGCTCGGTCATCCACCCCATCTCCTCGCTGTACGACTCGGTCGGGTTCAACCCCGCCGGCGACCTGGTCGTGGAGTTCGACGACGGCCAGGTGGCGCCCGTGGGCGCGGGCCGGGTGCACGCCGTCGTGGAACGGGACCTGGCCGAACCGCTGCTGTCGGAACTGGGCCTGCGCGCCCGCGACGCGGCGACCGTCGCCGCTGATGCCTTCTCCGTGCCGAGCCCGCCCGCGACGGCCGGAGGCGGTACGGACACGCCCCCTCCGGGCGTGCTGTCCCCGGTCGACGACACTGTGGACTGCTCCGACCCCGCCACCAAGTGCGTGGCGCTGACCTACGACGACGGTCCCGGCGCCGGGACCCCCGCCCTGCTGGACACGCTCGCCGAGTACGACGCCCGCGCCACCTTCTTCGTCACCGGGGTGCCGGTCATGTCGCATGCGACGACGGTGCGGCGCGCCTACGCCGAGGGCCACGAGATGGCCAACCACACGCTGAACCACCCCGACCTGTCCGGCCTGAGCCAGCAGGGGGCGCGTTCCGAACTAGACGCGGTGCAGGCCCTGGTGTACCGCGAGACGGGCTACACCATGGACATGATGCGGCCCCCCTACGGAGCCACCGACGAGGGCGTCACCGCCGTGACCGCCGACATGGGCCTGTCCCAGATCATCTGGAACGTGGACACCTACGACTGGAGGGACCGCGACGCCTCGCTGGTCACCCAGCGTGCGCTGTCGGGGGCCTCGGACGGGGCGATCATCCTCATGCACGACATCCACCCCACGACCATCGCGGCGTCGCGGCAGATCATCTCCGAACTGGACGCGCGCGGGTTCACGATGGTCACCGTCACCCAACTGCTCGGCCCCACCACCCCCGGCGGCCTCTACACCGACGGCATCCCGGAGGCGGAGCAGCCGTCGGAGACGCCCGGGACCGGCGAACAGGTGGACGAGGAGGCGGCGGGCTGAGCCGGTCTCGCCCCCGCCGTCCCTTTCCCCCGCCTGGCCGGGTGGCCGGATCCGGCCACCCGGCCAGGCAGGGTCACACAGTCCTCTATGTTGCTCCCAGCAGCCGCTACGCGTTCAGACCAAGGGATGAGGTATCGCCGGTGGGGCAGACGACCGCCCGTGTACACGAGCCGAGGGACCTGCCCTCGCCGGGCAGCCGCAGGAAGGGGCACCGGTGGGCGGGGGCCGCGGCCGCCGCGCTCCTGCTGCCCGCAGCCTCCTGCGCCGCCGAGCCCGGCGCCGCTGACGCCGCGGACCTGATGTCGGTGGTGGCCGACGCCCCCGGGGGCCCCGTCTCGGAGTGGACCGGCACCGCGGCCGACTTCGACGGCCACCCCTACGTCCCCGACGGGGTGGCGGTGACCGCCGCCTACCCCGAGTTCGAGGGGGCAGAGGGGTTCTCCCAGGGGCTGGCCGGGCACGTGGACCGGCGGGTGGGCGACTTCTACGGCGGGAGCCGGGAGCCGGTGAGCCTGGACGTCGACTGGGAGGTGACGGCGGCCGGCGGCGGCGTCCTGGGGGTGCGCCTGGTCCACACCGTGGAGGACCTGCACGGGCTCCGGCAGGGGTACGCGACCTACTGGTACGACGCCGAGACGGGGCTGACCCGCTACTCCTCCGAACTGATCGCCGGGCAGGAGGGGTTGGAGCGGCTGAACGGGATCGTCACCGACGCGCTGGCCGGCCACCCCCACGCGGGAGCGGACACGCTGTGGCCGATCCTGTCCACCTACGACTCGATGGGCTTCAACGCCGACGGCGACCTCGTGGTGGAGTTCGACGACGGGCACCTCTCACCGGTGCGCGAGGGGCACCCGCCGGACGCCTCCCCGGGGCGGATCGGGGTGGTCGTCGACGCCGAGGAGGCGGCCCCTCTCCTGTCCGACCTGGGTGAGCGGGCGCGTGCGGCCTCCGCGCTGGAGGAGCCCGACTTCGCCGTACCGGCACCTGACGCGCCGACCGCCGACCGCCCCGCCGTCCCGGGGGAGGTCACCGCGGGCAAGGACGTGGACTGCGCGGCGGAGGGCGTCCGGTGTGTGGCGCTGACCTTCGACGACGGCCCCGCCGAGACCACCCCGCACCTGCTCGACCTGCTGGCCGAGGAGGGGGTGGTCGCGACGTTCTTCCTCAACGGCGACCCCGCGCTGACCCGGCCGTCGGTGATCCGGCGCGCCTACGCCGAGGGCCACGAGATCGCCAACCACAACGACCAGCACGAGCACATGCGCGACCTGCCCGTCAGCGCGCTGCCCCGCCAGGTGGCGACAGTGAACGCGATCGTCAGCCGGGAGACCGGGTACCGGGTGACGCTGTTCCGGCCGCCGTTCGGCCAGAGCTCACCCGAGGTGCTCGCGGAGGTCGGCGCGCAGGAGATGGCCCAGGTGGTGTGGAACGTCGACAGCGAGGACTGGACGGAGATCGGCCCGAACGAGATCGTGGAGCGCGTCACGGAGCAGACCGCCCGGGCCGGCCGCGCCGACCGGGACGCGATCGTCCTGCTGCACGATCCGCTGCCCGCCACCCTGGCTGCCGTCCCCGAGCTCATCGGACTGCTGCGCGAGGACGGCTACACGTTCGCGACCACAACCCAGGCGATCGGCGACCCGGTGGCCGGTGAGGCCTACCCCACGGGGCGGAACGTGCCGGAGGCCGCGAGCGGGGAGCCGGAGGCCTGACCCGCGCGCGTCAGGACGCGTGTTCGGCTCCACCCTCCACCACCGTCAGGTCCGGGGGCGGGGCGTCGGAGCCGACCGCCGCACCGACGGAGGTGTACCCGGCCTCGCGGACCAGCCGGGCCAGGCCGCGGTGGACGCGGCGGGGCCACGTCGGCCCCCCGTAGACGAAGCCCGTGTAGCCCTGCACGAGTGTGGCACCGGCGCGGATGCGCGCCCAGGCATCCTCGGGGGTCTCGATGCCGCCGACCGCGACCAGGGTCACCCGGTCCCCCACACGGGAGCGCAGGCGGCGCAGCACCTCCAGCGAACGATCCTTGAGGGGGGCGCCCGAGAGGCCCCCCGCACCGGCCGCGGCCACCTCCTCGTCGGAGGCGGACAGCCCCTCACGCGAGACGGTGGTGTTGGTGGCGATGAGGCCGTCCAGGCCCTCGGCCAGCGCGAGGTCGGCGACGGCGTCGATGTCCTCGTCCGCCAGGTCCGGGGCGATCTTCACCAGGAGCGGCAGGCCCGGGCGCCCGGACTCGGACAGAGCGGCGCGTACGGCGGACAGGATCGGGCGCAGCCGCTCCACGCTCTGGAGGTCGCGCAGCCCGGGGGTGTTGGGCGAGCTGACGTTGACCACCATGTAGTCGGCGTAGGGGGCCAGGCGGAGGGCACTGGTGGCGTAGTCGGTGGGCGCCTCCTCCTCGGGGGTCGCCTTGGTCTTGCCGATGTTGACGCCTAGGACCGGCAGGCGGGTGCCGCGCTGGTGGTACAGGCGCTCGGCGACCAGGGCCGACCCCTCGTTGTTGAACCCCATGCGGTTGACGATCGCACGGTCGCCGACCAGGCGGAACAGGCGCGGGGCCGGGTTCCCGGGCTGGGGCTGGGCCGTGACGGTGCCCACCTCCACGAACCCGAACCCGAGCGCGGCCAGCCCGCGCGGGCTCTCCGCGTTCTTGTCGAACCCGGCCGCCAGGCCCAGCGGCCCGGGGAACTCCCGGCCCAGGGCGTGCACGGTCAGCTCGGGCTCGCGCGGTCCCAGCAGGCGGCCCATCGTCGCGGCGGCACCGGGCACCGCGGCGGCGGCGCGCAGTGCGGCGAAGCTCACTCTGTGGGCCCGCTCGGCGTCCATGTGGCGCAGGACCGAGCTGAAGAGCACTTGGTAGAACACGCTCATCCGTTCCCGTCACCCTCGCGTTCGGCGAGGAAGCGTTCGAGTTCCGCGCCGAGTTCGTCGGCGGTGGGCAGTCCGCCCTCCTCCTCGGCGAGCGGGAGCTTGGGGCGCTCCCCGCCGTCGTTCCTGGAGGACAGGATGTCGTCGTACTGGCGTTCCAGGTTGGCCACGACACGCTGGACCTCCTCGGAGGCCGCCACCTGTTCGGCGATGTCGACGTCGGTGGCCCTGGCCGTGTCCTCCAGCGCGCTCGTGGGCAGGGCCAGACCGGTGGCGCCGCCGACGTACTCGGCGGCGGCGATGGCCGACCGGGGGTACTCGGACTGGGCCAGGTAGCTGGGGACGTGGACTGCGTAGCCGATGAAGTCGTGACCGCGCTCGCCCAACCGGTACTCCAGCAGCGAGACCGCAGTGCCGGGGACCTCGATCCTGCCGATCCACGGGGTGTGGCCCGCCACCAGCTCGGGGCGGGTGGCGTGGGGGGTGACGGTGACCGGGCGGGTGTGCGGAACGGCCATGGGGATACCGTGCACGGCGACGGACAGGGTGACGCCAAAGCGCTCGGCCAGCCCGATGACGGCGGCGGTGAAGAGCTCCCACTCGCGGTCCGGCTCGGGGCCGTGCAGGACGAGGAAGGGGGTGTCCTCCTCGTCGTACATGCGGTACAGGGCGATCTTGGGCGGCTCGTAGCCGGTCCAGGTGTTCTCGACGAACGTCATCGGGGGGCGGCGGGACCGGTAGTCCACGAGGCGGTCGGCGTCGAAGGTGGCGACCTCCTCCGCGGTGAGCCGGTCGAACATCTCCGAGGCCACCTGCCGTCCGGCGTGGCCGGCGTCGACGAAGCCGTTCAGACAGACGAGCATCGCCAGACCGGTGACGTCGTCGAAACCGGGGTGGAGTTCGTACAGATCCGAGGGTTCACGCACCGGGTCTCGTCTCCAAAGGGTCGGGATCGCACGGGTCTGCCGTCCGCGTGGCGCGGCCTGCGGGGGGAGCCCGGTCGGCGCGCCGTATGGGCGGTGTGCCCTGTTTTCCACAATACCGACCCCGGGGTGGCCGATCGGACGTGGCCGGTCGCCCCGGGACACGGCGGGCGTCAGCGCAGTTCGGCGACCCTGAGGGCGCGCAGGCGGTTGAGGACGGCGGCGATCTCGTACCTGCGCGGCAGGGCGTAGTCCCCGCCGAACTCCGCGCCGAGGACGGTGACGCCGTCCTCGGCCAGCCTCCGTTCGAGGGAGTCCAGGGCCTCGGACAGGGTGCGGGCGCCGTCCAGGTGGCCTCCCCGCACGAGTGCGCGCAGGGCGAGCCCGGCCCCGGTGATCTGGCCGGGGTCGACGAACTGCTCGACCGAGCGCACGTCGATGTCGTGCTCGCCGAACACCAGCACGTCCATGTCGCGGCGCTTGACCCTGCCCCGGCCGCGCGCGGTGGTGTCGTCCACCGACGAGGGGTCCACGACCCGGGCGCGAGGCCGTGCGAAGTCGGCGTCGGAGCGCTCGCGCGCCAGTTCCCGGGCACGGTCGGTGACGTCGTGCGGATGGTAGGCGTCGAGCATGACCACGTGGTCGGCGACGTCGAAGTAGTCGCCGCTGCCGCCCATGACCAGGACGGTGGAGACGCCGTGGTCGCGCCGCAGCGGCCGTACCAGGTCGATGAAGGGGACGAGGGGCTCGCGGTCGCCGTGGACGAGGGCCTGCATCCGCTCGTCCCTGATCATCAGGTTGGTGGCGGTGGAGTCCTCGTCGACCAGCAGCGTGCGCGAGCCGATCTCGACGGCCTCGCAGATGTTGGCGGCCTGGGAGGTGGACCCGGAGGCGTTCTCGGTGCGGAAGTCGCCGGTGTCGGCACCGGTGGGCAGTCCCCGGACGAAGGGGCTGACGTCGGTGCGCTCGACCCGGCGCCCCTCCTCGGCGCGGATCTTGACGGCGTCGGCACGGGTGACGACGAGTTCGCGGCCGTCGCCGGGGATGTGGTCGTAGACGCCCCGTTCAAGTGCGTGCAGGAGGGTGGACTTGCCGTGGAAGCCGCCGCCGACGATGAGGGTGATGCCCTCGGGCACGCCCATGCCGGTGACGGTGCCGCGGTGGGGCAGGTCCACGCTCACGCGCAGCGACTCGGGAGAGTCGAAGGGGACGGCCCCGCCGGCCATGGGCTGGTCGCTGACGCCGCTGCGACGGGGCAGGACCGCCCCGTCGGCGACGAACGCCACCAGGCCGCGCCCCTCCAGCTCGGAGCGCAGGGCGACGGTGTCGGCGACGCTGTCGGCGAAGGCGACGGCCTCGGCGGCGTCGATCTCCTCCCAGTCCAGGCCGTCGACGAGGTCGGGGACGGTGCCGCAGAGTTCGCGCTCGGCGGCGCGGCCGTCGATGCGGCGGCCGCGTCCGGGCAGGTCGACGCCGATACGCAGGTCGATTCCGCCCTCGGTGACCTGGCAGGAGGAGCGTTCGATGACCTCCTGCCCGCCGGTGTCGATCTTGAGCAGGGACCCCTTGAGGAGGCGTCGGGCCCTGCGGCCGAGGTAGTCGGCGGTGGCACGGCGGCGCACGGGGTCGGCCCAGGCGCTCTCGGGGATGCCCGCGTCGTGGACGAGTACGCGCACGCGCGAGGGCGGTGCGAAGGGGTCGGACTGCGCGTGCTGGACGGTGAGGGTGAAGTCACCGAAGTCCCAGTCGCCCTTGAGCGACTTGTAGCGGCCGTAGGAGCCGCCGTCCATCGCCAGCAGTTCCGACGACAGCCGGGCGTCGTCGCGCACGCCGCGGATCGGTTCGGGTTCGGGCCTGCGGCCCCCGCGACCGCCGCCACCGCCGTGTCGACGCCCCTGGCCGCCCCCGTAGCGTCCCGCCATCGTGTGCTTCCCCTTACCTCTCGTGGTCGGTGTCCCCGCCAGGGTAGGGCGTCCGGTCCACCCCCGACGACGGTCCGGGGAGGGCGGCGGGCCGGTCCCCGGGCACAGAGGGGGCCGCCCCGGTGGCGGTACCGGGGCGGCCCCTGTGAGGTGTCCGTGATGCGCTCCGGGATCAAGGGGGCATTCCGGGTCGCACCGCGGGTTCCCGCCTCCCCGGGAGGGGTGGGGAAGGCGCCTCGTGTTCTTTTCTACCGGAAGTCGGCTCCCTTTGCGGGGGAAATCTCGATCCCGAGTGATCCGGCTTGCGCTGGTCGTCCGCCTCAGCCCTTCAGCGCGGCGCGGAGGGCGGCGTCGTGCGGACCGGCGGGGTCGTCGCCGAGGTCGCCGACGAACACCGCGACCGGTCGGCCGCCCCGCTCCGCCACCTCGGCACGCAGCTCCCGCCAGTGGTGCAGGTTCGGGTGGTCGAAGTCCGGGCAGGCCTCGGCCGGGGCCAGCCCGGCGATCGCCTCGTCCAACTGGTCCGGTGTCATGGGGTAGGTCGCGGTGCCGCGGGTGTGTCCCAGGACCCGCGCCAGAACGACGGCGGGCAGGTGGTTGCCTCCCACGTTGGTCAGCCCGAACCCGGTCACGCCGTCCCTTTCGACACCGACCGCGTAGGCCGCAGGCCGCCGCCACCCGGCGTGGGAGGCCTCCAGTTCCTGCCGGGCGCGGATGACGCGTTCCCTGGTCTCCCACTGCTCGTCCATGCTCTGGCTCCCTGTGTCGGCGACGGTCCGGAAGTGACACCCTAGAGCCGCAGGGTCCCGTGGGCCACGGTGACCGCCGCACCGCCGATGAGGACCCGACCGGGTGACCCCTCCGGAAGCCGCAGCAGCAGGTCACCGCCGCGCCCGGACACCTGGCGAGCGGTGAGCCCGGTGCGGCCCAGGCGCTCGGCCCAGAACGGGGCGAGCACGGTGTGGGCGCTGCCGGTGACGGGGTCCTCGGGGACCCCGACGGCGGGGGCGAAGAATCGGGAGACGAGGTCGTGCCCCTCTCCGCGTGCGGTGGCGATGATCCCGCGGGCGGGCAGGGCCTTCAGGGCGGCCGGGTCCGGGGAGAGACCCCGGACGGCGGCCTCGTCGGCGACCTCGACCAGGAGGTCGCCGGTGGCGGCCCGCCCCACGTACAGCGGCTCGGTGCCGAGCGCCTCGGCCAGGCCGTCGGGGCTCTCACAGGTTTCGGGCGGGTTGGCGGGAAAGTCCAGCCAGAGGCGCTCGCCGTCGGTGGTGACGGTGAGCACCCCGCTGCGGGTGGTGAAGCGGTGGGGGCCGGGGACACCCAGTTCGGTGAGGGCGTGGGAGGCGGCGAGGGTGGCGTGCCCGCACAGGTCGACCTCGACCGCCGGGGTGAACCAGCGCAGCGCGAAGTCGGCGCCTGGGTCCTCGACCGGGTGCACGAAGGCCGTCTCCGAGAGGTTGAACTCGGCGGCCACGCCTTGCGCCCACGCGTCGGGGCGGGGGCCGTCCAGGACGAGGACGGCGGCGGGGTTGCCCGCCAGCGGGCGGTCGGTGAAGGCGTCGACGACGCGGTACTCGGTCATGCGGACCATTGTGGGAGGCCGCTGCGACCTGTGAAAGGACCAACCCCGTGAAGTGGCACCGAACGCGGCGGACTCCGGGGGCGGCACGTCCGGGGCGGGACATGCGTCGGGGCCGTGGCCGGTGACCGGCCACGGCCCTGCGCATGGAACGCCTCCCCCGGTGAGCGGGCCCGGGGGCCGCTCCGGCCTACTTGCGGCGCAGCTTGTCCACCATCGCGTCGAGGCCGCTGCGCTCGTACAGGGAGGCGAGGCCGTGGCCACCGGTGCTCCTGCCCAACAGGCCCTTGCCGTTCTCCGCCGCGCCGGCGTGCGCACCGGCGGGGCTGCGGCGGGACCAGACGAAGAACAGGGCGATCAGGACAGCCGGGATCAGGGCCAGGGTCAGCAGGGCCGTCGCGCCCAGGGCGTGGTCGGAGCCGGTGAGCTCGGCGCCGGAGAGGTCGGTCGCCGCGGTCTCGGCGCTCGTCCCGGACTCGTCGGAGCCGTCGCCGCCGTCGGCCGCGGCGGCCGTCTCGGCGGAGTCCTCCTGCTCGCTCTGCTCGGTGTCCTCGGAGGGCTCCTCGGAGGGGGAGGCCTCCTCGACGGGCTCCGCCGCGGCGGGCTCGGGCTCGGCCGTGGCCTGCTCGGGGATCGGCGAGACCGCGCTGTCGCAGGAGGTGCCGGGCTGCTGGAAGGGGTGCGGGGCGCCCGGGGTGCCGTGGCCGTCGCCCCACTCGGTGATGTAGTACTCGACGTCGGCGTGGCCGTTGCCGCCGCTCACGGTGAGCGTGGTCTCGTTGAAGCTCTCACCCATCATGTCGGCGAAGGTCTTGCCGTCGATGTCGAGCAGTACGTCGCAGTCGTAGGAGGGGACGCCCGGGCCGCGGTCGCCGATGAAGAACTCGTACTCCTCGCCCTCGTAGACGATGTAGCCCTCGGTACCCAGCGGCCAGCTCGGGCTGGAGAACAGGCCCTTCTGCATGGGCTCTCCGCTCGCGGGGGCGCCGGTGTCCCCGTTGATGCCGGAACCGTCGTCCCAGAAGTAGGTGGCGGTGACCTTGCCGTACTGAATCGGAGTCTCGTTGCTCATGTAAGAAATAGCCAGGTAGGTGACAGGGCCGAGAAGACCACTGGCATGACGCACAAGCCCCCACGGGCACGGTGGACGTGCGCAGTGTGACCACAAGTCATGACATGGAGCACCCACACCGCAGGCGGCGGCATCGGATGGGGCAGGAAGGCGCCGGTGGCACCGGCACTCCGCCGGGACGGGCGCGCGGTCGCGCGCCGAGCGTCCCCGAGAGAAGGTCTCGACTCCCTTGCGGCACTCGGCCATCCAAGGGCTCGGCACCGGTTCGTCAATGTTTCATAACGAACCGATCACGAATGACACTAGCCCACGTTTAACCACATTGGCGAATCATCAACCGTAAAATGACATTTCGTAGTCGACCAATGACCCTTTGGCATGTCGCCCCGTGCGCTCGGGCACGCGCCAACGCCGCCTGGAGAGGAGATCCGGGGCGTCGGACAGGGCAGGGGAGACCACCCCATGCCACGCGCCACACCTCTGGCACCCGCCCCGCCCGCGGGGGCAGGACGGCCGGACGAGGGGCCGCGGCACAAGGGCACCCCGGCGGAAACACTCCGCCGGGGCACCGGAAGGTCAAGGCGTGTCGGTCAGGTCACCCGGTCGCGCGCCGCGAAGCGCCCCCGGCGCCACTCACCGGTCCGCACCACCTCCACCAGCGCGGACGCGGCGTCGTACACGTCCACGTAGCGCAGGTACAGCGGGGTGAAGCCGAACCGCATGACGTCGGGGGCCCGGAAGTCGCCGATCACACCGCGCTCGATCAGCGCCCGGACGATCGGGTAGCCCGCGCCCCGCTCCGGCTCCAGCAGGGCGACCTGGCTGCCCCGCCTCTCGTGCTCGGCAGGCGTGATCGAGACCAGACCCGCCTCGGCGGCCCTGTGCAGGAACAGGTCGGTCATCGCCAGGCTCTTGGCCCGCACCAGACCCATGTCGGCCCGGGCCCACACGTCCAGGCTCGCCTCCAGAGCGGCGGCGGCCACGAGGGGCTGCGACCCGCTCAGGAAACGCGACACCCCCGGCGAAGGCTCGTACTCAGGGGTGAAGTCGAAGGGGCGGGCGTGCCCGTGCCAGCCGCTCAGCGGCTGGTGCGCGGCGGCGTGGTGCCGCTTCGCGGCGTAGAGGAAGGACGGGGCACCGGGACCGGCGTTCAGGTACTTGTAGGTGCAGCCCACGGCGAAGTCGGCCCCGCTCGCGGAGAGGGCGACCGGCACGGCGCCGACGCTGTGGCACAGGTCCCAGACCACCAGGGTCCCGTGCTCGTGGGCCAGACGGGTGATCCCCGCCATGTCGCGCAGCGTGCCGCTCCGGTAGTCGACGTGGCTCAGCAGGAGGACGGCCGCGTCCCCGCGCGCCAGCGCCTCGGCCAGGTCCGAGCCGTCGGGGTCCACCCGGCGCTGCACGGCCCCGGTGAGCGCGGCCGCGCCCTCGGCGACGTACAGGTCAGTGGGGAAGTTGCCCGCCTCTCCCAGGACGACCGAGCGGCCGGACATGCCCAGCGCCGCGACCAGGACCTTGAACAGGTTGGCCGAGGTGCCGTCACCGACGACCACCTCGTCCGCCCCGGCGCCCACCAGGGGCGCGACCCTGGCGCCCAGGGTTCGCGGCTTGTCCCACCATCCCGCACCGTTCCAGCTCGTGACCAGGCCCTGGCCCCACTCGTGTTCGACCATGCGGGCGACCCTGCCCGGGGTGGACCTCGGCAGCGCCCCCAGCGAGTTGCCGTCCAGGTAGACCACCCCCTCGGGGAGGACGAACTCCTCACGGAAGGGGGCGAGGGGGTCGGCGGCGTCGAGGGCGGCGCACTCCTCGCGGGTAGCGGGCGGCATGCGGTTCCTGCTTTCTGATGGTGCTGTCGTGGTCAGAGTGCGGAGCGCAGGCTCCACAGTTCGGGAAAGGCGTCCCGTTCGGCGTTGCGGGCGAGCCAAGCCAGGCCGCTGGAGCCGCCGCTGCCGCGCTTGGCCCCCAGGACGCGCTTGACGGCGACGAGGTGGCGGCGGCGCCACTCGGCCGTCCGCTCGGCGACGTCGAGCAGGGCCTCGGCCAGGAGGAACAGGTCGTGGCCGGGGCTGTCGTCGGCGTAGACCCCCTCCCAGGCACGTTCGACCCCGGCGCTGGGCTCGTAGTCGCCCCTCCAGTCGCGCTCGACCCTGTCCCCGGGCACCGGCAGACCCCTGCGGTGGAGGAGGCGCAGCGCGGCGTCGTACAGGCTCGGCCGTTCCAGGAGGGCGGTGAGTTCGTCGGCGACCCCGCCCATGGCCCTGTGCGGGCGGATCATCGCCGCGGACTTGTGGCCCAGGAGGAACTCCAGCTTGCGGTAGCCGTAGGACTGGAAGCCGGACGCCTCGCCGAAGGCTCCGCGAAAGCGCGCGAACTCGTTCGGTGTCATGTCGGCGAGCAGCTTCCAGGAGTCGTTGAGCACGTCCTGGGCGTCGCGGGCGCGGCGCAGCCAGGCGAGGGCGCCGGGGACGTCGTCGGCCTCCAGGGCGTCACGGGCCCCCTCCCAGCGTTCCGCGACCAGGGAGAACAGCAACTCCATCACCTGGGTTGCGAGGATGAACGCGGACTCGGCGGGTTCGTCGGTGCGCGTCCGCTTGAGGCTCAGGAGGGTGTTGATCCCGGCGTAGCCGACGTAGGGGGTGACGCGGTCGAAGGAGAGCGTCGGCGCTCCCCCGGCCGACCCCTCCGGTACGGCGGTCGGCGTACGGGCGTCCTCCGCCGCGGTGTCCTCCGGGGAGAACGGACACTGCGGGACGGTCGCGGAATACATGGGAACCCCTTGTCGGTGCTGTGCTGTCGGCCGCGGGAGCGCCGTCGCGGACGGGACCCGGCGGGCGCAGACCATGATCGAACGGAAGGGGGCCGCTTCGGAAGATTCAATGAGCACGCATATCGGTCATCGAGTTAACATAGAGAAGAGGAATCCGATCATCGACTTTGGGAACGCAAAGCATGGCTCCACAGGCGGGCATCCCACTGGACGGCGTCGACCTGCGTATCCTGTCCGAGCTCCAAGCGGACGGACGGCTGTCCTTCAACGCGCTGTCCCGCAAGGTGAACCTGTCGGCCCCGGCGGTGGCCGACCGGGTCCGGCGCCTCACGGACCGCGGCGTGATCTCCGGCTACCACGCCCACGTGGACCCGGCCGCGGCCGGCCTTCCCGTGACGGCCCTGGTGCGGATGGAGTGCTTCGGGCCACACTGCCTGCTCCGCGAGCCCCTGTCGCTGGAGGCACCGGAGATCCTCCAGGTGCACCGTGTGACCGGCGACGCCTGCTGCGTCCTGTTCATCGCGGTGCGCTCCATGGAGCACTTCGAGGAGGTCATCGACCGGTTGGCCGAGCACGGCCGCCCCTCCAGCACTATGGTGCTCTCCAGCCCCGTCCCGTGGCGGCCGGTGACCCCGTGACACACCCATGGACCGTGAGGTGGACGAGACCCCATCGAGACCTGGGGAAGACCATCGGGCGACCTGGGAACATCGGGTGTTAAGCACGCGTTAAGGCAGGTCCTGCTACTGGTCAATCGGCCCTAGGCTCGGGAACCGTGCTCGAACTACTGGCCACCATGAAGCCCGGGTCCCCACGACGCAAAAGGGAGGTCAACGTGCCGTCCATCAGCGGTCTCGCGCGTGTCACGCTCTCCGTCCGCGACCTCGACGAGAGCGTACGGTTCTACCGTTCGGTCCTGGGCTTCAAGAAGCTGCGGCGAACCGAGGACGACCACGGGACCATGCGCACCGAGTGCCGCCACTCCTGCGGCTTCCTGCTGGACCTGGTGCAGCACCGGGACAACTTCAAGGGCCGGTTCGACCACCGCCGCTGCGGCCTGGACCAGCTCGTCCTCCAAGTGGGCAACCTGGGCGAACTGGAGGCCTGGGAGGACCGGTTCACCGACCTGGACGTGGAGCACGTACCCACCAGCCACGACGTCGACGGCTCCACGCTGGTGTTCTTCGACCCCGACGGCACCGAACTGGCGCTGTTCGTCCCGGCCGAACTGGACGACACCGAGTCCTGAGGGCCCGGGCGGCGTCGCGGGGCCCGTTCCTCACTCGCTCTCCACCGTCCGCAGCCGCACGTCGCGCTCGGCGAGCTCCTCAACCGCCGAACGCGGGAGCCGGTCGTCGGTGATGATGAGGTCGAACTCCTCCAGCCGCGCCACCCTGAACGTGCCGAACTTGCCGTACTTGGTGCTGTCGACGGTCAGGACGCTCTTCGAGGCGATCTGCAGCAGTTCCTGTTTGTGGATCACCTTCGCCTCGGAGGGGGTCGTCGAACCGCGGTCGGCGTCCCAGGAGCTGCTCGCGATGAAGGCGAGGTCGACGTTGACCTTGCGCAGGAAGTCGGCCGTGTACTGGCCGACCGAGGAGTGGTCGGAGTGGGACACCACGCCGCCGGTGTGGATCAGTTCGATCCCGGGGTACTCCATCAGGTGGCCCACGACGTTGAAGTCGCTGGTGATCACGGTGAGGCCGACCTTGTCGGTGAGCATCGGGACCATCTGGAGGGTGGTCGTCCCCGCGTCCAGGTAGATGGTGAAGTTCTCCCGGACCAG
This sequence comes from Nocardiopsis sp. LOL_012, assembly GCF_048060475.1. Lineage (NCBI taxonomy): Bacteria > Bacillati > Actinomycetota > Actinomycetes > Streptosporangiales > Nocardiopsidaceae > Nocardiopsis > Nocardiopsis sp. LOL_012. The sequence goes on along the minus strand of NZ_JBHMIV010000001.1, from coordinate 266,639 downwards.
TTCGGCCGCGGCCCGGGCGATGGCGCGCTTGGCGGGCACCTCCAGCTGCGCCTTGGCCAGGTAGGAGGGTTCGCTCTTGAGCCGGGCGGCCAGGCGCACTCCGCCGGTGACCGACAGGACCTTTCCGTCGTTCTCCAGGGCCTGGATGTCGCGCCGGATCGTCATGTGCGAGACGGACAGCATGGACGTGAGCTCGTTGATGCTCAACACGTGACGCTCCTGGAGGAGCTTCAGGATGTGCTCTCGTCGCTGATCCGGAATCATCATTCGCCTCACGCTCAGGGGCCGGCCACGGGGGCACCGTGCTTCCACGATGCCATGTCACAAAGTTTCCCATCGCGGAGGGGGCGCAACAGCGCCCCCGCGGCGTGAGACGGCTCCCATCAAGGGGCGGACGACGCCCGGCCGCCGGCGCAGGCGTCCTTCACCCGGAGGACGAAGCCGATGTTTTTCCTGTTTGCCCCACGTACAGCGCCCGTCTTTGCGACCCTTGCACCATGACGTTGTCCATTGCTATGAGCGCAGACACCGCCCAGGCGCCGGGAAACACCCTCCCGGCCCTGCGATCAGCCTTGCGCGCCGGAGCGGACCTGGTCAAGGTCGACGTCCATCTGAGTGCGGACGGCTACCCGGTCCTGGCGCCCGAACAGGTCAGCCCCTCCCCGGGTGCACCGCCCCGGCCCGTCCGCGAACTGTCCCTGGCCGAACTGGCCGCCGCGCGCGACAGCGTGGAACAGCGCGTGCCCACACTCATGGAGGTGCTGGCCGAGTTCCGTCCCGGCACCGTGCCGCCCCTGCTGATCCACGCCCCCTCCGCTGAGGCCGCTCTGGCCGCGGAGTCCCTGCTGCACGAGCGCGGGCTGGCCGGACGCGTGCCCTTCACCGGTTCCGCGGAGGTCCTCGGGGCGCTGCGCACCCGGAGTGAGGAGGCCGGGACGATGCTGTCCTGGGACCAGCCGGGCCTGCCTCCGGAGGACATCACGCGCACACTGCGGCCAACGTACCTCCGTATTCAGCACACACTGCTGAACAGGGAACGAATCGGGGAGATTCATCGTTTCGGATATCTCGTCGCGGCGTGGGGGGTCAACGAGTTTCCGGAAATGGCCCGACAGGTCGGAATGGGGATCGACGCACTCGCCACGGAGCGGGTCGAGGACCTGGTGTCACTGTCCTCCCACGACCACGGCGACGTCCCCCAGGCGGCGGAGTCGGCATGAACTCCCATCAGCACTGATCCCGGCTCCACCACAGCAGGCGCACCACCGCTCCCCGGGTGTCGGCCCCTCCCCCGCCATCGGCGCGAACCGTCGAAACGTCACCGTTAATTCTCCGTTCGGCACCTTTTCCCTCCCCTCCGGGATACCCTCGGAAAGGACTTACTCAGAACCAGCCGCACGCCGCCCAGCCCCCAGCGGTCCCTCCGAACGACGAAAAAACTCATGACGGCCGAGACCTCCCCTCACGGGCTCCGGACGGCGGGCCCCGTCCTGGACTGCGCGGCACGCCTGTTCGCCGAACACGGCGCACACGGTGCGACGATGCCCGCCCTGACCCGCTGGATCGCCTCCGAGACCGGAACTGACCCCGCCGACCTCAGACGCGCCTTTCCCGCACGCACCGACCTCGCCTACGCGGTCGTCCTACGGGCCACCCGCACGCGCCTCGACGAGCAGTTGGCCGCGGACACCCCAGGAGCGCACCCGGTCGAACGGATGTCGTCGCTCGTCAGGCGGCATGTGTCCAGCGGTTGGGAGCACCGGGCGACGGCCGCGCTCGAACAGGAGCTGCTCCCGGTGCTGCGCGCGGTACACCCCACCCGGCACCGGGAGCTCACCGGACTCAAGCACGCCTACCGCGCGCTCGTCGAGGAGATCATCACGCGCGGCCGGGCGGAGGGATCCTTCCTCGTCGACGCCCCCGCCTCGGCCGCCGACGAGGTGCTGGGCACCCTCGACTCCCTGCTGCACTGGTACCACGCCGACAGCGACCTGGGGCTGGACGACCTCGGCACCGTCTTCGTCGACCTGGTGGTCCACCACCACCTGGGCTGTCCGCGCTGAGGAGGGGCGCACGCCCCGACAGCGTGACAGCCACCACTCCGACGGTTCGCGCAGGGCCGGACACAACGCCACCTTTTCCGGCACGGACCGAACAATCGTGCAGAAATGCACAGAACAGGTGAACAGGATGGAATGAGTTCCGACGTGTTCGCGCGGACCTGCAGCGCCCAGGCTGTCAGATTGGCTGTCAAAACCGGGGCACCTGAACCCTGCGGAGCAGAGCCTCCGCAGGTGAAAGGCTTGAGGGAGGGTAGGCCGGGCAGGACTCGAACCCGCGACCCAGGGATTATGAGTCCACGCACCCTCATGCCAGCGCATGCGGCCTGACCTGCGTTTCTCCCCCACGGACACCAGCGGGCGCGAAAACTTCAACGTGCATTCCCCGTGGAGGTCTCGTCAGAACTCACTGTGAGGCCCTCCCCCGGGCTGGGAAACGATCGTCGACCCCACACAAGGCGGCGGGAACCCTGTGCCTCCATGGCTAGCCATTCGGGGGGTCCCTCCTGTACGTCTTCTTTCTTTAGAGAGTTAGGAGAAGGAGCCTCCGCAGCCTCCGCAGCCTCCGCAGCCTCCGCAGTCGCGAGCGGACAAGGGCTGACGTGCGGGAACAGGGCGGAGGCTAAGCGGAGACTCCAGCCTCCTGACAGCCTCCGCAGACTCCGTGTAGCCTCCGCAGTAGCCGTCGTTGGCGGCCGGAGTCGAGCAAAGCAGACTGACAGGCGAGGATGCGTGAAATGTCCGTTTCTCAACAGCTTGCAGATTCGAGGGGTTCACGCGGATAAAATCGCAGGTCAGGAAGACTGCTCCCCGCGCACGCGGGGATGGACCCAGCTTCTGAACCGGTGGTCCCCGGAGTCCAAGCTGCTCCCCGCGCACGCGGGGATGGACCCACCGTGGACATCCACCGCCCCAACGCCGCACACTGCTCCCCGCGCACGCGGGGATGGACCCGGGTCGCGCCCCCAGTCGAAGACACCGAACGGCTGCTCCCCGCGCACGCGGGGATGGACCCTACGTCAGCGACGAGGGCATCCGTCGCGCCGGCTGCTCCCCGCGCACGCGGGGATGGACCCGCCTCGGTTGTGCGGAACGCGGCGCGGGCGGCCTGCTCCCCGCGCACGCGGGGATGGACCCCCAAAACGGTCCGCCAGTACCAGTGGCGGAAGCTGCTCCCCGCGCACGCGGGGATGGACCCGGCAGGGTGTCCGCGAACGACTTCCGTGACCTCTGCTCCCCGCGCACGCGGGGATGGACCCGGGTCGCGCCCCCAGTCGAAGACACCGAACGGCTGCTCCCCGCGCACGCGGGGATGGACCCGACGAGCAAATCGGGCTGACGGTCACGGAGCCCCTGCTCCCCGCGCACGCGGGGATGGACCCTGGACCGTCATGCCGATGCGGTCCACGATCAGCTGCTCCCCGCGCACGCGGGGATGGACCCGTGAGCCGGGCGCCGAGCCGGGCCTTGCCGGACTGCTCCCCGCGCACGCGGGGATGGACCCCCGCGGGTTTTGTCGATGTCGCGCCGCACCTGCTGCTCCCCGCGCACGCGGGGATGGACCCCCGAACATACGCTTGAACGTCTTGTCGAAGTCCTGCTCCCCGCGCACGCGGGGATGGACCCTCGTTCGCCTCGAAGACGTCATCACCGCCCTTCTGCTCCCCGCGCACGCGGGGATGGACCTATTCCGGTGATCTTGTGGATGCGGTGCTTGGTCTGCTCCCCGCGCACGCGGGGATGGACCCCAAAACCCGGGGTCAGGACCTAGCGGCCCTCTCTGCTCCCCGCGCACGCGGGGATGGACCCGAGCTCAGCGCGACCAACGGGTACCGGGTGCACTGCTCCCCGCGCACGCGGGGATGGACCCGCCCCCTCTTCAGGAAGCCTGGCGGTGACCGACTGCTCCCCGCGCACGCGGGGATAGGTACCGCATCACAAGACCAAGCCCAATTGAACCTTGTCCCGCTGATTATATGCTGCCATTCAGGAAAGGGTTATGCGCCAATAGTATCTGATTGACGTTTTATGCATCCTTCTAATCATAACCCTTATTGCGGTCGGATACATCAGTGGTATCAGCATGTCTTTTTGTTCATGCTCGTGACTGACTCCTTATTTTTCTTATGGGTTCAGATGCACAGGTAGGTAAGATGTCGGAGTTTGCCAACGCCCGGGATCGCCTCAGCGGCAGGGCCTGAGGCCTTCTTAGGGCTGCGTTCTTGTCAACCAGCGTGTCAACGCATGGGTCAACCTATATGTCAACCCCGATTTGGTGTTTCTAATACCATGAACGAACTGCCTTCCAAGCACACGGGATAGAGAATCGGGTCCTGTGACAGCAAGAAGCCCGAGCGTATGGCCCGAGCTTCTCGTTATTTCTTTCCAAAGGTCGCCAGATTCAGCGCGGAAGGGATGATTCGACGCGCTTCGCTACCTCTGATATCGCTGTCGTGCTCGTGTCCACGATCAGGTCGGCGGTGAGTAGTTCCGGCGTCTCATCCCACACCCTCACCCGCTCTTCGGTGTCTCCGGTAGCCCGCTCTCCGATCCGGCTAAGGGCAACCTCCCGAGGGCACCAGAGGTAGACCACCAGCCAGCGAGCGGGCACAGCCGTTAGGACGGCCGAGACAGCCTCGGCCTGGCCGAGATGCACGACCGGTATCCGATCCTCCATCATCGCCACCAGCCCCGGACGGTCGATCACGTAGACGGAGCCGTAGCGCTCGTTCTGCCAAACGATCTCACCCCGCCGACGAACCTCCCGGATGTCTTCGGGGCTCACCATGCGGTATTCAGAGGATCGCCCGCGGCCGGTCTTCATGCGGCGGAAGAGCTCGAATCGCGGATCGAGGTTCTGAAGCTCCTGTGTGACCGTGCTCTTCCCAGCCGCCGGCGGGCCATAGAGGATGACCCCAGACTTCATTACGAACTCTCCACCATCAGCTTCTTCACCAGGTCGTCCGCTTGGTTCTGCAACGGCGGGGCCGATGTCGAGTTCTCGACTACCACGTGGTCGGTGGGCGGCCTGAAATCCACGTCGATGCCGTTCAGGTACCCCTGCCAGTCGGCCAGCTTCGCGGCGTCTCGCGCGGCCCCTCGGTGGCGGATGTAGGTGTGCATGCTTTCCGCGTCGCAGTTCACCCACACGAGCGTGAGCTTCGCTCCGAGCCCTTCGTATGTGGCCTTGGTCCGGTCGATCCATGCCGGGTCGGTGAACTCGCGGATATACGGAGCGGCGGTGATCACGCTGGTACCGCATTCCACGTTCTCCCGGGCGGCTGCGGCCAGTGCCTCGTATTCGCGTGGCCGGATCAGGGTCAAGTAGGTGTCCGACTCCCGATCATGCGGAGAGGTCCCCAGCACCTCTAGCGCAGCCTCGACTACAGGACGGGTCAAGGTGTCCTTGTCGAGCATCGGCCAACCGGTTTCCCGTGCGAGCACTCGCCCAAGCTCGCTCTTGCCGCTTCCCGCGTAACCACCGATCAACAGCACATTCGGCGTCCGAAGGCGGATCCCACCCCGAGCCGTCTGGTTCGGCGCATGAATGACCCGCTGGGAGCGGGACTTGCTGATCACCAGCCCGTCTTCGATGAGAAGCCTCATCGCCTCGCTGATGGTGTGGACGCTGACCTTCCACTCCTCAGCGAGTTGCCGAGTGGATGGCAAGGCCTGCCCGTGCCGGAGTACACCCGCCTCGATGCCGTTGCGGATGTTGCGTGCGACCTGCTCGTAAACAGCCTCCGAGCGCGGGCGGCGTGAATCAGCAGGCATGCGGGTCCTCTCGTGCGTACATCCCGGCTTCAACCCGGACATCGTACCTACTTCCTAACAGCAACCGATCAGCGTCTCCCCTGTTCAGAACGCGACTTCGAGCATCCTTGTTCCTAACAGTTGATCTTAATGCCTATCAACTGTTAGCTTCTTGCCATGGCCTCTTAGAGGCCAGCACAGCCCGGAAGAGGACTCCGGTGGCCAGGGCAGAGCCCTGGCCACCGCGTGGAATCCCGGAGCGCACGAGCTTTCACAAGCCCCTTGAGGCACATAGCGCGCAAGCCCTGACCCCACCCCGAGCAGACAAGGGGCGGCGACGGGAAGTCGTGACCACGACAGACCTACCTACGGGCTGGTCTGAAGGAATGGCCGCGCCGCACCCCTGGGGTGCCTGTCCAGCCCTCACCCCGCCGGCACAACACGGCGAAGGAGGGGCCGGGCGGGGACCACCCGGGTCCGCACCACCCGAACGAAGGAGACCCGTTCATGGCCACCGCCCTCGACACCGGCCGCCCCGTACAGACCCTGACCATGTCCGAGCTGCTCGCGATCGCCTCGGTGATCGTCGGCCGCATGGACCAGGACTCCGACCACATGCCCTACGTGCACGTGAGTGTCCGCATCGGGAAGTTCGGCCCCAGCGTCGGCCTGCTTACCTGCAGCGCTTCCCACGACCAGGGAGCCGCCTTCCTCGACGACCTGTCCCGGGCCCTCGACACCCCCGTTGAGCACCGGGAGGACTTCCACATCGACGCGGTCATCTGCCGCGACTGGGAGGGCACCGGCGTCCAGGTGTACGCCCAGGCCGTCGTCCGCGACGAGAAGGCCGCCTGAAACGTACGCCCCGACCTGACCCGCTGACCCGCAGCCGATCCCGCTCGCGGCCCCGGACATCCCCGCGTTGTCCGGGGCCGCCCCGTCTTTGGAGCCCCACATGCCGCACACCCTGTTCCCCACCGCCGACCTGGTCGACCCCTGGCTGGAGCTGCTGGCCGACCTGGGGGCCGAGTCCCTGCCCAGGGAGAGCGAGGACGAACGGGCCGCCCGCGAGGCCGCCCGCGCCGACATCCTCGACGACCTGCTCCAAGACCGCGCCACCGACCACCCCCCACTGGCTAGCCCCCTGGCCGATCATCCCGGCGGCCTGAGGGCCGGTGTGGAACAGGCCGCGGCCACCGTCGCCGCCCTGGTCGACGCCTACGGCGAACGCATCACCGCCCTGACGACCGACACGGCCGCCTGACCCCACCCGCGCAAGGAGAGACGATGACCGGCTTCGCGCTCGGCCTGGCCGCGCTGGCCCTGCTGTGCACCCTCGTGGCGGTCCTGCTGCACGTGAGCGGCGGCCCCCACCTGATGACCCAGACCCGCCCCGCCCCCGAGGAAGGCTGAACCATGCTGCGCAAGAAGAAGACCCGCCCGGCGTCCGCGGACGGCGGGGCCGACCCCGCCCAGGCGGTGGAGGACTGGCGGCGCCTCAACACCGCCACCGACGACCTGCACGAGGTGGACGACTCCACCCTCACCACCGACCCGGCCGCCAACCCCCGCACGCTGGCCCAGCGCATCGCGGTGGCCGACACCGTCTCCCGCGCGGTGCTGGCCGAACAGGCCGAGCAGGCCGAGGACCGGCTCTCCCAGGCCCGCCGTCGGCGCCGCTCACGCGCCCAGCGGGGCGAAAGAGCGCTGACCGTGGCCGAGACCCGCGCCGACCGGGCCGCCGCCACGCTGGAGGCCATCGACACCTATGAGGAGGCCGACAACCCGGCCGCCTCCGCGCTGGCCCTGCACCAGGCGGACCCGCGCATCCGGCGGATGCTGATCGGGGTGTCCCTGGCCGGGTCGGCCGCCTCCGCGCTGGGCATCGGGGCCTGGGCCCACACCTCGTGGGAGCTACCGGTCGCGGTGCTGGTCGGGGTCCTGGCCGAGGCGCTGCTGACCGTGCCGGTGATCCTGCTGCTGACCTTCCAGGGGCTGGTGCGCACCCACAACAAGGCCGACCTGGCCGCGCTCGGCTCTGACGCCCGGCGGGTGCTGGCGCTGATGCTCGGTGCGATCGCGCTTCTGCTGGTGGTGTCGGTGGGACTCAACACCACCGGCATCATCGCCGGGGGCACCGGCCTGCTGGGCCTGGTGGGCATCACCGGCGCGGTCATCGCACTGGGGGCGTCGGCCGCCTCGTGGGGGGCCACCACGGTGATCCGGGCGGTGATCCGCGCCAACACCGACCAGTGGCGCACCGACCAGTGGGCGGCCGAGCGCCGCCGCCTGGAAGAGACCGCCGCCGGGGCGTTCATCCCCGCCGTCGACGAGAGCGGACCCGCCCCGTCCTCCACCGAGGCCGAGGCCGGAGAGGTCGACCGGATGCGGCGGGTCCTGGCGGCCCTGGCCGAGGAGCACGTGGCCGTCCTGGCCGAGAGGGGCACCGACGCCCTTCAGGCGCTGCTGGATCACACCCCGCCCACCGGGGGCGCCCCGGCCGCCCACAGCGTGCGGGTTCCGCCCACCCCGGGCGGGCACAGCGCCCACGGCGCCCAGGCGCACCCCGACGACGGGGCGGACACCGGTGCGGGCGCCCACGGCCCCGCCCACCGGGCGGAGGCGCCGCCCACCGCCCAGGACCAGGGCCTCTACCCGGAGCTTGAGGGTCCGCGGCGCGCGGTGATGCTCTACATCGCCGCCCACGGGCGGGCGGTGGCCACCCGCCAGATCGTGCGCGACACCGCGCTGCCCCGGAGCACGGTGCGCGACCACCGCCAGGCCCTGGCCGAGAGCGGCTATGCCGTCTTCGCCGAGGACTGAACAGCAGGGCCGCCCGCCCACCGGTGGGCGGCCGGACTGCCCCGCTCCGGCGGGTGCGCACACCTTCTCCGCCATGCGGGGCGGGTGTGCGCACTTGTTCGGCGCGGCCGGAACCGCGGACGCCCGGTCCGCGTGTGAGAGCCCGCCACCGCCCGTGTTCAGGAAGGAGAAGACCGTGCCCGCCCCGCTCGTCCACCGGCCCGAGATCGACGTGCCCGCCATCGAGGACACCCCCGAGGGTGAGGCCCTGGTGTGGCGCGTGCGATGCGCGTGCACCGCCACCAACACCGCCCGCTACTACAGCGCCTCCGAGGCCCGCAAGGCTGCCGAGGCGCACAAGGCCGCCGTGGCGCCGCCGCCGGGCCAGGCCTGCCGAGAGCCCGGAAAGCACCGCACCCAACCCCACGACCACTGTCTCCTGTGTATCTGCCAGGACCCCCTGCCCGGCTTCGACACCTTCGGGGCGGCCCCGCGAAAGGGGCCCCCTTCCACCCCCTGTCCTCTGTGAGGAGATCCCGTCATGTTCCGCGGCTGCCTGGGCCAACTCTTCGTCATCTTCATCGTCGGCTCCCTGATCCTGTGGTTCTTCCGCGCCCCCGAATCGGTCGCGGCGCTGATCAGCGGGTTCGTCGGCCTGATCATCAGCGGCGCTGACGCCGTCGCGCGCTTCATCGGCGCGCTCACTCCGATGTTGTCCACCCTGATCTGAACGGGGGCGGCATGAACACCTACAACGACACCGAACCCGACCAGGGTGTGGAGGTTCCCGACGCTGAACCCCTCCCCGACCTGGATGAGACCGAACGCGCGGCCGCCGACACCCCCGCGCCCGATCCCGCGCCGGAGGAGACCGAGGTCCTCCCCGGCGACACCGGCCAGGAGTCGGGCGGGGAGCCGCCGCCGCTGCCCCCGCTGCTGGAGCTGGCCACCTCGAACGCGGCCACTGCCTCCGGCCTGGCCTACGGGGCGGCCGGTCCGGCCGGTCTGGCCGCTGTGGGGGCGGTGGCCGCGGTCGCCGGGGTCGCCTACATGGCGCACGGGGCCCGCCGCCGCTCCGCCGCCCAACGCGGCGCCTCCGCCGTTCCCGCAGGCGGGCGCGGCGGCCGGTTCCGCGGCCTGCTGGGCCGGGGCGCCGGTACAGGTCGAGGCCTGGGGGCGGGCCGGGGCACGGGCCGTCTCCGGTCCGGGGCCGGCCTTCCCGGTCGGGCACGTCCCGGCCGGTCCGCAGCCGCTTCCACCGGCCTGGGCCGCCGTGGCGGCCCTGCTGCCAGAAGCGGCGGTAGGGGTGTGCTGCCCCGGACCGGCATCGGCGGCCTGGGCCGGACCACCCCCGGGCGGGGCGCCGCCAGGCCCTCCCCTCTGGGACGCGGCGGCGGTGTGCGGGGCGGCTCCGGGGCCTTCCGGCCCGGGGTGCGCGCCCCCAAGACCGGTGGCGCCAGCCGGTGGGGCGGGGTCCGCGGCTTCGCCCCCCGGGGCCGTACCACCTCGATCACCGACCCCGCCGCCCCGCGGCCGAGCGGGCACCGCCCACTGCGCCGGGCCTGGGGCGGGCTGCGCCGCGGCTGGAGCCACCCCCGAGCCCAGGCCGGGCGGGTGCGCGTACGGCGCGCCTCAGTCCGCACCCGCGACTACATGCGCAAACGCATCCGCCGCCTGCGGGCGGGCGCGCTATGGCGGGCCCTGGCCCGCTGGTGGGGCCGCCTGTGGTCGCGGGTGCGCAGCGATGACCGCTACGGCCCGATGTCGGACGCCTCGGCCGCCACCTCCGCGCTGGCGGTGGCGGTCCTGGGGGCCTCCGAGCGCTCCAGCCGACCCCGGCGCGCGCTGACCGGCCGCGTCATCGGCACCTCCGCCCGCGTCCCGGGCGAGCTCACCGCCGGGCAGCGCCCGGCCATCGGCGCCGGAGGATCCGGCGCACCCGTGGAAGGACACGTGATGAACAAACCCAACGAGATCATCCGGGCCGAGTCGGCCGCCGACGAGATGCGCGCTGCCCTGGCGGCGTTCGGCGGCGCCGACGTGCACATGCTCACCTACGAAGGCGGGTTGCAGGCCCTTCCCGGCATGCTGCGCACCATCGGGTCGGGGCTGCACGAGATGTCGGCGGTGGCCGAGAGCGAACAGCCGCTGCACCCGGCGGTGGTGCAGTACATGCACCAGCTCAGCGCGGCCGTGCACCAGGTCGCCGACGTCGCCGACGAGCTGCCGGGCCTGTTCAGGGCCGCGCACGAGACCGAGTTGCAGCGCCTAGAGGCGCCGCGCGCCGGTGAGCACCGCTGGGACGCCTCCCAGCGCGACGACTGATACCCCACACCCACCGCGCGCGGCCGGGCCGGGCCCGTCCACAGGGTCCGGCCCGGCCGCTCTGCCTGGAAGGAGCACCTGCCCATGCCGACCGCCACCCCGCCCCGCAAGTCCAAGAAGAAGACCGCACGCGACCGCGAAGAGGTCCGCCGCCGCTGGTCGCACGCCCAGGGACCGTTCCTGGGAGCGGCCAACGCCGCCTCGGCCGCGCTGGCGGTGGCCACCGTGGGGACGCTGCCCGACGTGGCCCTGCCCTGGTGGGGCCCGGCCGCGGTCGGCGCGATCGGCGCCACCGCGGCCTACACCCGCGCCGCCACAGCCAGGACGGCGCTGCTGCCGCGCCTGTACCGGCCCGCCCGCTGGGCCGCGTTCACCGGCTGGACCTCGCTGGCGCTGGCCGCCGGCACCCCGTGGTCTGCGGACCTGCTGGCCGCCCTGGGGGTGGGCACGGTCGCCTCGGCTCTGCTGCGTCCGGCGGCCACCTCCTGGGAGATCGCCGCCCAGGAGCGCAAAGCGGCCGAGGCCGAGCAGAAGGCCCGCCTGGACCTGGCGGTGCAGTGGGAGCGGCGCATCGACCGGGTGTGCCGCATCACCGGGACCGTGGTGACCGACATCCGCCCCTGGGACTACCCCGACCCCCGCGACCCGGCCCGGACCTGGGAGACCGGCTACACCGTCAAGGGCAAGCTGCCCCCGGCGGCGGGGCTGGACGCGCTGGAGCGCAGCACCCGCCGCCTGGCCGACGACGCCGACCTGCCCGCCGGGTGCGGGGTGGAGGTCGCCGCCGTCCCCGAGTCCCGGCGCACCTTCGAGCTGTTCGTCTCCACGGTGGACGCCCTGGCCGAGACCGTCCCCTATCCGGAGGACTACACGCGCCGCTCCATCTACGACGGCATCGACAACGGCGTCTACCGCGACGGCTCCCCGGTGGCCCTGGATCTGAAGTGGGCCTCGGCGCTGCTCATCGGCGCCACCGGATCGGGCAAGTCCTCGCAGTTGGCGGCGATCATGGCCTCGCTGCTGCGCTGCGACGACGTCATCGTGTGGGGCATCGACCCCAACGGCGGCGGCGTGTTCGAGCCCTACCTTCGGCCCTGGGTCGAAGGTAGGGCTTCGCGGCCGGCCATCGACTGGGTGGCCACCGATCCGGCGGAGATGCGGCGCATGCTCGACTTCGCCCTGGCGGCGGTGGAGGCCCGCAAGGTGGGCTATGCCGACCTGATGCGCGCGGCCAACGACACCAAGGTGCCCGTCTCCAGCGCGGTGCCGCACATCCAGATCGTCACCGACGAGACCGCTTCCCTGCCCTCCGACATCAAGGACAAGCTCACCGAGCTGTCGGACCGCTCCCGGGCGGCTTCCATCCGGCCGCTGGTGTGCTCGCTGCGCGCGGTCTCCGACGCGGTCCCCAAGTCGCTGATCGCTCAGATGCAGGTGCGTATCGGGCTGCGGGTCAACGACGAGACCGAGCTCAACCACCTGTTCGGGTGGAAGGGCACGCTGCCCTCGGCCTCGGAGATGCCCGCCCAGGGGTACGGGCTGGTGCGCCGTGACGCGGCCGAGAACCCGCGGCTGTTCCGGGGCCTGTACGCCGACCCGGCCAAGGGCGCGGAGGTGGCCGAGGCCACCGCCCCGTGGCGGCCCGAACTCGACGACGTCACCGTGCGGGTCAACCCGGGCCTGTACATGGACCGGTGGGAGCGGGCCCGCAAAGCGGGATGGCTGCCCGGCCTGGACGGTGCCAAGCGCCGCCCCGCCCCGCCGCCCGCACCCGAACCGGCAGCGCAGACCCCGGAGGACACCGATGCTCCGGAGCAGGCCGGGCCGTTGGGCGACATGCTCAAGGGCTTGGGCGACTCCATCCGCCGCACCCGCCAGGACCTGGAGCACCGGGCCGGACGCGGGTCCAGTGATCCCAACGAAGCCGATGAGATCTTCCGCAACCTCACGGACGGCCTGGCGCTAGGACAGGACCAGCTCCCGCGCCTGATCCAGGCCGCGCTGCGTCTGTCGGAAGGCGTCAAGGGCGTGTCGGTGGAGGCTCTGGCGGCCGAACTCCGGTGGTCGCGCCCCACGGTCCGCGCCCGGATGAGCGTCCTGGAGGTCGACGAGGACCCCAAGCCGGTGCGGTGGCGCCCGGGGGCCAAGCCCGAACGCGGCTACACCCGCCAGGTCTTGGAGGCGGCCCGCGATCGCATCCTGACCGGAGACTTCATCGTCCCGCCGGGGATCGACACCGACGAGTAGAGGCCCGTGACAGGCCCTGTAACAGGCTGCGTCTCAAGGCCGTTACGGGGCCTGTCACGGCCCCCGTCACGAGTGCGTGTAACGGGGTTCGAGACGGCCTCGTGACAGCGGCCCGTAACGGCGCCTGAACAGCGGTTACGGGCCGCTGTGACACCCCTTGCGCGACCCCCTCCGCGCGGGCCTTGGAACGACCCGTACCGGGTGATGGCCCGGACCTCTCCGCCCCTGCGCCGGGCGGGGCGGCCCGGGGGACCACCCGGTCCACACACACGAGAGCGGCCCCACCCGGTGCCTGGACAGCGAGGGTGGGGCCGCCTCTCTCCGATCACAGAGAGGACCACATCCTATGCGCGCTCTCATCCGCCGCTGGACCCGCCTCACCCCGGTCCTGGCCGACCGCCGGTGCGACTGCTGCGGCACCTGGTACGACCCCTCCGACCCGGCCGCCAGCTACCCCCACAACAACCACTGAGGAGCGGCGGTGACCCCCAACAGCCCCCGCCGGTGGGAGACCGGCGTTCCCGCACCCGGACCGGCCTGGATCGAACAGGCGCTGTGCGCCCACTCGCCGTGCCCCGACCGGTGGCACCCCGAGCAGGAGACCGAGAACACCGTCTACCAAGCGCGCGTGTGGTGCGCCGCCTGCCCCGTCGCCACCCAGTGCCTGGAAACCGCGCTGGCCGCACGGCGGCCGGTGACGGGTGTGTGGGCGGGCACCACCACCCGCCAGCGCAGGCGGATCCGCCACCGCGCCCACACCGCCAGCGCCCCGCGCGCCGCTTGAACCGAGCACGACAGGAAGGGGGGCGCCCGTCCGCGCGAGACGGCGGGTGCCCCTCTCCCGCACCGATCCCACTGAACACGACACGCACACCCCGACAGGAAGGACCACCGCCATGCGCGTCCACGAGATGCACGACCGCTACGCCGACGACGAGACCCCCGCCGCACTGACCGTGGGGGACCTGCGCGAGTACATCGAGGGCCTGGACGACGACCAGGTCGTCGTCGACGGCATGAACGGCCACCACCTGGTCAACTTCGACCGCTCCCTGTTCGCCAGGTGCCTGGAGCTGTACTTCGAGGACCTGCCCGGCCGGTAGGCGACCGCCACCCCGGATACCCGCTGTGCCCGCCCCCTCGGGCGGGCACACCCCTATAGCGACCGCTCTCTAGAAAGGCCCGCATGAGCTGGCAGACCCGCCCCATGGCCTCCTTCGACATCGAGTCCACCGGCCTGGACACCGCCACGGACCGCATCGTCACCGCCGCCCTGTGGCGCATCGACCCCGCGGCCCGCACCAAGGACGTCACCACCTGGCTGATCGACCCCGGCGTCGACATCCCCCAGGCCGCTACCGACATCCACGGCATCACCACCGACCACGCCCGCTCCCACGGCCGGCCCGCAGCCGAAGCGGTCCCCGAGATCGGCGCAGCCCTCCGCCAGGCCGCCGTGGACGGTCTGCCGGTGGTGGTCTACAACGCCCCCTACGACCTGACCCTGCTCTCGGCCGAACTGGAACGCCACGGCGCCGGAGCCGACTTCGACGGGCTGCTGCGGATCGTGGACCCCCTGGTGCTGGACAAGCGGGCCGACACCTACCGGCGGGGCAGCCGCAAACTCGTCGACGTGTGCGCCCACCACGGCGTGCGCCTGGATGAGGAGCAGGCGCACGGGGCCGCCGCCGACGCACTGGCCGCAGCCCGCCTGGCGTGGAAGCTGGCCGCCGCCCACCCGCACCTGGCCCAGATGGGCATCGACGAGCTGCACACCGCCCAGGCCGCCTGGAAGGCCGAACAGGCCGCCTCCTTCCAGGACTACCTGCGCCGCAAGGACCCCCAAGCGGTCGTGGACGGCTCCTGGCCCCTCGCTGCCCGTACCTGAACCACACAGCACAGCCCCGGGAAGGGGCCGGCCCCGTCACAGCGCGGCGGGACCGGCCCCTTCCCCCTTTTCGAGACCACCGACCCCCGAGGGAGTACCGCCGCTGTGACCGCCGAACTCATCGACGGCCTGTGCAACTGGGCCGAGGGCTACACCGCCCCCGCGGCCGCCGTGAACCTGCTCATCGACCACGACGTGTGGCTGCGCCGCCCCGACTTCCGCTCCCGGTGCGTCGTCCAGATCCCCGACTCGGACCTGTACGAGCCCGACCGGCCCATCGCCTACATCGACTGGGAGCAGGTCTGCCGCGCCCTGGCCGAACGATCGCTGCCCGCCTCCGGCTCGGAGGTGGCCGTGCTGCGCGTCGCCGCCTCCCTGGCCGACGGGAGGCCGGTCTCCCTGCGCGAGTCCCTGACCGGCATGGATGCGACCACCACGGCTGCCGTGGCCGCCGCGCTGGTCGCCGCAGCCGGTCACCGCGACCGCATCACCGTGGCCCTGGCGCCCCGGAACCGGCCCGACTGGCTCTGACCAACCCCGCCGCGCGGGCCACCCGCCACGGCGGCCCGCGCCCCTTCTTCTGCGCAGCACCACCCGACCTTGAGGAGTCCCCCGTGAGCGCCTGGAGGCCCCCATGAACGCCTTCGCCCCCGTCGACTACGCCCGGGCCGCCGCCCGCCGCGGCTGGCCCGTCTTCCCCCTCAAACCCCGCCACAAGACACCGCAGGTGCGGTGGAAGAGCCAGGCCACCACCGACCCCGACCGCATCGGCGCCTGGTGGCGGCGCTGGCCCGAAGCCAACTACGGCATCGCCACCGGCCCCGCCCATCTGCTCGTGGTCGACCTCGACATGCCCCAGCCCGGCCAGAACCCGCCCCCGGAATGGGACCTGCCCGGCGTCGAAGACGGCCGCGACGTCCTGGCCGTGCTGGCCGAACGCGCCGGGGCGCCGCTGCCCCTGGACACCTTCACCGTGACCACCCGCAGGGGCGGCCTGCACCTGTACTTCACCCACCCCGACGGCCCGCACCTGGGCAACACCAACGGCGACCAGGGCGCCGGTCTGGGCTGGAAGGTCGACACCCGCGGCCGGGGCGGCTACGTCGTCGGCCCCGGCTCCTTCGTCGACGAACCCGACGGCACCGGCCACTACGAGCCGCTGAACCGCGACGCCCCCGCGCCGCTGCCCGAATGGATAACGCGCCTGCTGCGCAGGCCCGATTCCGTGAGTGGGCCCACCGCCCCGAAGAACCGGGCCCCGGGGCCCCTCACCGACGGGCTCGGCGCGATCGCCCGCAACGACCGGCGCCGGGCCGCCTACGTGCGGGCCGCCGTGCGCGGGGAGCTAGCCAAGGTGCGCAGCGCCCCGCCCGGAACGCGCAATACCAACCTCTACATCGCCGCCGCCTCGCTGGGCCAACTCGCCCGCGAAGGCCTGCTCGACCAGGGGTGGATCCGCGACGCGCTGCACAACGCCGCATGTGAGGCCAACGCCGCCGGAGAGCCCAACAGCACGCGCGAGATCGACGCCACGATCGCCTCCGGCCTGGCCAAAGGCCTGCGCGAGCCCCGCCGCACCCAGCCACGACCAGGAAGGACGGCCGCCTAGATGAGCGGGAACAGCGACAGTGAGAAGGAGAAGAAGCCCTCCCAGGCCACGCTCCTGGTCGAGTTGGCCGACCGCCAGGTCGACGTCGTCAACGGCGACGACGGCAAGACCTACGCCGTGCGCAGGAACGGCGCCCGCGTCGCGTTTCCGCTCCTGCGCAAGGACGGCCTGCGCGTCCAGCTCTCCCGCCAGTACTACGCCGAACACCGGTCGGTACCCTCCCAGTCGGCGCTCACCGACGCCATCTCCGTCCTGGAAGGACGCGCCAAGGAACAGGACCCGCAGACCATCCACCTGCGCCTGGCCCCGCACCGCACCGACGACGGAGCACCCGCGGTCGTGCTGGACCTGGGCACCACCGACGGGGCGTGCGTGATCGCCACCGGGCAGGGCTGGCACACCACCGAGCGCAGCCCGGTGCTGTTCCGCCGCACCCGCCTCACCCAGCCCATGGACGCCTGCGCTCCGGCCGGGCACACCGACCAGGGCCTGGCCGCGCTGCGGGACCTGCTCAACGTCGACGAGCCCACCTTCCGCCTCATCGTCGGATGGCTGGTCGCCGGACTCATCCCCGACATCCCCCACCCGATCCTGGCCGGCAAGGGAGAGCAGGGCACCGGCAAGTCCACCGCGCTGGCGATGCTGGTCAACCTCATCGACCGCTCCCAGGCGCCGCTGCGCTCCCTGCCCAAGGACATCAAGACGTGGGCGACCGTGGCGGGCGCGAGCTGGACGGTGTGCCTGGACAACGTGTCCACGATCCCGGCGTGGCTGTCGGACACCCTGTGCAAGGCCGTCACCGGCGACTCCCTGGTCGACCGGGCCCTGTACTCCGACGACGACGTCAACGTCGTCTCCTTCCGCCGCCTCATCGCGCTGACCTCCATCGACACCGGCGCTCTGGCGAGCGACCTCTCCGAGCGGATGCTCACCGCCGAGTTCCAGCCCATCAAGCCCGACCAGCGCCGCCCCGAAGCCGAGGTGCGATCCGCCTACAGCCAAGCAGCGCCCCGGATCCGGGCCGCGCTGCTGGACCTGCTGTGCGCGGTGCTGGCCGAACTGCCCCGCACCCACCTGGCCGAACTGCCCCGGATGGCCGACTTCGCCCGGGTGCTGGCCGCCCTGGACACCGTCCAGGGCTGGGACACCCTGGACACCTACCGGGCCGCCTCCGAGGTCAGCACCGCCGACCTGATGGACGCCAAACCGTTCGCCTCGGCCGTGGCCGACCTCATCGAACAACGCGGCTCCTGGACCGGGTCCATGAGCCAGCTCCTGGAACAGGTGCGTGTTCCCGAGCCGCGGCCCAAGTCCTGGCCCGTGGACGCCACCCGTGCCAGCGGCCAGCTCAAGCGGGACGCCCCGGTGCTGCGGTCGGTGGGCATCGGCTTCGAGAAGGCTGGCCGCTCCGCCGACCGGCACCGCCGCCAGCTCTACACGCTCACCCTGCACGGACCACGGCCGGACCAGTCGGCGGACCATTCCGGTTCCGCTGCGGACCATCCCGACCAGTGGGCGGAGGCTGACCACCGGGTGCCAGCCTCCGCAGCCTCCGCCCCAGACTCCACACGAAACCCCAGTTCAGACCCGGGTGCGGAGGCTGGCGGCGCTGCGGAGGCTGCGTTCCCCCCACTCTCTAATACGGCCGACCCCGACCCGGTGGAGACCGGGCCGTGCGTGCGCTGCCACGCCTCGTTCCGCCGGTTCGAGGCCACCGACCACCCGAAGGTGTGCACCACGTGTGCCCAGCACGCGAGGCGCACGTATGAACCCGCCCATGAAGCGGCCCCGGCCTGATGCCGACCAAAGCCCCGGCCGGGGCCACACACCCAACCCGAAGGAAGAGGTACTCCCAGCATGACCGATCGCAGCAAGCGCCGCCTGGATCTGGCCAAGGTCCGGGTGATCGGCCCGCCCGAGATCGTCGACCAGGTCGTGGACGCCATCACCACAGCGCTCCCCTCGGCCGACCCGTCCCGGCCCTACCCGAGCCGCCACAACTCCGGCCACGTCCGCGTCTACCTGGAGGTCGCACCCGAATGAGCATCCAGACCGCCAGGATCCCGGCACAGCGCGGCCGGGGCTGGTTGACCGTCGACGAGTTCTGCGAGGAGCTCGGTATCGCGCGTTCGACCTTCAACGACTGGAGGGCGAAAGGCCGTGCCCCCAAGTGCGCGAAACTCCCCAATGGCCAGCTCAGGATCCGCCGCGCGGTGTTCGAGCAGTACATGACCACCCTGGAGGAAGCCTCCTGATGGACGACACGACCTACGACGTTCGGATCTGGAAGAAGATCCAGGTCTACAAGGGCAGGCGCAAGACCACACACACCGTGCGCTGGCGTGTCGGCGCCCAGGAGTTCCGGGAACCGCACAGCACCGCCGCTATGGCCGACTCCTTCCGCTCCGATCTGGTGGCCGCCACCAACCGTGGTGAGGCGTTCAGCCTCACCACGGGGCAGCCTGTCTCCTGGAACAAGCCGAAGGAAGGGCAGGAGCCGAGAACCTCGTGGTTCGAGTTCGTGTGCGACTACATCGACACGCACTGGAACAACGCCTCCGCCGGCCACCGTCTGGACCGCGCCAAGTATCTGGCGAAGGCCACAGTCGCCCTGCTGGACGAGAGCGCTCCCGACCGCCCCACCGACGACCGGGTGCGGACGGCCATGCGGAACTGGGCCCTCAACAAGAAGCACCGGGACGGAGAGCGCCCGCCGGAGATCGAGCAGACCCTGACATGGCTTGAGAGCCACACTCTGCCTGTAGAGCACCTGAGGGACCCCGCTGTGGCCCGTCGGACACTGACGCTGGTCACGAGCAAGCTTCCAGCGAACGGGGGCGGGAGCCTGGGGGCCAAGTCCGCTGTCAAGGGGAAGCGAATCTTGTCACATTGTCTGGATTTCGCCGTGGAGCGTCGACACTTGACCGGAAATCCGGTCAGTTTCCACCGAAACCCGACAGGTGCCATCAAATGGGCACCGCCGAAGGTGAACAACGTGGTGGACGAACGGTCGGTGCCCGATCCGGCGCTGGCACGGAAACTGCTTGACGCGGTGGCCTCCGAGAACCAGAGCGGTCCGCTTCTGCGACCGTTCTTCGCAGTGATGTACTTCGCCGCACTGCGACCCGAGGAAGCCGTGAACCTGCTCTGGTCGGATGTAACCCTGCCCACCTTCGTCTGGGATGAGGGGAAGCAGGAGTGGATCGCTCCGAGCGACGCCTGGGGCGAGATCAACGTGCGCGAAGTCGCCCCTGACGTGGGACGTCGCTGGACGGACAGCGGGAAGCAGCGGGACAAGAGGCCCCCCAAGGGCCGTGCCGAGGGTGAGACGCGACCGGTTCCCTGTCTCCCCCAGTTGAGCCGGATCCTCTGGGAACACCGGAACCAGGAGAGGAGGGGGCCGGACAACCTGGTGTTCTTCGGTGAACGCGGCCGACAACTGGCCACATGCACTTACGCGAAGGCCTGGCACAAAGCACGGCGGGCGGCGCTCACCGAAGAACAATCCGACAGCCCTCTGGCCCGGCGTCCCTACGATCTGCGCAGTGCCTGCGTCTCCATCTGGCTGAACGAGGGCATCGACCCCGCTCAGGTGGCGAAATGGGCAGGGCACAGCGTTGATGTCCTACTTCGCGTCTATGCCCGGTGCCTCACCGGCCGAGAGGACGAAGCCCGCCGACGTGCGGCGGGCGGTTTCGAGGGCTTCTGAAAACTTCAACGTGTATTCCCCGTGAGCACCCGGACGCAGCCGTAGAAGGCCGCACACAACCGTAGGTGACACAAGAGCGCCGCTGACCTGTCTTCGCAGGTCGGCGGCGCTTTTTTCGTGGTGGAGAGGGGTAGGCCGGGCAGGACTCGAACCCGCGACCCAGGGATTATGAGTCCCCTGCTCTCACCAACTGAGCTACCGGCCCGCCGTCTTCGGCAAGGGTCATCCTAACAGGGATGCGCCCGTCGTTTCCTCGCCGTAAATCCGTTATCCCACCGGGATCGGCGTGTTCTCCCTCCAGGACGCGCCCGCCATCCCCGCACCTGGGTCACGCCTGCAGGAGGCGGTCGGTCTAGGGTGGGGAACCGCGGCGCGCGTCCTGGCCGGATCCCTGCCGGACCGGCACGGGCACCGCCGCCTACCCGTCGGCAAGCGGGTCGCACACCGTCGTCAGGAGAGTTCAACGCCATGTCCAAAGCACCCGTCAACGTCACCGTCACCGGCGCCGCCGGCCAGATCGGCTACGCGCTGCTGTTCCGGATCGCCTCCGGCCAGTTGCTGGGCGCCGACACCCCGGTGAAGCTGCGACTGCTGGAGATCCCGCAGGCGGTCAAGGCCGCCGAGGGCACGGCCATGGAGCTGGACGACTGCGCTTTCCCGCTCCTTGAGGGCATCGACATCTTCGACGACGCCCGCCAGGGCTTCGAGGGCACCAACGTCGCCCTGCTGGTCGGCGCCCGCCCGCGCGGCAAGGGGATGGAGCGCGGCGACCTGCTTGAGGCCAACGGCGGCATCTTCAAGCCCCAGGGCGAGGCGATCAACGCCGGCGCCGCCGACGACGTCCGCGTCCTGGTGGTCGGCAACCCGGCCAACACCAACGCCCTCATCGCGCAGAACCACGCCCCGGACGTCCCGGCCGAGCGGTTCACCGCGATGACCCGCCTCGACCACAACCGTGCGCTCACCCAGCTCGCCAAGAAGCTCGGCGTGTCGATCAACGACATCAAGAAGCTCACGATCTGGGGCAACCACTCCGCCACCCAGTACCCGGACGTGTTCCACGCCGAGGTGAACGGGTCCAACGCCGCCACCGCGGTGAACGACCAGGCCTGGCTGGAGAACGACTTCATCCCGACCGTCGCCAAGCGCGGCGCCGCGATCATCGAGGCCCGGGGCGCCTCCTCGGCCGCCTCGGCCGCCAACGCCGCCATCGACCACGTCTACGACTGGGTCAACGGCACCCCCGAGGGCGACTGGACCTCCGCCGCCATCCCCTCCGACGGTTCCTACGGTGTGCCCGAGGGCCTCATCTCCTCCTTCCCGGTCGTGTCCAGGAACGGCAAGTGGGAGATCGTCCAGGGCCTGGAGATCGACGAGTTCTCCCGCGGCCGCATCGACGCGTCCGTCCAGGAGCTGACCGAGGAGCGCGACACCGTCCGCCAGCTCGGCCTGGTCAAGTAACACCGACCTCGGGGCGCCCGAGCACCAGGAGAAAAGCTGCGGCCGCAGGCCGTCCGTTGAGGGTGGTGGCGGGCGACGGGCGGGCCTGCGAGGGGCCATGGACGCAGCCGGGCTCTCCCGTTCACCCAGGAGAGCCCGGCTCGTTCTCTTCCGTCCACAGGCCGTCCCGAAAGGTCGGGGAAAGCAGGCAGTATAGGAAGCGTGAGTCTCATTGATGCGCTTCCGGCCGAACCCGATCCCGACTCCCTCTTCGAGGCGTTCGCCTCCTGGGCCGAGGAGCGTGGCCTCACGCTGTATCCGCACCAGGAGGAATCCCTCATCGAGGTCGTCTCCGGGTCGAACGTCATCCTCAACACCCCGACCGGCTCCGGAAAGAGCATGGTCGCCACCGGTGCGCTGTTCGCCGCGCTGGCCCGCAACGAGTGCGCGTTCTACACGGCACCGATCAAGGCGCTGGTGTCGGAGAAGTTCTTCGACCTGTGCGCGATCTTCGGCACCGACAACGTCGGCATGATGACCGGTGACGCGAGCGTGAACGCCGACGCTCCCATCGTCTGCTGCACGGCCGAGGTTCTGGCGCAGATCGCGCTCGCGGAGGGCGCGCGCGCCGACATCGGCACCGTGGTGATGGACGAGTTCCACTTCTACGGCGAGGCCGACCGGGGGTGGGCGTGGCAGGTGCCCCTGCTCGAACTCCCCCAGTGCCAGTTCCTGCTGATGTCGGCCACGCTGGGCGACGTCTCCCGTTTCGAGGAGGACCTGCACCGGCGCACCGGCCGCGCCACAGCGGTGGTCGCCTCCGCCGAGCGCCCCGTCCCGCTCTACTACGACTACCGGGTGACGCCGCTGCACGAGACCTTGGAAGAGCTGCTCTCCGAGGGCCAGGCGCCGGTGTACATCGTGCACTTCACCCAGGCCCAGGCGGTGGAGCGGGCACAGTCGCTGACCAGTATCAACATGTGCTCCAAGGCCGAGAAGGCGTCGATCGCCGACGAGATCGGCGCCTTCCGCTTCACCACGAAGTTCGGCCGCAACCTGTCCCGGTACGTGCGGCACGGCATCGGCGTCCACCACGCCGGCATGCTTCCCAAGTACCGCCGCCTGGTCGAGCGGTTGGCCCAGCGCGGGCTGCTCAAGGTCATCTGCGGTACCGACACCCTGGGCGTGGGGGTGAACGTGCCCATCCGCACCGTGCTGTTCACCGCGCTGAGCAAGTACGACGGCGTCCGTGTGCGTCGGCTGCGCGCCCGCGAGTTCCACCAGATCTCCGGTCGGGCCGGGCGCGCCGGGTTCGACACCGTCGGCAACGTGGTCGCGCAGGCGCCCGAGCACGTCATCGAGAACGAGAAGGCGCTGGCCAAGGCGGGCGGTGACGCCAAGAAACGGCGCAAGGTGGTACGCAAGAAGGCCCCCGAGGGGTTCGTCTCCTGGGACCGGGCGGCCTTCGAGAAGCTCATCGCGGCCGACCCCGAGCCGCTGACGTCCAGGTTTCGGGTGAGCAACGCCATGCTGCTCAGCGTGATCGGGCGTCCCGGCAACTGCTTCGCCGCGATGAAGCACCTGCTCACGGAGAACCACGACGACCGCAGGTCGCAGCGCCGCCATATCAGCGAGGCCATCGCCATCTACCGGTCGCTGCTGGACGGCGGCATCGTGGAGGCCCTCCCCGAGCCCGACGAGCAGGGCCGCACCGCGCGGCTCACGGTGGACCTCCAGGCCGACTTCGCGCTCAACCAACCGCTGTCCACGTTCGCCCTGGCCGCCCTGGAACTGCTCGATGCCGAGTCCCCGAGCTATGCCCTGGACGTGCTGACCGTGGTGGAGTCCATCCTGGACGACCCCCGGCAGATCCTGGGCGCCCAACTGAACAAGGCTCGCGGGGAGGCCGTCCAGCAGATGAAGATGGACGGGATCGAGTACGAGGAGCGCATGGAGCGGCTGGAGGAGGTCGACTATCCCAAGCCGCTGGAGGAACTGCTCGACCACGCCTACGAGGTGTACCGGCGCGGGCACCCGTGGGTGGGCGACCACCCGCTGCGGCCCAAGTCGGTGGCGCGGGACATGTTCGAGCGGGCGATGACCTTCACCGAGTACGTGGGCTTCTACGAACTGGCGCGGTCGGAGGGCCTGGTGCTGCGCTACCTGGCCAGCGCGTACAAGGCGCTCAACCAGACCGTTCCCGACGACGCCAAGACCGAGGAGCTGCACGACCTCGTGGAATGGCTCGGCGAGCTGGTCCGCCAGGTCGACTCCAGCCTCCTGGACGAGTGGGAGCGGCTCACCAACCCGGAGCAGGAGACCCCCGACGGGGAGGCCGAGGCGGAGGAGCGGGTCCGCCCGGTCACCGCCAACACGCGGGCCTTCCGGGTCCTGGTACGCAACGAGATGTTCCGCCGGGTGGAGCTGGCCGCCCGCAGGCGCTACGCCGAGCTGGGCAGGCTGGCCGACTCCGACGGCGCGTGGGACGCCGAGGAGTGGGAGGAGGCCCTGGAGGCCTACTTCGACGAACACGAGGAGATCGGTATCGGCCCGGACGCGCGCGGCCCTCGGATGCTGCTCATCGAGCAGGAGACCGGGCTGTGGCGGGTCCGCCAGATCATCGCCGATCCGGCGGGCGACCATGACTGGGGGATCAGCGCGGAGGTCGACCTGGCGGCCTCCGACGAAGAGGGGCGCGCGGTCCTCGCCGTCACCGGCGTGGACCGGCTCTAGGCGGGCCCGAGCAGGTGGGCGTTGGCCTCGCGGACACCCTCCGCGAGGTCGGGACGCTCCAGCACCTCCCGTCCGGCACGGCGCAGCCGCTCGGCGCCGTCGCAGTCCACGAACAGGGCGGGCTCGCGCCAGGCGAACACCACGCGCGGGACGGGTGTGGACAGGATGAGCTCCGCACAGGGAACGGGGCGGGAAGCGCGGGCGCCGCATGGCTCCAGTGAGGAGTACACCGTGGCTCCGCCGAGCCTGGGGTCGTCCGGGTCGACCTGCCGCAGTGCCGCCTCCTCGGCGTGGTCGCGGGGGTGGTCGCGGCGGGAGTAGCCCTCGGCGAGCACGGTGCCGTCGCGGGCCACGACGAGCGCGCCGACGGAGAAGGCGGTGGCCGAGGGCGGGCAGCGGCGGGAGAGCTCGGTGGCGCGGCGCAGCCAGTGGGCGTCGGCCCCACCCTGTGCCGGGGGCGGTCCCGCGCTCACTCCGGGTCCTCCCCGCCCAGGCGGTAGCGCAGGACGGCCACGTCTCCGAGGGCTCTGGCCTCCATCAGGCGCATGGGAGCCGAGGGGCCGTGCGGGTAGGCGCCGGGGAGGACGAACCGCGGGGCGTCCTGCTGTCCCACGAAGAACGGCGCGACGGCCACTCTCAGTTCGTCGACCAGCCCCGAGGTGAGGAAGAGGGTGTGGATGTGGCCGCCGCCCTCCACCAGGAGCCGCCGCGCCCCCCGTTCGGCGAGGTCGGCGAGGATCGCCCGGGCCGTGGGCGGGTCGCCCGCGTCGACGGCCTCGGCTGGGGGATGGGACGAGGGCAGGCCGGCGAGGCGTCGACGGGCGGTCTCGGCCCCGGCGCGGCTGGAGTAGACGACGGCTCCGGCGTCCCCGGTGGAGAAGAGGCGGGAGGCGGGGTCGATGTCGCCCGTACGTGTGACCACCGCCTTGAGCAGGTGTTCCGTGCGCCCCTGGGCTCGGCGGCGCTCGCGCAGGGCCGGGGAGCGCACGAGGAGCCTGGGGTCGTCGGCCCGAAGAGTGCCCGCACCCACCAGGATCGCGTCGCAGGTGGCCCGCAGTTCGTCGATCTCCACGAAGTCGGCGTCGTTGGACAGCCGGAGCCGTTCGGGACCCGTGTCGTCGATACGCCCGTCGATCGAAACGGCGCAGCTCAGGATGGTGTGGGGACGGTGCATGGTTCCAGGCTAGCCGTGGGAGGCTCCGGGCGGGCGCCCGGGAGCGGGCTCCGGGGGTCGATGTCACCGCTTCGGTTGGCGGGGCGGATATTTCCGCAGGCCGTGAGTGCGCGAAGGAAATTCGACCACCGCTTTCCGGACGAACGCATTTGGCTGCGTTCCACAGGTGAACGGTGGTGGTGAGCAGGACTTTTGATCCGTGAATGTTTCCGAATCGTGTTCGAGGACTCGCATCGGCCGCCCGTTCCGATCTCCGGTACGGAGGCGCCCGTCCATCCCTTGCGGGACCACGTGTGCGCATGACGCCCACACCGATTGTGGCCTTGTGAAACGACCCAGATTCCTCACATAAAGGACATCGGGTGTATAAATCTCAGTTACTGAACACTGACCCCACGATCAGCCCTGCCACGACAAGCATCCTCTCCTCTCATTTTGGTGACCTGTCTGTCCGACTCGGTTAACAAACACCGCCGATGAGGAATACAATCCCAGGAGTCGACCCCCACTTCCGGCAAGAGGACGGCGATGTCTCGATTCACCTCCCCCGATTTCCTGAGGCAGGCGGGGGGAAAACACGTCCGGGCCGAACCGCCGCCCGTCGTTGACCTGGCCCAGCCCAGCATCGCGCGGCTGCGCTCGTTCCACCTCAAGGGCAAGGACCACTTCGAGGGAGACCGCGAACTCGCCACCCGGGCCGACCAGGCCGCCCCCGGTTTCCAGGAGATCGTGCTGGGCGAGCACGCCTTCCTCCAGCGCGCCGTACGCTACCTGACCGAAGAAGTGGGCATCCGCCAGTTCCTCCAGTTCGGTGCCGGCCTGCCCGCACCGGGCGATCCGCACGAACTCGTCCCCGAGGGCAGGGTCGTCTACGCCACGGACGACCCCATGGTCCTCGCCCACCACCGCGCGCTGCTCCGCGGCGGCGGCAACACCCTCGCCGTCGAGGGCGGACTCACCGAGCCCGGACGCGTCCTGCGCGATCCGGAGACACGACGGTTCCTGGACCTGGACCGACCGGTAGGACTCCTGCTCAGCGGGGCCGTGGAGCACGTGTCCGACGACGAGGACCCCGCAGGGCACATATCCGCGCTGCGCGAAGGCCTCGCCCCGGGAAGCCACCTGGCACTCAGCCACTACTGCCGCCCCGACCCCGAGCAGTTCCCCAGGGACGCCCTGCGCGCCACACGCCTCCAGGACATCCTCGTCGAGCACCTCGGCTCCGGCTGGTGGCGCTCACGCCGGGAGATCGAGGCCTGCTTCGACGGCTGGGAGATCCTCAGCCCCGGGGTCCTCGAAGTCCAGCGCTGGCGCACGCTCCCCGTGGCGCCCCCGGTGCCGGGCTGCTACCAGATGCCCCGACGCAACCGCCGACTGATCCTCGGCGGCCTCGCCCGAATCTGAAACGCCGCACCCTCGTCCCCCGCGTTGGAGCCCGGAGCCCGGCAGCGGGAGAAGGGGCGTGTGGAGCACGCCCCGAGCGGCCCGCGCCGCCAACGGCGAAAGGGCCCCTCCGAAGGATGAGGCCCTGCTCTGCGGCTCCCCAGGGAACAACTGAGTACAAGTTGGAGCACCAGCTCAGGGCGATGGAAGCGCTGCTTGGCAAGCTTCCCGACAGCTCCGCGCCAATCCGACAGCGGAGCAAGGCCACGACTGGACGAGCGAAGCAGCTCAAGGAGCAGGAGGCTCAAGAGGTGGTCGCCGCCTACGAGGCCGGAGCAACGGTGTACCAGCTCTCCCGACGCTTCGGCATCGCCCGCCAGACCGTGAGCAAGATCCTCAAGCGCCACAGCGCAAAGATGCGCCGCACTGGTCTCACTCCCGAGCAGATCGCAACAGCGGCCTATCTCTACGAAGGTGGACTATCCCTGGCGCGCATCGGTGAGCGCTTGGCTGTGAGCCCGGACACAGTCCGACTCCGCCTCATCGAGCGAGGCGTCCAGATGCGCGACCGATACCAGAGGTAGTAGCATGAGGTCAACGTTACGTTGGCTACATTTTCAACGTCAAAGCCCCTTCCCTACGCGGTCTCTGTCGAGGTTGTACTACATGGCCAGCAGCACCGGAAATCCAGATCGAGTTTTCGTCGTCCATGGACGGAACCAGAAGGCTCGAGACTCGATGTTCACCTTCTTGAGGTCACTTGGACTGAGGCCAATCGAATGGGATCAGGCCGTCGAGATGACCGGTGAAGGGTCTCCCTATATGGGTCAAATTCTCGATGTTGCCTTTGACGAAGGGCAAGCTGTGGTCGTTCTCATGACTCCTGATGATATTGCCTACTTGCAAAGCGCATACGCTGACGGCGACGATGACCCCGAGCAACAACCTCTTGGGCAGGCACGCCCCAATGTGTTGTTTGAAGCAGGAATGGCGATGGGACGCAACGAAAAGCGCACCATCCTTGTCCAGCTAGGAGATCTGCGCCCCTTCAGCGACGTCCACGGGCGCCACACAATCCGCATGGATGACAGCGCTGGCAAGCGGAAGTCGCTTGCTCAAAGGCTCCAAAGCGCAGGGTGCCCTGTGGACATGACTGGGTCGGACTGGCTCAGTGCAGGCGATTTCACTCCACCCCCTAGACCCGGCGGCGGACTGCCGCTCGGCAGGAAGGTACCAAGCACTGAACGCCACAGTCCAAATCTTAAAGGTCGTTGGCGACCTGGTACGGGCAATAAACTTGACAGAATCCAGATCACCAACAACGGCGGAGCGCCTCTATTCGACATAGAGATCGAAGTCCCTGAAGATCTAACCAATCACATCGAGGTTCACCAAGAGCACCTTATTTCCAAACTGCCCCCTGGAGAGACCTTCACCGTTTATGCATGGACAACCAATCGGACCCTGCAAGGAGGAGCACCTAACCAGTTTGAGCTACCAGTCATAGCCAAACTTGAAGACGGATCAGATTTCCGCCAAGAAGTATTTTTCGACACACTTGGAGGGTGAGATGGATGTACCAATTGAACTTCCACTTGACTCGGACGGGTTCCTTCGACGCGAGTGCCCAACTTGCGAACAAGAATTCAAATGGTTTAACGGAAGAAGCGACGAAGCTCCAATTGATTATGTTGACCCGCCAGTTTATTGGTGCCCCCTATGCGGAAAATCTGCTGATCATGAATCATGGTGGACGCAAGAACAGATCGAATATTCCCAAAGTGCTGCCGTGGGTCCAGCACTCGATCTAATTTCGCAAGAGCTCAAGGATGAGTTCCGCGCCAACAAGAACATCAAATTTGAGCTTTCTTCAGATAGACCAGAGCCACCTGACCCGCTCGTAGAGCCAGACGATATGAACATACTCCAGTCACCATGTCACCCTTGGGAACCCGTAAAAGTTCCCGAGGGGAGCAAAGCTCCTTATCATTGCCTAGTCTGCGGCCAAGCCTACGCAGTCTAGACAGAGACGAGCATGCAGTTAAAGGGATTTGATGAACGCATCAATCTCAAGCATGTTCAAGTGGTGCGCGTCGCTTGGATGTATCACCACGGTTAGCTCCCTACTGACTATCTCCTCGCGGGACTGCGCCACAAAAGACAGCAGAATCATCTTCAGCAGACTCTCTCTATTTACGCAGTTTATCCGTGCCAACTCAGAACCCACCAAGCCAATGCTGACCGGCTCTCGATGTGCACGCCTGTGAACTTCCCTCCACAATTCACTCAAGCTGCGCCATAGCTCGTCAATACTAGACTGAGCAACTAGATCATTCCCCATCTTCGTGTAGGCGACGCAGAAGTAAAGGCAGTCATCGCGCCGGATAGAAGCTACGGTTCCAACGGGATAACGGACCCTCTTCCCTTTAGGTTTATTGCGGCGGGACTCCTTCTTGATATGCTTTGCACCCTTGAGCGCATAATTAAGCAGCCCATCCAGAGCTGCCAGGTCGTCATCAAAAACACGCTTCAATAACTGGCCCTGCACGCTTCGCGGATAGATAATGCCATCAGAGGTGTCAGTGTCAAAAGTGTCCGTAAACCCCACGACAAGATGTGTTTCCTGGCCAAAGAGGTCACCAATCACGACACGAATGGTGATGTCTGGCACCTGAAACTCGCGCGTTAGTGAAGAGCGAGGATAGGCGCGATAAACGCCCCAGCCCACAGAGATCGCGACAACTGAGACGACAACCAAAACCCCCGATACTGGTGGAGGAGAAAGTACGGCTGTATAGAGCTGAACCGCACCACCGAGAACAGCAAATGCAGCCAAGGAGTTGATCGTGAGTGAAACGAGCCCGCGCTTCGTTCTGAACAGCGTCGAAAGGCTGTGTATCACTATATACCTAGCCCCTTGTAGACCGACTCTTTGTAGAAGTAAGGGCCAGTCTTCCCGCCCGCTCGAGCGTTTCCCTTGAATTTTTCCACATAATCATCAAGTGCGTACTTAATGATTGCTGGCTGGAAAGAGACGCTCATGGTGTAGCGCTCCTTAAGCGCGGTGGGGAGCTTCTCCGTCTGAGATTTTCGACTCCCATCCAGATTCGCAAAGACTACTGGTAGATCTAGTTTGATGATTTGCTCCACCTCATAGTAAAGGAAAGAGCTCGACCGCCCCGCCTTGGGCTTGGTTGTGTCACTAATGAGCATGACAACTTGCTTGGCGTTGACGATTCGCTGACGGAGTCGACGGCGGATTACCTCGGCCTGGCTAGTGTCTCGCGCAGTACAGATGTCGTGTGCATCAAAAAAATTGAAATCAATATGCTTGTTGTCTCGCCACGCTTCCATCATCCGGTAGCAGTGAAGGTCTTCACCAGCAAAAGCAACATAAGTCTTGTTTCGGTACACCATTAAGCATCTCCGTTAGATTATTTTTCTTGAACATATTATCCATTATTTTTCACTTCCTAGCAAGAGGAAATTATTCTCTCCTTGGGTACTTTTGCAGACGCAGAGCTTCCAACACCGGAATCGCCCCCACCTTCTCCGCCGTCAAGTCCTCCCACACGATCCCGCTCGGCCGACGACGCTCCTCACACCGGATGACCTCGCCTGGCGTGACGATGAGGTCGACGCTGAAGTCGTGTGCAGTCTCAGGAATCTCTTCGTCTACGACCTGGAGCTGGTGCACCGGCGCCACGATGGTCGTCTCCTCGGTGACGAGCCCAGCCTCGATGAGCAACGCGACTTCTAGGTCGGAGTAGCCGGCCCCCTTGCCGATGCGTGCTCCGGAGCGGTTGACGGCCACGCTGCCGCAGATGACGACATCTATCGGGCGCATTTCGTCTACGCCGATGCGACGGGCAGTCTGCTCGGCGCCCTGCTTCTCCGCGGCTTCCTCGGGCAGCAGGCTCAGCGACTCAGGGTCGAGCAGGTAGAAGGGCTTGAGGCTGGCCATGCGCGGGACGGCCATGTAGAGGAGCTTCTCGTCCTGGAGGGCGCGGATACGGATGGGGAGCTGTGCCCAGTCGGGATTCGCCTTGATCGTCCCTGCGTTCTTCCACACCTCCAGCTCAGCCAGGCGCTCAGCCGTCGCCTCGTTGCCGTAGAAGCCGGGGATCTTGCCGTAAGAACCTTCTGGGACAGCGCCCTCACGTTCGAGCAGCCGCCACACCCGGTCTCGGACAACTTCCTTGGCCTGGTCGATGTCACTCACGCGCGCCCTACCGTTCCCCGCTAGATGGCTGCCATCAGGGCGAGGAGCCGGTCCTGGATGTCCTGTGCCCACGGCTCGTGTCGCCACTGCCGGAGCTCCTGCCCTGCGGTGAATGCCAGGTTAAGCCCGCCACCGCCGCGTGTCAGCTCAACTGCGTCAATTGTGCGGTGCATGATCGCCCCGGCTTCATCGAGCTTCTGTTGCCGGATGAGGGCCAGGGCGAGGTTGGCGTAGGCGATGGCCTGGCTTTTCTTCTTCTCGGCCAGGGAGCGGGCGGTCATGCGCAGGATGGGTTCAGCCCGTTCCGGTAGGCCGAGGAAGAGGTAGCAGGATCCCGCCAGGCGGTTGTATTCGTTGACGGTGTAGTACTCGGCGGCGACGTCGTCGGGGGTCATGCGGTCGAACTGGGCTTCGGCCTTGGCGAGGGCCTCCTCGCAGCCTTTGAGATCACCCATCATGGCGTGCCCTTCGGCGACGTGGAGCAGCGAGAGGCCGGTCAGCGCCGGGCTGACCGCCTTCGCGATCTCGGCAGCTGCGGCAGCGAGCGCGGCTCCTTCTTGCGGATCCTTCGTGCCATAGAGGGCGAGGAAGCTCTTGCGGAGGGTGGCGTAGGCTTCGGCGCCGGGCTCGCGGGCCTGGCGGGCGGCCTCGATGGCTTCGTCCAGGTAGGTCCGCGGGGCGACATGATCACGCCGTTGACTGACGTCCCAGACCAGTTGGCTCATGAAGGTGGCCGACTCGGCTTCGACCTCGAGCAGGGCCTTGCGTGCCCGCGGGTTGGTGGCGTTCTGTCGGAGGAAGCTCACCTGGCCGTGCATCTGGCCGGCGGAGCCAAGCAGCGCCGTCGAGGGTGCCTTGTCGTACTGCTCGTCCAACTGGCGGATGCGCTCGTGCAGAGAGGCGACGGCCACCAAGTCCACCTGTGAGGGGTGTTCGAGGATGTAGTCCATCCGTTCGCTCGTCTGGGGCTGGATGATGGTGACGTCATCGAGAAGGGCGTGGAGTTCCTCGGAAGTCACCTTCAGCACGCGGGCCAGCTTGGGGCGTACCCACGGCTGCGGCTCGGTCTCGGCGGTCTCCCAGCGCACCACCGTGGACCGTTCGACACCGAGGAGCCCCGCCAACTTCTCCTGGCTCAACCCCGCCACTTTTCGCTGCTGGGCCAGCCGTACCCGTTTGGCCGCCATAGCTATTCCTCCGGGGGTATAAGGGGCGACTCCACCCTAGCCAGACCCCGGGGCATTTGCCCAGTCCAAGGCCACCTGTGCGCCATTTATGCGTCAGCCTTGCCTCACTTGTGCTGTGGGTTTTTCCAGGTCAGGCCGCTTGTCTGGCTACCAGGCCGGTTCAGCGGCGCACGGCCGGGGGCCGCCGCTGAACCGGCCCTCCCACAACCTGGAGGTGACCCAATGCGCCCCACGATTTACGGCTATATGCGCGTGGTGAGCGGAAACGCGACGAAAGAGGAAATCTCACGCATCAAGGATGAGCTGACCAAATACGCCGCCCGTGAAGGCTTCAAGCTGGGCGAGGTGTTCGCCGAGGGCACTGCCTGCTCGGAGTCAGCGTTCTCCACCATGCTCGAGGCGATCAAGCGCCACCACATCAAGGACGTGCTGGTGCCCTCGCTGTGGCACTTCGCCCGGCTGCCGGGGCTGCAAGACGCCATGCGCGAACACATCGAGCACGAGACTGGAGCCCGCATTTGGGTAGTGCAAGGGCAGCAGCGATGACCAAGCCCCCCACCCCCACCGCCCTCGAGCGCCTGTACGCGCTCCTCTATGAGGACAACATCCATCCTCTGCCTGACCTCGATGGCAGTGAACTGGCGTTCCTGCACATCGAGTGTGTGAGCATCTCAGCCACGGGTGAGCACTACACGCTGGAGCACTTCGACGACGAGGGCAACTGCCTGCGCACGATCCAATGCAGCTACGAGCAGATGTTCGAGGTGGCCGATCTGGTGCGCGCCTACCGCGACCAGCCCCACGAACACGCGACCGCTTGCCCCTGCCTGCGTCTGGTGAAGGGGTGACAGCGATGAACGAGCCCGATGCCAGGCCGGTCGCCTTCGGCTACATGCGGGTGCCTGATCCGACCGACCACGCGCACCTTGCGCAATTGCACCAGCAAGTGGCGGCCTACGCCCGCGAGCGCGGCTACCGCCTGGTGCGCGTGCTGGTGGATACGCCCCTGGCGCAGCGTTCGGCGTTCGTCCACCTGGTGGAGCTGTTCCAGGAGGGCGAGGCCACAGAGCTGGTGGTGCCGACGCTGGAGCACTTCACCAAGTTCACCAGCTTGCAGGTCGGCGTCATCGACCAGTTGCACG
The DNA here is from genome assembly GCF_048060475.1 of Nocardiopsis sp. LOL_012. Lineage (NCBI taxonomy): Bacteria > Bacillati > Actinomycetota > Actinomycetes > Streptosporangiales > Nocardiopsidaceae > Nocardiopsis > Nocardiopsis sp. LOL_012. Next base: position 232,965 of record NZ_JBHMIV010000001.1, on the reverse strand, counting down.
AGCTGGGCGTGACGGTGTGGGAGGTGGGCGAAGAATGCTCGCCTCGTTGACGTTGGTGGGGTTGCCGAACGCGGTGGCCTTCGCCCGGGAGTTCACCCGTAGCAGCCTCCACCACGGGGCATCCGCCGACGTTGTGGATAGCGCCGAGCTCATCGTGTCGGAGCTGGTGACAAATGCCGTCGAAGCCGGAGGTCTCTCTATGACGACGCCGGTATCGGCGGTCTCGCGGCGGCACTTCATCCATGTGGTGATCAGCGTCCAGGGCGGCCAACTGCTGCTCGAGGTGTGGGATGCAGGAAACGGCACGCCTACGAGGCAGCCTGTGAACCCTGACGCCGAGCACGGCCGCGGGCTGTTCCTGGTGGAGACGCTCAGCCAACGATGGGGCGTGGTGCCGTCGCCTCACAGTGGAAAGACAGTGTGGTGTGTGCTCGCCCTGGCCGTCGCGGGGCCGGCCGAGCCGCTGACAGCCGAGGCTTCTCCCCCACCGGCTCCACTCTTGCCGCTACCTCGCCGGACGATGCCGCACAGCTACCGCTCGGCGCCTTCCAGCACCCCTCACAGCGCCCCGCCGCTGGATGCGGAGGACATGGAGCGGGTTCTGGTGGGGTTGGCGCGGCTGTGAGGAGCGTTTCGTTGCCCGGGTGGGTGCTGCACATTCCACAACGAGGAATTCCAGCACACGGCAGGAGCGGTGGCGAGACGACGCATCAGGGGCGAGAGGGCATGTATTCGCGTGCTCGGTTCGGTCGAGCTTTCGCACGACCCCACGATTGCCCCACCTGCGCGAATGCGTCATAACAGGGGGTGCCGAGGGTGAGCAGGCCGTAGAAAAGCAGAAATCTTGCTGGCCGCCGCACCTCGGCACCTCATCGGTTTGCTGCGGCTTCAAGAGATGAACCTGACCGGGTTCGTCGGCCGCATTTTACTGAGGAGGTTGGCTCGATGAGCGAACAGCCCACTGGATCGGGCGAGGAGAAGAAGGCCACGGTCGCGATCCGTGTCTCGCCCTCGTTCAAGCAGCAGCTTGACTCTGTGGTCGCCTTGACGGGCATGACGCTGAACAACGCGGGCGTCGAGGCTCTGGAGGACTGGGTAGCGAAAATCCTGTCCGATGCCTCCGTCCGTGAGAAGGCGATGGCCAACCTGGAGGCCGAGGAGCGAGCGCTGCGGGAGCGGAAGGAGGCACTGGCCGCGATGCTTGGTGACGACACCAGCACGCCGGAGGGTACTTCCCGATCGACGCGCAGCAAGAAGTAACTTGCGCGTGTGAACGCTGGCTGAGGAGCGATGTGCTTCGAGGTTGTGCGTGAAGGCGGGAGCCTGCCTGAACTGACTGCGGTTGGTTTGGGTGGGTTCTCGCCTGATTTTTTAAACAAGGAGTCAGATAATCAGATCCATTTCTGGGAAAAGCTCATTAATTCTATCTGGATAGACACCCAAAACCTGAACGTCTGCCGCATTAAACCTTCCGTGACTATTCGTCCCCCCGCCAAGAAGATACCAGCCATCGCGAGCTTGATGAAAGAGCAAATCCTGACTACCTTCGTATACCCATGGGCCTCTTCCTTCAACGTGAACATACGCAAGTCCGTCACGGCATAGAGACTGCTCCGAAATTCGTTGAGGGTAATTTTCATCAAGGTACTGGACAAAGAAAGGGTCTTCACACTCATCACGATCGGAAACTTCAGGGATTGAAAAATCATCAGCTTCCATAGGTAGCTCGATCACGCCATCTATTGCTCCAATACCTTGATCAATCGCCCCACCACACCAATCATCAGACACCGCCTCTTGCACGCCGAAACATTTATTATCAGCAGCAACCTCTATAGCGACAACCCCAGATCCCACATGAGAAGTATTTGAGCCTGCCTCAAAGTAAAGCTCCCCATCCATAGAGGAATCTTCGCTTGGCTCAATAAAGACTCGTGAATTTCCTCCCAGGCCACGCACCGACAAGACGGGATCATCGGAAACTTGAACCCACTGGCCGTTAGCTAGCATCCATTCACTGGGTCCAGAAAGCGTGACAGGAGTGTCTACACAAAGAGAGGTCTTAATAACAGCTCGAAGGCGCCCCCCAGAATCCCACCACAGGTCCTTTACAGAAACAGCAGAACCAAACCCAGGAATCAGGTATTCGGGGTAAGCTGGAGAGATATTTGTTCTTGAAACACTGCCGCTTTCTACATCGACCAAAAATATATCATCACTCACAGCACATCCTTCATAGACTGAATCAAAACGAGTTACTGCAGCTATGACCATCTCCTCATCAATAGTTTCAGCAGGAAGCCCCTCCATTAACCTAGGAGATCTTTGTGGAGTTACCATTTCGTGGAGTGCAGGGGGGCCAGTACTGCCGACGAAATAAGGATGCCCTACCTCCTGAAGGGGAATTTCTCCAATTGGATTAATCAGAAAAAACTCATCTCGATCCTCCTCGGTTAGCAGCGCAACCCCATTAATACCTCCAGAAAAACGCAATGCGCCGTAGAACCATGAAAGGTCAGCGTAGGAAAATTTCAAACCCTTTGATTCAAAATGCTCCCTCATTCCCAAATTCGGCGCTGAAGACATAGGCATCAAGGAAGGTGGATCGGCTTCAGAAAGATCAAATTCTAGTATCCCCGCAATAGGGGCAGGGGTCCATTGCGTCGGATCCACCCGGGCGATGACTACTTCACTTCCTGAAACTGGAGCCATGCTTTGGCATCCTGGACACGGAACTTTATGGCTTTCACCAGTTTCCGAGTTAATCGAAATCACCATGCGCTCAGTGATCTCGTCTGGATCTTCTGGACTGTCTACCACCGCAGATACATAAATCTTGTCAGACGACCAGACAATTTCACTGTAGTCGGTGTTAAACAGAACCTCTTCACGTGCCACCTCATCTCCTCCTCGCATGACAACAAGTGCTGTTTCAGTTGCATACGCATAGGGCAGCGGGGAAGTATATCCACTTTGCGTTAGAGAAGGAAGAAGTAGGACTGTAACACCAAGCACCGAGCCAAAGTTCACTATGCGTTTCTTGGAAATCATTTCTACATCCCATCTTCGCAGAAAGTGGCTGGGTCAATTTCCCTTATAGTGCGAGACTGAATCCCCTGGGTCCAGACATTTTCATAGTGAGGGGGATCATCAGAATTCAAAGGCTCAAATCCCCAGGGATTCTCTTCCTCTGGCGGGCAAACATGAGCGGAAAGGCGGAATTCGTACACGTCACCATCACGATCCCTCACAAGCTCTGTCTCGTACTGACCATCAACTTCGTACTCGACTTCAACTTGAAATTCAAAGGAAGACCAGTAGGCTTGGAAAGCGAGCGAAACTCTCTGCCCATCGCCAACACGTATAGTCTGATAGTCGAAGTATCGGTTTTCAATTCCAGGATCAGACAAGACTTCAGATAGCCCTAGTCTCGCCACGGGTTCCGGCTCGTCCATGAGGAAATGCATGGTCTCAACCTGTTGTGGATTCCCTCCGCCGGTTCTCAACAATGTTCCTCTAACGGGGGCATCTGATTCGATTTTGACAGGTCGGATATCGTGGATAATTACTTCACTATCGCCAGTTCTTTTCAGGTCAACCCCAGCCAAAAGGTCGGTTGGATAGCCACCTGCTTCCACAGCCTGAGGCGACAAGATCGGTTCACCTGGTGAAAAATCATTAACTAGACTCTGTGCAATTTCTTCCTGATCCTCCCTAAAAGCTACTGACAGAGAGATCTCGTTGCTGGCTCCGATAAGGGTCGCTTGCAATCCATTATCCGACGAACCAGCATTCTCCGCACGAGCCTCGCCCTCGGGGCGGTTAGCAGACCAAGCCCAGATAGCTCCACCTGCCACAAGCACGAGCGCTAGAGTAGTAGATATTGTTTTGACAGCTATTGGTCCATGGAAAACGAAGTTGAAGAGCCCATAATTACTATAGCTTGCCGGACCATCTTCACTTTGGCTTGACTGTTGCCCAGTCGGCTCATCTTCATTACCTGACAGTCCCGAATCAGCGCCCTTTGAAGTTTCCTGATCGCTTTCAATGGCTTGCTTATTTATCTTCAGAAGAGCTTCAGATTCCATCTCCTCAAGAACATGGGCCAGCGACTTTCGCAAACTCTGTGTCGTCCGACCCCACGTTCTCTTCGATCCTCTAAATTCACCTTCATCTTTGGCCAACTGAATCAAGTCATTATAGGTATACGATTGCCCCGTCTTTGGATTTATAGACAAGTCATCTCGAAGAGCATAAAGAATAAGACCGAGGTCACGCCAGGTGAAATTGTTCATCCCTTCTATGTATTCTTCAGGGAGTTTATTAACACCATCCCGGACAACAAGCCTCAACGCCCGTGTCGGATCATCACCCCAGGCTTCAGCTCGCACCGTGTAACAAATGCGAACGAGATTCTCGAGCTTCTCCTTGTCTTCTTGTTCTTTTCGGTTGAAGACTCCACGCAGCGGCCGATCTGCCGCAGTCAGAAGCTCTTCCTCAAGATTCACAACTGCCCCATCCAGCACTTAACCCAGCTCTCCATGGACAGTATGACCGAGTTGCGACCCTCTCGCTAGCGATTCCGTACTTCTACTAGCTGGTAACTGTAGGTCTATTAGCCCATCATCCTATGTCTACTGAAGCTCTTGAGACTCCTTGGCTGCCCGTCGATGACTCTGGAAGTCTTCCCTCAAGTCAGGCGGGAGATTCGCTGCGAACTCTGCCGCTGCTTGCATTGCTGTCTCTGCAGTACCTGTGTCATCACTCAACTCTCCTTTGATTATCACAGATCGCGCCAGTGGGTAGTTTGCTTCTCCAACCTTAGGAGCAAACATGACAGCCATGTCTAGAGCTTCGGGAGTTCCGTGCTCTTTGAAGGCCCATATCAAATCCTCAGCCCGAAGAGGGTCTTCGTCTGCAAGATCTGACAAGTCGTTAAGAAATACTACATCCAGACTATGGAATCCTCGCGACGACAGCGGGTTTTCATCAAGGACGGCGTCATAAAATTCATTAGACATTACAAGCCCACGCCCCAAGTCAACTATCTCTTCATTGGTTAGTTTTCCGAGCCCAAAGATTCCACGTCGACTATCAGGCCCCTCCTTCTTTTCTGGCGATTGATTATACTCTGTCATAGTACTTCTATTTAACGACAATAAAACATTTAAATCAACAGTCATCCTATGAGCATATGACTCGACCCTTGCACCCTTAGGCTCGTTGACCTGCAAGAACTACACGGCCAGGTTGGCGGCCACTCTCACGGCCACGGATTGGCCGCCAAGTTGGCCGTCTACGACCTTTCACGGCCACGGGGCTCCCGGCTTGACTTGAATTGTCGCCAACAACGGCGGCAGGAGAGAGGCGCCTCCCTCCGCTTCGCAGCGGAAGGAACTCCCCATGGAAGGCTGCATCGCAGCAAACCTCATCGGTCTCGTCCCGATGACGGCAGCATTCATCACCGGCTTCGTCCTCTGCGTTGTGCTCGGTGCGACGCTGCGCGTCATGACCGGCAACTGGAAGCAGACCAGCCGCCTGGCCCTGGCCATCGAGAACAAGGAACTGCGCGACGAGAACGCCGCCCTCCGGCGCATGCTCGGCATGGAAGAGGGTGGCAACAAGTGACCCGCATCTTCAACGCCGAAACGGTCGGCGAATTCACCGCCCTGCGCGGCAACCTCGCCACCGCCTATCTCTCCCTCGTCGACGTCCTCCGCACCCTCGAGACGCAGCAGGAAGCCGCCACGGCCACCCGCCGCCAGCGCCTGCGCGCCGAGCTGGCCTCCGTCGACGTCGTGCCGCCCGTCAACGAGGCGGACTTCCTCTGGTAGCGGCTCCCTCGGGCCGGACGTGCGAAGCGTCCGGCCCACCCCCTCAACCTTCCTTCTCTAAAAGGAGCAATCAGGTATGTCATTCAAGATCAACTTTGGGCCGCGGCGCCGGCCTTCTCGCCGCTCGCGGCTCATGGTGGTGGCTGCCGCCGTGGGTGCGGTGACGCTCGCCGTCTCCGCTTGCGGCCTTCTCGACGACGCCCCCGACCCCACCGTCATGGATGAACACCAGGCCATGCTCACCGCCTGCGGTGACGTGCCGCCCGCCTCCCTGATGCTGGTGGACGGTACCGGTTCCAGCAACAGCGAGGCCATCACCACCGAGCGCCTGGACGCTATCGAGTGGATCGTCCGCCAGACGGCCGTGTGTGCGGGTGAGGACGGCGCCCGGCTCCGGGTGGCGCTGTTCTCCTCGTCCAGCGCGGCAACAACCGTGCTCTACGACGACTCGCTGCACCCGCACGGTGCCACACCGAACGCCCGGATCCGCCGCGTGCCCGCCCTGGTGGACGAGGCGATGGGCGAGATCCGTGACGGCTACGCGCCCGCCTTGGCCGAGCTGCCCGGGGGCGGTTCGGACATCACGGCGCAGTTGCGGCTCGGTGCGGAGTGGGCTGCCCAGTTGGGCGAGGGTTACCGCCTCAACCTGGTGGTGTTCACGGACGGCTTCCACACCGTCGGGCACAAGCCCGGCGACGAGGCGCTCACCCAGCCGGAAGCCGAGGCATTGGCGGCCGAGACCAGTGTGCCCGACCTGGCCGGCGCGTCGGTGACGGTGGCCGGGTTGGGCCGTGTGGCCGACGATGCTCCGGAATCCGCCGTGGTGGAGGGGCTCGTCTTCTACTACGAGGAACTGTGCGCGCGGACGGGTGCTGCGAAGTGCCTCGCCGTGACCGACTACGCCCTGGGTGGTGAGTCGGCATGAGGAAGCCTTTCGCGGGTGCTGGTTCGCCGTTCTCTTCGGCGTCGTCGGTGGATGCGTGGACGGCTGAGGCCGATGTGGTGTCCCTTCCTCGGCTGGACGAGATCGGGGCGCTCACGCGGCCGACGAATATCGGTACTACCTACGCCGAGCAGGAATACCGCGCTTTGGGCGAGGAACAGCTCGCCTCGTGGGCGGCCGAGGGTGAGCAGGCGGCGCGGGCGCATGTGATGCGGGCGCGTGGTCTGGAGCGGGCGGCCACGGTGAAGGAGATGTTGCTCGTCCACCAGGAGGGGGCCGTCCGTCAGGCGCGTGACGACTACCAGCAGGCGGCGCGGGTGCTCGGGCCGGATGTGCGGCGTGAGGTGGGGGCGAAGGTGCGCTACTGGGTGTGCTGGCCGCTGCTGGTCGTCGGCGATTCGGCGGGCATCCTCATGTCGGCGGTGGCCTTCGGCGATGCGCCGTCGGTCGCCCTGGGCGTGGCGGTGGCGGCCGGTATGGCGGCTGGGTGCTCGGGGCTTATCGGGGCGGAGGTCAAGCACTTGCGCAATGCCCGTGCGCGCCAGCGTGACCCCGAGACCTTGAGCGAGGAGGAGTTCCGTTTCCGGCGGCTGTTCTCCGGATCGCCGGACAAGGGCTTGGGCCTGGTGGGACTCGTCAGTGTGGTGTCGCTGCTCGTAGTGGCGCTGTTGGCCGTCGGGGTGTTCCTGCTGCGCGGCAGTCTCGAAGGGGCAGCCTCGGGGTTGACGTTCGGCTGTCTGGCGGCGGCAACGGCGCTGGGGTCGTTCCTGCTCGGCTACCACGCGGCCGACGAGGTGGCCGACCTGCTCTCGGGCTACAAGAAGCGGGCTTCGCAGGCTGAGGCGCGTCTGCGCAGGCTGGCCGGTGACCGGGCGATCCGCCAGCGTGCCGCGGCCGATGCGGCGGCGCGGTCGGTGTACGCCGAGCACGCGGCGCGTGGGCAGGCGGCGGCCAAGCGGGTGGAGTCGCTGAACTGGCGTATCCAGCGCAACAACCCGCAGGTGCTCGGGCACGGCTTCCCGGCCCACGAGCGGACTGGGGTTGGTCGTCGGGTTCGGTCGGAGTCGAACGGCTACATCGGGAACGGTGCGCGATGACGCTCCTTCCCAGCGCCTTGAGACCGGGGCGGCTGCTCGGGCCGGCGCCCGCGGGCGGAGGCGATCGTGCCTCTGTCCAGGGCTTCAGGCTCGGGTCGCCGGGCGCTCCCGCCTCCTTCCCGACGCTCCTGATCTGTCTCTTCGACAACTCCGGCTCGGTGATCAGCCCCACGGGTACCGATCCGCTCAGTAACCGCTTCGCCGAAGTCGAACACGCCTTCCGTGCGGTGGCGCGACGAGCCGCACCGCACGAACTGGGAGCGGTGCTGCACTTCGACTCGCCGTGTCGGGGGGACGTGGCGCCAGTGGCGATCTCTCGACGTGGACTGGTGTCGCTGCGCTCGGGGCTGGCGGTGCCCTCGGATGGGGCGGGCAGTAGTTGTCTGCTGCCGAGCCTGCGTCAGGCCGTGCGCTTGACCGAAGCGCACCCCGAGCACGCAAGCACGCTGGTGGTGCTCTCCGACTTCCTGCTCATGGACAGCGACCCGGCCGCAGCTCTGGCCGAGCTGGCGGCGTTCCCCGGCGAGGTGCATGCCGTGGTGCTCGGCTCCTGGATGGGCGCGGACGCCTTCAATGAGCGCATCACCGTGACGCCCATTGAACGTGACGATCCGCCCGGCGCGGTAGCACGCGCCTTGTTCGCCAGCCTGGTCGCCCGGCGACCGGGGAGTTCGGTCGCTGACCCCAGATAACCATCTCCAGATGCCCGACGCTGCACATTCCACAACGGATTCCCTCGTAGCAGTGGGCCTCAATCAGAAATCTGTTTAACAGAGAGGTGTGGGGCTGTGTTCGCTCGGAGTACCGGGCGAGGGTTCACCCGAACAGACGGTTTCCACACCTCTCCCTATCCGTCATAACTACGCCTGTACCCGGCACGCCAAAAAAGATGCTGGGGCAGAAAGGAGGAACGTTCATGACCATCGACGACAGCCAACCGGCGCGACCGCCGAATGCGGTTCCGGAGCGCTTCGCGACCATCCTGGCCGACCCGCCGTGGAATATCCAGCAGCAGGGCGAAAAGGGGGCCAGTCGGCACTACCGACTCATGACCCTGGAGCGCATCAAAGCGATGCCGGTGGCCGACCTGGCCGAGGCAGACGCCCACCTCTACTTGTGGACGACGAACGCCACTATCCGTGAAGGCTACGAGGTGGCCGAAGCCTGGGGGTTTTCGGTACGCAGCCCAATCACGTGGGTGAAGTTCCGGCTCGGGTTGGGGCACTGGCTGCGTAACAGCACCGAACACATACTGTTCGCCACCAGGGGCAAAGCACCAGTGCAGTTCCGGTCACAGCCGACCTGGATGGTGGCACCAGTGCAGGAGCACAGCCACAAGCCGGAAGAGCAGTTCCCCATGATCGAGCGGCTCTCCTCCGGCCCGTACCTGGAGCTGTTCGCCCGCAGGCAACCGCCGAGCAACGCGCCATGGTTCGTCTGGGGCAACGAGGTCGACAGCGACCTCACCATTCCCGGCTACCCGGTGCCGAGTGACCGACGTCGCGGCCACAGTGGTGAGCTGCGGTGAGCGACGACGGGCCGAGTCCCTTCAAGAACCCTGTCCAGTGGTTCTTCCGCTCCAGCCTGCTGGTCTTGTTCGCCATGTTGGCGCTGACCTACTCGGTGGATTTGCTGCGTGACCTGCTGCCGTGGTTGGTCGGTATCGCGCTCGTCATTGGTGTGGTCTGGGCGATCGTCGCCGTCATCCGGTGGCGCCGGTCGCAGTGGTAGGAACAACCACGCTCACCCTCATTCAATAACAGAGGTGGCGCGTTGTGGAATGAACATTTGACCTTGACGCGCAAACAGAAATGTTTAATAACTAGAGCCGAACGCTGGTGTTTAACTTTTTAAACACTGGCACTCGCAGAGGAAGGAGTGACCCTATGCCGAAACGAAAGAACAGCAGCAACAAGCGTAATTCCAAGCGCGACCGACGCTTCGTCGTCCGTGGCGAGCGCCGCGATCCGCCGGACGTGCGCAAGCTGGGCCGAGCCCTGCTCAGCCTCGCCCAGGCAGAGGCCGAGCGGCAGGCCGAAGCCGACCACGAAGCCCGTAACGAGCAGCGCGAGGAGGGGCGGGATGCTGAAAGCGGCAGCTAAGCAGCCTCCCCTCACCTTCAGGACGCTGCACCTGCCCCGCCCATTGGCGGAGGAGTCAGTCGGTGCGGCGCTGGGGCGGATAGCGGCCGAACCCGGCCTGTCGCCCGTCGTCTTGGAGGTACGCGCCGACGCCGCTGGGGTGCGGCACGTGATCGGGAGCCGTGCGTCAGATCTGCCGCGGCTGCGCCGGCTGCTCGGGGATCTCCTCCCCGGCGCAGTGCTGGTGGCAGCAAAGGCCGGTGAGCCTGCGCTGCGGCCAGAGATGGTGGCCTCGGCTCGGCTGCGGCTACGCCCCTCGGGGGTGCCGCTGCGGTCGGATATGGCCGAGGCAACCACGCGAGCGCTGCTGTCCGCCGTGGCGCGGCGACTGGGCAGCGGTGAAGCTATCGCTCTGCAAGTCGTGCTCGGGCCGCGCCGCTCACCGCAGCTGGTGCCCCGTGAGGTGCCGGATCCGCAGACGTCAGTGTGGCAACTGCTGACCAAGGGCGTCCGTCCGGCTGACGCTGAGCTGCGGTCTCGTATCAAGGAGCGGCTCGGACAGGTGGGGTTGTCGGCCACGATCCGGCTCGGTGCGGCCAGCCCTTCCCCTGAGCGACGGCGGCACTTCGTGATGAGCCTGCTCGGGGCGCTCACCACCGCCCAGGGGCCGGGCGTGCGCCTGGAGCTGGTACGCGAACCGGCTTCCCGCCTGAACGAGGCGCGGACGCCGCGTCTGTGGCCGCTGTCGCTGGGCGTCTCGGAACTCGTCGGCCTACTGGCGTGGCCGCTCGGCGACGGTGAGCTTCCGGGCTTGCCACCGCTGCATCCCAAACCGCTACGGGCATCGTCTCGGGTGCACAGCGGTGAACAGGTCTTCGCCCAGAGCGCGGCACCAGGTGATGAGCGTCTGCTCGGCATCTCTGCCCAAGACCAGACGTTTCACACCATCGCCTACGGGCCGAGTGGGTCGGGGAAGTCGAATGCGCTGCTGCATCTGGCGTTGGCCGATGCCGAGGCCGGGCGGCCAGTGGTGCTGCTCGACCCTAAGCGGCAGCTGATCGACGACTTTCTCGCCCGACTGCCGGAACATCGCCTATCTGACGTCGTTGAGCTGAACGCCGCCGACGCCGCCCCGGTCGGCTTCAACCCACTCGACGTCTCCGGCCGTGATCCGGACGTCGTCGTGGATGGTATCCTCGCCGTCTTCCAAGCCGTCTTCGCTGACGGCTGGGGGCCGAGGACAGCGGATATCTTCTCGGCCGGACTGCGCACGCTGGCGCGCGCCAGCCAACCCGAGGCACCGGCCACCCTGGTCGACCTGCTGCGCCTGTTCACCGACGCCGCCTTCCGTCGCTCCTACGTCGGACGGGTACAGGGCGACGTCGCCTTGGCCGGGTTCTGGGCCTGGTACGAGGAACAGTCCCCGGCTGGGCAGGCAGCGGCCATCGCGCCACCGCTGAACAAGCTGAGGCAATTCCTCCTCCGCCCCGCCCTGATCCAGATGCTCGACTACCGAGGAGGTACAGACCCCCACGTTTCGCACGTGGATGCAGTGCGAGGAAGCGACGAGGAGCACAGTAAGGCGTACACGGAAGTACGCCGCACGAGCACCGGAGACGGTGACGACGCACTGCGCCACGAGCCGTCAAGGCGGCTGGCTGCGCCAGACGGCAGGACGGCGGTGCGGAAGGTGGGCGGCTTCCGGCTGCGTGACGTCTTCAAAGGCAACAAGATCGTGCTCGTGCCGCTCAACGAGGCGCTCATCGGGCCGGGGACAGCATCGTTACTGGGCAGCCTGATCATCGCCGAAATCTGGCAGGCCACCCAGGAACGCGCCAACGACGTAAGCGCCAGCATGCGACCAGGCGTGGTCTACATCGACGAGGCGCCGCGCTTCCTCCACTTGCCCGTAGGGCTGGCCGACGCCCTGGCGGTGTCGCGCTCACTGGGCGTGGGCTGGTTCCTGGCCTCGCAGTTCCGCGAGCAGTTCCCACCCTCCCTCAGAAGCGCGGTGGACATCAACGCCCGGAGCAAGATCCAGTTCGCCACCGAGTACGGCGACGCCCAGGCCGCCGCGCAGCTCGCCCCGGCTTTGAGCGTCGAGGACTTCATCGCTCTGCCGCGTTTTCACGCCTACGCCAACCTCGTCGCCGACGGTGCGCCGTCCGGCTGGGCACTGGTGAAGACGTTGCCGCCGACACCGCCTCGGCACGATCCGGTAGCGATGCGGGCGCGGGTGCGCACCAACTTCGCCCCACCACCCGCCGAGGAGCCAGCGGCCGAAGTACCCACGCCGCCGGAGCCGGAGGCAGCGGCCAACGACGCCCACCAGGAGGAGCCGCAGGGCGAGCGGATTGGGCGTAAGCGCCGCCGGAGGGGCAGGCGATGAGGTGTCCACATCTCCCCCGCGACAGAGGCGGCGGTCGTTTCCTCGCCCGTGGATTCGCCCCTGTCTTCACGTTGAGCACGGATTTCCGTTTGCCCTGGTGGCTTTGGCCTTCTCGCCCCTTCCGGGATGGGACTGACCGGCATTCTGCTGGTCATCATCTGCGCGACGGCTCGGCTCCCGGCATCACCCACAGCACCGAACCAATGCAAAGGAGGTTTCCATGACCAGAGACAACGTTGCTGATCTACTGTTCCAGCTCTCCGACCGTGATCGGGCCGTCTTGGAGTCGCTGCGTGAGCTGCGGCTCATGACGACCGCGCTACTGCGACGGCTGCACTTCATCCACCACACCGAGGAGGCCGAAGAAGACGGTGCCAAGAAGCACGCCACCGAGGCAGCGGCGGCCATCGCCGCGATGCGGGTGCTGGGGCGGCTGGAGCGCCGGGGGCTGGTCGCCCGGCTGACCCGGCGCATCGGGGGCGTGCGAGCTGGCTCCTCCGGCATCGTGTGGCAGTTGGGTGCGACCGGTGAGCGGCTGCTGCGGGTGATCCACGGCGACCCCAAGCGCAAGCGCTACCTGGAACCCTCACGGGGCTTCATCGACCACACGTTGGCGGTGGCCGAGATCGCCGTCCGGCTGCGTGAACTGGAGCGGGGTGGTGTGGTGGAGCTGCTCGCTCTGGAAGCCGAACCCGCCGCTTGGCGCTCCTTCATCGCACCCCACGGGGCGCGGTCGTGGCTCAAACCGGATCTGTTCGCCATCACGGCCAGCGGTGAGTTCGAGGACCACTGGTTTATCGAGGTGGACCGGGGCACCGAGCACCCCTCGACGGTGGTGCGCAAGGCGCAGGTGTACGAGCGCTACGCCGCCAGCGGCAGCCACCAGGCCGAGCACGGGCTCTTCCCAGCGGTGGCGTGGGTAGTGCCGAGCGATGACCGCAAGAAGGCGCTCCAGGCCGCCTTTGCTGCTGAGCGGCGGCTGACACCCGAGCGGCACCAGGTGGTGACCGAAGCCGAGTTCAACACCCTGGTTGTGGGCGACGCGGTTGCCCAGAGTTCGGAGATAAAAGCCGACTAGGTTTTTCTATCGGTGAATGCCACATTTCAGACATTCCTTTCCGTAGCCATTTGGCTACGCTAGGAATTTAGGCAATTCGGAGGTAAAATGGGTCGTAACTAACGGAGACCCAAGGAGATATGACGGAAGAACAAGCTCGGCAGTTTGGAGAATATATCAGGCGGCTGCGCACGGCGAAGGGGTGGGGCGTGCGGGAGTTGGCGCGAAGCAGCGGCGTGAGCCCGGCGCTGATCAGCTTGTTGGAGCAGGGCTACCAGCGGCCGAAGGTTGACACGTTGAAGGCCCTGGCCAGCACACTTGATGTTCCTTCGGCCGAGGTGTTCGCGGCAGCGGGCTACACCGATCCATGCGGGGCCTCGTCGTGTATTGGGGCGCATCTGCGGGCTTGCTACGGGCATCTCTCCGAGCGGACGATTGCGGCCATAGAGGATTTTGTGTGCCGTATCGAAGAAGACGAACACCGCACACAGGCGCCGAATAACACCTCCGAGACATCCCGTCTATACAAGCACTAACACAGAAAGGAGGCGCACTAGTATGAGCACAGAAAACACATCGGAAAGCGCCTACGATAACCGTCACACTCATGACGGCGATACGTATCACCTCTCCTCGGTCGTCCCCCGCCCTGCTACCGCCGTAGAGCAGGACTTCGCCGAGGTCGAGGAAGCTATCCTCTACCTGCGTGTGTCCACCAAGAAGCAGATGGACACCGATGCCGACTACGACCCCGAGGGCAACTCCATCCCCACCCAGCGGGACCACAGCACGAAAAAGGCTGACGCGCTCGGCGCAGCGGTCGTCAAGGAATACATCGAACCCGGACGGTCAGCCACCAGCATCGACAAGCGGCCCGCCTTCCAGCAGATGATGCACGACCTCCGTGAGCTCAAGCACCAGGGTCGCCCCATCAAGTACGTCATCGTCTACATGATGAGCCGCGCGTTTCGGAACACCTTGGAAGAGTTGATGACCAAGGCCCAGCTCCAACAGCTGGGTATCACGCTCGTGTCCGCCAAGGAGAACTTCGGCGACGGCTACCTGGGCGATGCCATGCAGGGCATGATGGCCATCCTCAACGAACTCCAGTCACGCTCCAACGGCGCGGACACCAGTGCCAAGATGGCCAACAAGGCACGCAACGGCGGAACTGTCGGACGCGCTCCGCTGGGCTACCTCAATGTGGAGGACACGACCCAGGGGCGCAAGTTCCGCACGGTCGTCATCGACCCCGAGCGGGGGCCGCTGGTCAAGCTGGCCTTCGAGCTGTACGCCACGGGCGACTACACCCTGGCCGACCTGTCCGACGAACTCTACGACCGGGGGTTGCGCAACCGGCCTCGCGGCGGACCAGCCCAACAGGTGAGCATCAAGAAGCTCTCCCAACTGCTCCGGAACCGCTACTACATCGGCATCGTCACCTACAAGGGCGAGGAATACCAAGGTCGACACGAGCCCCTGATCTCGCTCGACCTGTTCGAGCGGGTGCAGGACATCATCGAGTCCCGGGCTGCGGCGCAGGAGAAGCGCCGGGTACACCACCACTACCTCAAGGGGTCGCTGTTCTGCGGCAGCTGCAAGAGCGCGGGCATCACCCAGCGCATGATCATGCAGCAGACCAAAGGCCGTGCTGGGGCTCTCTACCTGTACTTCTTCTGCCGAGGCAGGCAGAACGGCACCTGCGACACTCCGCACATCCACGTCGACAGGCTGGAGGAGGCGGTCGAGCGGCACTACGCGACCATCCGCTTCCGTTCCGGCTTTGTTGACGAGATGCGCGCACACCTGGACGAGACCGTGGGCGAGGAGCAGCGGGCGGCGACCTTGCTCAAGCAGCAGCTCACCGCCGAGCTGAAGGCGTTGGACGACCAGGAGGAGAACCTCCTCGACCTGGCGGCCGACGGCACCCTGCCGCAGGGGAAGATCAAGGTGCGGCTGCGCAAGATCGAACAGCGACGCGCCAGCATTGGCGAACGCCTCGGCCGCACCAACGAGGACCTGAGCCAGGCCGCTCGACTGATCGAGGTATGTCTGAAGCTGTTGGAGAACCCGCAGGAGCTGTACTTGCGCTGCGACGACCAGCAGCGGCGCATGCTCAATCAGGCCGTCTTCCACGCCCTCTACGTGGAGGAGGACCAGATCGGTGGCCATGACCTCAAGGAGCCGTTCGGCCGACTGCACGCGCTGGCCAGTGCGCCCTCACCCGTCTTGGATGAGCAGGCCCGAAACGACCGTAGGGCTCTCCCCCAGGTGGGGAAGAGCCCTACGTCGTTGAACTCCGTAGAGGTGCTACTAGGGGTTAACCGTTTGGGTAAGGGTTCTAGTAAGACCTCTATGGCTCCCGCGACTGGACTCGAACCAGTAACCTGCCGGTTAACAGCCGGCTGCTCTGCCGATTGAGCTACGCGGGATCACACTCGCGCCGCGCCTCTGTGAGCCGCGGCGACAGCAGTAAGCTTAGCGCCTCCCGAGCAGTGCTCGCGACGCTCTTTCCCTGCCCGCTCGACCTTCCGCGCCGCTCGGCGGCCACGGGAAAGACCCCCGCATCGCACCTCAGAGGTTCGCTGGTGCAGTGTCGGCAAACGACCGGCTCACGCCTCGAACGTCGGCCGTATGCACCCTACTCCGCACATGGCGCACTGGTCTCCGCTCCGGAAAGTGTTGGCGTCGGTCGACGACCGTGTCACGTTCACGTGGGCCGAACTCGACAAGCTGGTCGGCGGACTGCCGCAGTCGGCGTACGATCACAGCGCCTTCTGGAAAGGCAGCAGATCTGGATGGCCCGGGTTCACCACGGTGGACGTCGAGGTCAACCGATCGGTGACGTTCGTCCACCGAGCCGAAGGCTCCCGCAGGGCCGTGCGGCGAACCACCGCGGAAGCCGTGCCGCGTCGGCGGCCGGGAGGCGCAGCCGCCGACGTCGTTCTGGTCGGATGCGTGAAGACGAAGCTCGACCGTTCCGCTCCGGCACGTGACCTCTACACCTCACCGCTCTTCCGCAAGCAGCGCTCCTACGCCGAGGTGACCGGCGCTCCCTGGTTCGTGCTGTCGACGGAACACGGACTCGCCCTTCCCACCACCGTCCTGCGGCCCTACGACCGCCGACTGTCCACGAAGCCCCGCGAGTACCGGCGGAAACGGGGGGAGCGCGTCGTCGATCAGCTCAAAGCAGGGTTCGGACCGCTGGCCGCGAAAGTCGTCGAAGTGCATGCCGGGGCCGCCGACGCCGACGCCGTCCGCGGCCCTCTGCAAGCCGAAGGCGCCGAGGTCCTCGAACCCCTCCAAGGGCTGCGCCAAGGCGAACGGCTGGCCTGGTACGGCGGCGGCGATCCGACGGCGCTCTCGGCAGCCCCTTCTCCTCTGGACGTCTCGGTCCTCGCCGAGCGGCTCGGCACCCACGCGAACGCGATCACGCCCGCAGACCTCCTAGCCACCGGCGGCGCTGGCCTTCGCCTGCCCGGCCTCTGCAGTCGGTGGGTCGACCGCGACGGTGCCTCCGCGCTCACGGTGGGCCTGGAACAGTCGGTCGAGCCGGGACTCATCTACGCCGGACTCGCCGGGGCGACCAGGTCGCGCAGTGGCCGTCCATCGAGAAACACCCTGTGGAAGCGCATCGAGGGCACGCACCTCGGCGGTCGCCACGAGTTCTCCACCTTCCGCCTCAGCCTCGGGTCGGTTCTGGCCCGTGCCCACGGCACACCTGAGATCGACGAGAACCACCTGACCGCGTGGATGCACCGGCACCTGCGGGTGGTCACCGTCCCGGTCAACGACACCGACACACTGGAACGTCTGGAGACCGCCGTGCTCGCCGCTCTGGATCCGCCGCTCAATCTGAGCAAGATGGCCGCGCGGACCCGTGCGCGCACGGCTCACTGTGCTCAGGAGCCGCTACGGCCGCAGATCGCGATGAGGGCCGGGCCCCACCCAAGCGCCCCATCAGCCTGAGCGACGACGGCCCCCGGACACACGAAGAGCCGGGCACGACGGCCCGGCTCCCGGTGAGGGCTCCCGCGACTGGACTCGAACCAGTAACCTGCCGGTTAACAGCCGGCTGCTCTGCCGATTGAGCTACGCGGGATCACACTCGCGCCGCGCCTCTGCGAGCCGCGGCGACACCCACAGCCTAGCGTCTCCCGAGCAGTGCTCGCGACCGGTGTCGAGCCGTGTGGTGCGGGTCGCGACAGGGTAACGTCGGGGCACGGACCACCCCATCGTCCACCACGGCCTGAGAGGGAGCCCATGCGCTACCGGATCACGTTCGCAGCCGGACTCGCCATCGGTTACGTCCTGGGAGCCAAGGCGGGCAGGGCCCGCTACGACCAGCTCGTCCGCTCCGCCCGCAAGGTCGCCGACAACCCGGCCGTGCAGGAGGCGGCCGGACTGGTCGGCGCCCAGGTCGGCAACGCCGGCCGCACCGTCTACGACAAGGCCGTGCACACCCTGCCGGTCTCCTCGGTCCGCGACTTCCTGCGTCGGCCCACCGAGGAGGAGATGGAGTTCGTCGATTGGGAGGAGGGCACGGCCAAGGAGGGGGCGGGCGGCCCGCCCGACGACGTCCAGGGCCGCTAGTGGCCCCGTTCGGACGCGGCGTGCCCGAAGCGGTCCGCACCCGGCTGGAGCGGGGCGAGCGCGTGCTCGCCCACGCGCCCGCCCAGGCGGGCCCCGGCGCGCCCCTGGTGGCCACGACCCGGGCCCTGTACCTGCCCGACGGCCGCTCCGTGCCCTGGCAGGACATCGACCAGGCCCGCTGGACCCCCGGCACCCTCACCTTCCAGGAGGAGGGCGGGGGCGAACGCACCGTTGCGCTGCGCTCAGGACCCGAGGCGGTCGACTACCGGCGCCTGGCTGAGACGGTCGCCGAACGCGTCACCGCCACCATCCTGGTCAACCGGTTCGTCCCCTACCCCGGGCCCGACTCCTCCAGCGGGTTCCGCCTCGTGGCGCGCAGATCCCCGCAGGGCAGCGAGGCGCACTGGCGCGTACACCTGGGCGAGGGGCTGGACCCCGACGACCCCCGGCTGGCCGACACCGTCTCGCGCACGCTGCACACGCTCCGGGAGCAGATGGGGGTCTAGGGCTCCAGTCCCCGGGCGAGGACCTCGGCCAGGTGCAGGGCCCGGCGCCCGGTGCCCTGGCCGATCTGTGTGCGGCAACTGTACCCGTCGGCCATCACCAGGGTGTCGGGGGCCGCCTCACGCACCCGAGGCAGGAGTTCGCGCTCGCCGATGGCACTGGAGACCTCGTAGTGGCCCTCGGTGAAGCCGAAGTCGCCGGCCAGACCGCAGCAGCCCGAATCCAGGACCTCCCCGTCGATCCCGGCCCGCTCGATCAGTTCGCGGTCGGCGTCGAACCCCAGCACCGCGTGCTGGTGGCAGTGCACCTGGGTGAGCGCCCTGGCCCCCAGGGGGCGCGGACGCCACTCCGGGGCGCGAGCGCGCAGGAAACCCGCCAGTGTGTGGACGGAGGCGGCCACCCGCTCGCTCTCACCGCCGGGCAGCAGTTCCACCAGGTCGTGGCGGAGCGCGGCGGTGCAACTGGGCTCCAGCCCCACGACGGGCAGCCCCTGCTCGACCAGCGGCGCCAGGGCGGCGACCGCGCGGCGCATCACCGCCCGCGCCACGCCCAACTGTCCGGTGGACACCCAGGTCAGGCCGCAGCACACCTGTCCTCTGGGGAGCACGACGCTGAACCCGGCGTCCTCCAGCACCCGAACGGCCGAGGCGGGTACCCGGGGTGTGAGGTGGTCGCCGAAGGTGTCCGGCCACAGCACCACCTGCGGGCCGTCGGTGCGCGCCTCGCCCCGGCGCGCGCGCCGGCGGAAGGCCCGCGTGAACGTGGTGGGCGCGAACGAGGGGAGGTCGCGCTGTGCGGCGACCCCGGCGAGCCGCTTGGCGAGCCGGGACACCCCGGGCAGCCGGGCGGCCCGGTTGGCCTCCTCCGGTGCCAGGGCGGCCAGACGCGCCCACAGGGGCAGCCATCCCATGGAGTAGTGCGCGGCCGGGCGGAGGCGGCCCCGGTAGTGCTGGTGCAGGAACTCCGCCTTGTAGGAGGCCATGTCCACGTTGACCGGGCAGTCACTGAGGCAGCCCTTGCAGGACAGGCACAGGTCCAGGCTCTCGCGTACCTCCTCCGAGCGCCAGCCGTCGGTGAGCACCTCCCCGGAGGCCATCTCGAACAGGAGATGGGCGCGGCCCCGGGTGGAGTGCTTCTCCTCCTGGGTGACCTGGTAGCTGGGGCACATGACCCCGGGTCCGCTCTGGCGTCGGCACTTGCCCACCCCCGAGCAGCGGCGCAGGGTCCGGGCGAAGTCGCCGCCGTCCTCGGTGTAGGCCAGGGCGGTCTCGGTCAGCAGGGGCAGCCGGGTGCCGGAGGCCGCCCGGATGTCGGCGTCCAGGGGCAGCGGGTCGACGATGATGCCCGGGTTCATGAGTCCCTCGGGGTCCCACACCCGTTTGAACTCGGCGAAGGCCCGCAGGACCGGTGCCGGGTACATGCGGTCGAGGAGTTCGGAGCGCACCTGTCCGTCGCCGTGCTCCCCCGACAGGGAGCCGCCGTGGCGGACGGCGAGGTCGGCGGCGTCCTCCATGAAGGCCCGGTACTCCCGGCGCCCCTGTTCGTGCTCCAGCCCGAAGTCGATGCGCACGTGCAGGCAGCCGTCGCCGAAGTGGCCGTAGACGACCCCGGAGCGTCCGTGGCGCTCCATGAGGCGGTCGAACTCGCGCAGGTAGGAGCCCAGGCGGTCCGGGGGGACCGCGGCGTCCTCCCAGCCGGACCAGGCGTCGTGTCCGTCGGGGGTGCGCTGGAGGAGCCCGGCGCCCTCCTCGCGGATGCGCCACAGGGCGCGCCGGTGGGCGGGGTCGGCGACCACGGCGGCCTCCTCGGGCCGGGAGGCCCCCGACAGCCCGGAGAGCATGTGC
Organism: Nocardiopsis sp. LOL_012; assembly: GCF_048060475.1. Classification (NCBI taxonomy): domain Bacteria; kingdom Bacillati; phylum Actinomycetota; class Actinomycetes; order Streptosporangiales; family Nocardiopsidaceae; genus Nocardiopsis; species Nocardiopsis sp. LOL_012. Next base: position 212,623 of record NZ_JBHMIV010000001.1, on the reverse strand, counting down.
TCGGCCGCTGCGGCGGCGCCCTCAGGGTCCCGGCCACCGATCTCCACCAGGAGCCAGGCGCCCCCCTTGGGCAGGGGGACGCGGGTGGAGGAGGCGTTGCGGTCCAGGGCGGCGACCATGTGGTCGTTGATGCCCTCGACGGTGAGCGGCGCGTGGCCGAGCAGGTCGGGCACGGCGTCGGCGGCGGTAGCGGCGTCCGTGTAGCCCAGGACCGCCAGGGCCCGGGCGGGCGGCGGCTCCACCAGGCGCACGGTGGCGCCAAGGACGAACACGCAGGTGCCCTCGGTCCCCACCAGCGCGGCTGCCACGTCGCGCCCCTTCTCCGGCAGCAGCCGGTCCAGGGCGTATCCGGAGACGCGGCGCCGGAATTCGGGCATGCCGGTGCGCAGATCGGCGCGGTGGGCCTCGACGATCCGGGCGAGGGCGGTGTAGATCTCGCCCTCGCGTCCGGGGCGCCGGGCCAGTTCCCCGTACTCCTCGGCACTGTGGCGGGAGCCGACGGTCATCCGGGTGCCGTCGCTGAGCAGGACGTCGAGGGAGACGATGTTGTCGGCGGTGGTGCCCCAGGCCACGGAGTGGGAGCCGCAGGAGTTGTTGCCGACCATGCCGCCGATCGTGCACCGGCTGTGGGTGGAGGGGTCGGGGGCGAAGGTCAGCCCGTGCTCGGCGGTGGCGGCGCGCAGGTCGTCCAGGATGACGCCGGGCTGCACGGTGGCGGTGCGGGAGACGGGGTCGATGGCCTCGATGGCGCGCAGGTGGCGGGAGGTGTCGATGACGATGCCGGTGCCGATCGCGTTGCCCGCGATGGAGGTGCCCCCTCCCCTGGGCACGACCGGGACGCCGTGTTCGGCGCAGGTGCGCACGGCCGCCACGCAGTCGTCGACGGTACGGGGGATGACGACGCCGAGCGGGACGCGGCGGTAGTTGGAGGCGTCGGAGGTGTAGAGGGCGAGGGTGCCGGCGTCGAAGGCGACCGTGCCCGTGATCCGGGCCTCCAGGTCGCGGCGGAGGTCGGCGGGGACCGGACGGGCGGTCGTGTGCTGCGCGTGGGCCATGGCCCTCAGCGTGGTGCCCGGGGACCGCCGTGGCAACCCCGGCACGCCCGGGGATCGTCGGATTGTCGACGATCCCCGGGCGGGGCGCTCCGGAGGCGCGGGTCAGCGCAGTGACTCGTCCACGGCCCGGACCAGGACGCCGTCGGGGTCCATGTCCAGGTTCCACACCATGAGCCCGCCCAGGTCGTTCCGGCGCACGTAGGCGCCCTTGAGGGCGAGCACCTCGGGGGTGTCGTAAGTCCACCACCGGTCGCCGTCGTAGACCCAGGCGGCGCCGGCGTCCTCGTCGAGGAAGCGCTCGCCCGCCAGGTCCTCCAGGTCGGAGAAGGCCATCGTGGGGCCGTCGTAGGCGTCGTCGGCGGGCCCGGACGCCACCTGGTCGCGCCCGTCGCCGCCGCCGTCCACGCCCTGCCAGCCGCGACCGAAGGCGGGCACACCCACGACGAGCTTCCCGGGCGGGGCACCCAGGTCCAGGTAGTGGCGGACGGCCCGGTCCACACTGGCGGAGTCGGGGGCGTAGGCGGGCGCGTACAGGTTGGAGTGGTGGGCGGTGCGCTCGCTCCAGGGGCCGGAGAAGTCGTAGCCCTGGACCGTGGCGAAGTCCACCAGGTCGAAGACCCGGCCCTCGTAGGCCGCTCCGGTGTCGGTCCCGCCGGGCAGGGACACCGAGAGCGTGTAACGGCGTCCTGTCTCCTCCTCCAGTGCGTCGAACCGGCGGCGGAACTCCGCGACCAGGAGCGTGAAGTTGCCGGGGTCGTCGGGGTGGACGGTGTTGCCGGGGCGCCCCTGTCCCCCGGGCCACTCCCAGTCGATGTCGATTCCGTCGAAGAGGCCCGCCCCAGCACCGTCGCCGCCCTGCGGCTCTCCGCCGACCACGGGCAGGTCGCCGCGGATCCACAGGTCCAGGCAGGAGTCCACGAACGCCCGCCGTGACTCGGGTGTGCGGGCCGCGGTGGAGAAGTGGGCGGACAGGTTCCATCCGCCCAGGGAGAGGCTGACGTCCAGGTCCGGGTACCTCTCGCGGAGCTTGCGGAGCTGGTTGAGGCTTCCGGCGAGTTCCTGGCCGTAGGTGTCGGCCTCGCCGTCGACGCTCTCCCCGGCGGTGTACCGGCGCTGGTAGAGCTCCCACGCCTGGTAGGGGTCGTGCGCGGGGACGCGGCACAGGCCGTCCTCGCCGACGTCCCCGAAGGCCCAGATCAGGCGGGTGAGGTGTTCGGGGGCACCGCTGCGCTCCAGGTCGGCGACGGTGAAGCCGCGGCCCGCCACGTTCCAGTCGGCGAAGTAGGCGATGCGTTCGGGTGGGCGTGCGGGCAGGAGCACGAGGAGTCCGCCGATCAGCAGGCCGGCGCCCGCGAGGGCGCCGAGGACGGTCAGGGTGCGTTTCGCGGGTGGGCCGGAACCGGCCTCGGGGATGGGAGGGCGCGTCACATTCCGACCGTAGGGGACGGGTCAGTCGTGCGTCAGATAGTCCCGTAGGGTTCCGGCCCGTGAGGGGTGGCGCAGCTTGGTCAGGGTCTTGGCCTCGATCTGGCGGATGCGCTCCCGGGTGACCCCGAACTCCCGTCCGACCTCCTCCAGGGTGCGGGGGCGGCCGTCGGCCAGGCCGAAGCGCAGTCCGATGACGCGCCGCTCCCGTTCGGACAGGTCCCCCAGGATGGCGCGCAGCCGCTCCTGGAGGAGGGTGAAGGAGGCCGCTTCCACGGGGGCTACCGCGTCGCGGTCCTCGATGAAGTCGCCGAAGTCGGACTCCTCCTCCCCGACCGGTGTCTGGAGGGAGACCGGGTCACGGGCGATCCGCTGGATCTCCAGCACGCGCTCCCCACACAGTCCCACGGCGGCGGATATCTCGGTGAGGCTGGGTTCACGGCCTAGTCTCTGGTGGAGTCGGTGCTGCGCTTTCAGGACCTTGTTGATCGTCTCCACCATGTGCACGGGAACCCTGATCGTCCGCGCCTGGTCGGCGATGGCCCGGGTGATGGCCTGGCGTATCCACCAGGTGGCGTAGGTGGAGAATTTGAACCCTCGGGCGTAGTCGAACTTCTCCACCGCGCGGATCAGGCCGAGATTGCCCTCCTGGATGAGGTCGAGGAAGAGGATGCCCCGACCCATGTAGCGTTTGGCGATGGAGACCACCAGGCGGAGGTTGGACTCGATGAGGCACGCTTTGGCGCGCAGGCCCGCCTCGGCCAGTTCCGCGAGTTCCTCGGCCGTGCACACCCCGTCGTCGGGGGTCCGGTGCCGGGCGTACAGGCCGGCCTCGACGCGCTTGGCCAGGTCCACCTCCTGCTCGGCGCTGAGCAGCGGTACCCGGCCGATCTCGCTGAGGTAGAGGCGGACCAGGTCCGCCCCCGAGCGTCTGCCCTCCTGGACGTCCTGGTCAGCGTCGGTGTCGTCGACGGGTACCCCTGCCCGGACGAGGCCGGCCACCGCCTGGTCCAGGGTGCCGGGGTGCGCGCCCAAACGCTCCAGCGCCGAGGCGACCTCGCCCCGGCTGACCGCCGCCCGCTCCGCGTCCGGAAGGAGGCGAACCAGGCGCCGCACCGGCGGAACGACATTGCTCACAACTGTGGGAGACACTCCCCCATTGTGCACTTGAGGGCACCTTCGGAGGGAGACTTATTATTGTCACCCCGGTGCTACATTCAGCCCCTCAGGGACTCTTGGAGAGCACGTTTCTGCTGTTGAAGCGCCATGAGTTCGGTGAATACGCGCTGCTGTTCCTCTATCTGGGAAGTACCTTCAAGTCGAGAGAGTTCGGACTTGAGGTTTGACTCCCGACGATTGATGGAATGAGTTCTTATTGTGCCCAGCATTTGCATGGCGTAATGCCCGTCGAGTTCTCCGTGGAACTCGATCGGTTCCACGGCCAACCGGGTGAGGAAATCGCGCTGGGCCTCGCTGGGCGCGGCCTCGCGGAGCCCGTTCAGCCACGCCTGGGGGTCGTGGGCGGCGGCCACCCCTCCGCGTTCGGCGATGAGCGCGCGCACCGCCTTGTGCTGGGCGACGGTGAAGTCCTCCTCGGTGAAGGCGTCGAACGCGGCGGCCAGACCGGGGTGCTGGAGGGCGATCTTGAGGGCCTGGCGCTCGCGCCGCACCGACGGGTCGCGCAGGTCGTAGGGGGCCTCGCCCGCGTCCGGGGTGGGCACGGGGCGGTTGCCGGCCCGCGGAGGCCCGCCCCCGCGCGCGTTCGAACGCATGTGCTGGGCGACGCGGCGCTGGACGAAGGCCTCGTCCATGGTCCCGATCCAGCGGTCCAGACTGGCGCCGTAGTTGCGGCGCACGCCCTCGTCCCGGATGCTCGCGACGATGGGCGCGGCGGCGTCCAGGGCGGCCATCCTCCCCTCCGGGGAGGCGAGGTCGTAGCCCTCCATGACGTTGCGGATCATGAACTCGTACAGCCGGACGGCACCGTCGACGAGGTCGGCCACGGCCTGGGGGCCGTGCTGGAAGCGCAGGTCACAGGGGTCGAGGCCGTCGGCCTGCACGGCGACGTAGGTCTCGGAGGTGAACCCGTGCTCCTCGGCGAAGGCCCGTACGGCCGCCTTCTGCCCGGCCTTGTCGCCGTCGAAGGTGAAGACCACGCGGCCGCCCTGGTTGCTCCTGCCCAGCAGCATGCGGCGCAGGATCTTCACGTGGTCCTCGCCGAAGGAGGTGCCGCAGGTGGCCACGGCGGTGGTGACCCCGGCGTCGTGGCAGGCCATGACGTCGGTGTAGCCCTCGACGACCACCGCCTCGCTCTTCTGGGAGATGTCGCGCTTGGCCAGGTCGAGCCCGTACAGCAGCCGCCCCTTGTGGAAGATGGGGCTCTCGGGGGAGTTGAGGTACTTGGGTCCGTCCTCGTCCGGGTCGAGTTTGCGGGCGCCGAACCCCACGACCTCGCCGGTGACCTCGCGCACCGGCCACAGCAGCCGGTTGCGGAAGCGGTCGTAGGCGCCCCGGCGGCCCTGGCTGGCCAGCCCGCCGTCGATGAGTTCCTGGTCGGTGAAGCCTTTGCGCCGCAGGTGTGCGGTGAGGTTCTCCCATCCGGCGGGGGCGAAGCCCAGGCCGAAGCGTTCGGCGTGGGAGCGGTCGAAGCCCCGGTCGGTGAGGAAGCGGCGCGCGGCGACCGCATCGGGGGACAGCAGCGCCCCGGCGTAGAACTCCGCGGCGGCGCGGTGCGCCTCCAGGAGGCGCTGGCGCCTGCCCTCGTCGCGCCGTGTGCTGCGGCCGCCCTCCTCGTAGCGGAGGGTGACACCGGCCTGGCGGGCGAGCGATTCGACGGCTTCGGCGAAGCTGAGACTGTCGATCCGCTGCACGAAGGAGATGACGTCGCCGCCTTCGGCACAGCCGAAGCAGTAGTAGAGGTTCTTCGACGGGGTGACGTTGAAAGAGGGAGATTTCTCGTCGTGGAAGGGGCACAGCCCCTTGAGCGAGCCCCCTCCCGCGTTGCGCAACTGAAGGTACTCGCCGACCACGTCCGCGATGGGGGCGCGCTCGCGCACCAGTGCGATGTCTTCGTCCCTGATCCGTCCTGCCACGGGCCTCAGCCTAGTTCTCCGCAGCGACCGTTCGCCCCTGCCCCCGGAGTCCGCCGCGTTCGGTTTCCGTCCACCCCGGCGATACCAGAGTGTCAGATGAAAGTCCACGGAACGTGGAAATGTCGGGCGCACCCCCTGTCTGAGGAGGACCACAACGGTGCCTGGCCTTCCCCGCTCCGCCAGCCGGAGAGCCCCCTGGCTCGCCGCCGCCGCGGGAGCACTCGCCGCGGCACTGATCGTCGCGGCCGGGATCGTCCTGTGGCCCCGCGAGCTGACCGCGGTCACCGGAATCGTCGGTTCGGAGAAGGTCGCCTACTTCGAGGACGAGCGCGTCCGCGCCCGGTTCGCCGAACTGGGCTACGAGGTGACCGTGCGCGCACGCGGGTCGCGGGTCCTGGCGGAGGACGCGGAGGGGGCCGACTTCGTCTCCCCCGGCTCCCGGCACCTGGCCCAGCGCGCCGAGGAGCTCAACGAGGGCGCCACCGTCTACCAGCCCTTCAGCACACCCATGGTGCTGCTGGGCTACGAGTCCATGGTGGAGGCCCTGGAGTCGGCCGGGGTCACCCGGGTGGCCGAGGACGGGACGTGGTCCTTCGACATGCAGGCCTACCTGGACCTGACCGAGGAGCGGACCCGCTGGCGCGACCTGCCCGGCGACTCCGTCAGCTCCAGCAACCGCCAGGAGGTCCTGGTGCGCACCACGGACCCGCGCACGTCCAACTCCGCGGCGATGTACGCGGTGGTGCTCTCCTACCTGCTCAACGACGAGGAGGTGCTGCGACCGGGCGCCCCGGACCCCGGGATCGTCGAGCGCGTCTCCCGGCTCTTCCTCTCACAGGGGCAGCCCCCAGAGTCCTCGCAGCAGCCCTTCGAGCAGTTCCGCGACCTCGGGGCCGGCCACACCCCTCTGGTGTGGGTGTACGAGGCCCAGTACGTGCACGCCATGCTGGACGGCCCGGCCCTGGCCGGTGACGCGCGGGTGCTCTACCCCACCCCGACCGTGCACTCCGAACACGCCGTCGTCGCCTTCTCCGCACCCGGCAACGCCGTCGGCCGCCTCCTGGCGGAGGACGGCGAACTCCAGGAGCTCGCCGCGGCCCACGGGTTCCGCACGGCCAGCGCCGACGCCTTCGGCGAACTGGTGCGGGAGAACGGGCTGTCGGTCCGCGACCGGATCACCGACGTCGTCCACCCGCCGGCCTACGAGGCACTGGAGGCACTGCTGACCAGCATCGAGGACACCTACGGAGCCAACGGACTTCCCCCGGCCCGTGACGAGGCAGATACGGGCGGCGCGGCGGGGGGTGGCGAGGCATGAGGCGCCTTCTTCCGGCCGCGGCGCTGGCGCTCTCCCTCACGGCGGCGGGCTGCTCGGCCCCCGCCCCGTTCTCCGACACCCTCCGCATCCTGGCCGGGAGCGAGGTCGCCGACCTAGAGCCGCTGCTGGAGGAGGTCGGCGAACGCACCGGCGTGACGGTGGAACTGGACTACAGCGGGACCCTGGACGGCCTGGACCGGGTCGCCGCGGGCGATACCGGGGACTACGACGCGGTGTGGTTCGCCTCCAACCGGTACCTCCACCTGCACCCGGGCGGACGCGACGCCGTGGACACCGAGACCCCGGTCATGGTCTCCCCCGTGATCCTGGGCGTGGCCCAGTCGCGCGCCCAGGAGCTGGGCTGGTCGAACGGAGCCGAGGTGACCTGGGCCGACGTCGCCGAGGCGGTCCAGGAGGAGGGCCTCACCTACGGCATGACCAACCCGGGCGCCTCCAACTCCGGGTTCTCCGCCCTGATCGGGGTGGCCTCGGCGCTGGCCGACACCGGCGCGGCCCTGGAGAACGGGGACGTGGAGCGGGTCCGGCCCGAGCTCGTGGAGTTCTTCGAGGGCCAGGAGGTCTTCTCCGGCTCATCGGGGTGGCTCGCCGACGCCTTCGAGCGCCGCGCCCGCGAGGGCCGCCCGGTGGACGCGATGATCAACTACGAGTCCGTGCTGCTGTCGATGAACGGGGCCGGTGTGCTGGAGGAGCCGCTCACGCTCGTCCACCCGGCGGACGGCGCGGTCACCGCGAACTATCCGCTGACGCTGCTGGCCGCCCCCTCCGAGGAGGTGCGGTCGGCCTACGACCGGCTGGTCGGGGACCTGCTGTCGGAGGAGACCCAGCAGCGGATCGCCGACGACACCCTGCGCCGCCCGGCCTCCCCGGACGCCGCACTGTCCGTCGACGTGCCGCCGCTGGTGGAACTGCCCTTCCCCGCGCGACTCGACGTGGTGGACGGCCTGGTCGCCGAGTACGTCAGCGAACTGCGGCGGCCGGCCCGCACGGTGTACGTGCTGGACGCGTCGGGGTCGATGGACGGCGACCGGCTGGAGGACCTGAAATCGGCGCTGGAGGCGCTGACGGGCGCCGACGGCGGCTCGCTCACCGAGCGGACCCAGGCCTTCCAGGAGCGGGAGGAGGTGACCCTGCTGCCATTCTCCACCACGGCGCACGAGCCGAGCACGTTCGTGATGGAGCCGGGGGACGCCGAGTCGGTGCTCGCGGACCTGGTGGAGGAGGTGCGCTCCCTGGAGGCCGACGGGGACACCGCGGCCTACGACGCGCTGCGCGGTGCGTACACGCTCCTGGACCGGGCGCCCGACGACGGCCACCTGACGTCGGTGGTGCTGATGACCGACGGAGAGGTGAACCTGGGCTCCACCCTGGAGGAGTTCCGCGCCTTCCGGGAGGGGCTACCGCAGGAGGTGGCCGCCGCCCCGGTGTTCACCGTGCTGTTCGGGGAGTCCAACGCGGGCGAGATGGAGGACCTGGCCGAGATGACGGGCGGCCGGGTCTTCGACGCGCGCGAGCAGGAGCTGGAACAGGTCTTCCGGGAGATCCGCGGCTACCAGTGACCGGTGTGCTCCGGCGCGTCCCCGCGCCGGAGCACCCGCCCGGCATGCCACCACGGCACCCATGCCGCCAGAGCGGCGCCCCCGGCGGTCACCGCTCCCACCAGGACGCACCGCACCAGGTCGTAGCCGCTGACGGCGGCCCGGTCGGACAGGCCGCCCACCACCGCTCCGGCCAGGGCGCACACTCCGATCGCCGACACGGCGGCCGTCCGTACACGGCCCCGGGCGGCCGTCCGTACACGGCCCCGGGCGGCCGGCCACCGGGCGGCGGCCCACCAGGCCAAGACGGCGAGACCCAGCAGCGAACTCGCGTACATGAGCACGTTGTAGAGCAGGTGCGGGCCGGCCACGGGGATGCTCAGCACCGGCCAGGCGCGCACCGCGGCCCCACCGGTCTGGGTGAAGGCGTCCCACGCCATGTGTGTGGCCGCGCCGACCGCCAGCGCCGCCGCCGTCAACGCCGCCTCGCGCACGCCCGGCCGGGGCGCGGGACCGGGGTCGTGGCCGACCAGTGCCCACAGGGGCGTTCGGACCGCGTAGGTGTACACGGCAAGGGCGAGGGCCCCGAGCAGCACGTCGGCCCCCAGCCCGAGCGGGCTGTGGGTGAACGCACTCGCCAGCGGCAAGGGCAGGGGCAGGTAGTAGGGGAGGTCGGGGGCGACCGCCCCGGCCACGAGCGCGGGCAGGGGCAGCCGGGTGCGCGCCAGCGGCAGCACGGCGGCCGCGTGGGCCGGGGTGAAGGGCATCCGCGTTCCTCGGTGTCGGGGCCGCTCAGGGCTCTCAGCCGACGAGACGGCGGTGCAGGGCGGTGGCTGAGGTGTCGGTGAGCGAGGCGACCTGGTCGACGACCACGCGCAGCGCGGCGGCGTCGTCACGGGCCCGCTCGTAGGGGGCCCGGAACTGCGGGTCGAGGCCTTCGGGGGCGCCCGCGCGCAGGGCGGTGACCAGTTCGGTGACCATCCGGCGCTCCTCCACCTGGTAGCGCAGGGCCTCCTCGCGCGCCATCACGAAGTGCGCGGCCACCGCCTTGAGCAGGGCGCACTCCAGCAGGGTGCGGCGGGGCAGGACGAGTTCGGCGCCGTAGCGGGTGAGCCGTCCGGGGCCGTGGACGTCGCGGGTGGCGCGTTCGGCGGCGCGGCAGAACCGGCCGATGAGTTCGCTGGTGAGGTTCTTGAGCGCGGCGAGGGAACCGATGTCGCCGGTGAACTCGCGGGGCCAGACCGGTTCGGCGAGCAGGCCGGTGAGGGTCTCCTCCAGCTCGGCGGTGTCGGCGTCGCAGTAGCGCCCGGCGGCGGTGCGGCACACCTCGGCACGCTCGGCGGGGCTGCGCAGGGCGGCCATGCTCACCAGCCCGGCGTGCAGGGCGTCCTCGACGTCGTGCACGGAGTAGGCGACGTCGTCGGACCAGTCCATCACCTGTGCCTCGAAGCAGGTGCGCCCGGCGGGCGCACCCTCGCGCAACCAGGTGAAGACCTCGGTGTCGTCGGGGTAGCAGTTGAATTTGCGGGTGTCGCCGCCCTCGCCCCTGCGCCAGGGGTACTTGACGGTGGCGTCGAGGGTGGCCCGGGTGAGGTTGAGCCCAGCGCTGCGGCCGTCGGGGGCCACGACCTTGCCCTCCAGGCGGGTGAGCAGGCGCAGGCTCTGGGCGTTGCCCTCGAAACCGCCACACGCGGCGGCGGCCTCGTCCAGGGCGCGTTCGCCGTTGTGGCCGAAAGGCGGATGTCCGAGGTCGTGGGACAGGCAGGCCGCCTCGACGAGGTCGGGGTCGCAGCCCAGGGCCTTGCCGAGTTCGCGGCCGATCTGGGCACACTCCAGGGAGTGGGTGAGGCGGGTGCGGGGGAAGTCGCTCACGCCGAGCTGGACGACCTGGGTCTTGGCGGCCAGGCGGCGGAGCGCGGAGCTGTGCAGGACCCGGGCGCGGTCGCGCTCGAAGGGGCCGCGGGAGCGGCTCTTGCGCGGCTCGGGCTCACGGCGTTCGGTGTCGGCCCGACTGTAGCCGGGTTCATCGCCCTCGGCTGCGGTTTCAGTGTCCATCGTTTTCCGACGTTACTCGACCAAGGGTCCGAAAAACGGCACGGAACTCGTCTTCAGGCAGCGTTCACACGGATCTCACTGCTGTCGTTGAAGATCCAGTAGTACCAGAGCGAGGCGGTCTCCCTGGTGATGTACCACAGTTGGGTGCTGCGTTCGATGACCGCGGGGCCCGAGCGCGAGGGCGAGGTGCCCGCCTCGATACCGAAGTCGGCCGCCATGATCTTGGAGCGCAGGCTGTGCCAGGGGTCGGAGACCAGGGTGGCGTCCTGCCAGCCGTTGGTGTCGAAGACCTCGGAGACGGCCTGGATGCTCTGGAGGGTGTCGCTGCCCTCCTCCACCGCGATGATCTGCTCGGCGGGGACGCCGACCTCGACCAGCCAGTTGCGCCCCGAGGCGGCCTCGGTGAAGTTGTCCCCGGGGAGTTTGCCGCCCACGGTGACGATGACGGGGGCGACGCCGTTCTGGTACAGGCTCTGGGCGTGCCGCAGGCGGGCCTCGAAGACCGGCGAGGGGACGCCGTTGTACTGGCTGGCGCCCAGGACCACGATGGCGTCCGTGGTGGCGCGGTCGTCCTGGCGGGCGGTGTACCACACCCACGCCCAGGTCCCGGAGGGCAGTGCGAGCGCGGTGAGCAGCAGCAGGGCGAGGACCCAGCGCAGCCGGAACCGGCTCCTGCGGGGGCGGCGCGTGCGGACCGCGGGCCTCTTGGGGGCACGGGCTCCGCGCCGGGGGCGCTCGTCGGTCGGCAGCCGGGGCTCCTCCCATTCGACGGGTACGTAGACGCCGCTGTCGGCGGTGTCCTCACGGCTGAACACCCGGGTGGCCGCGTCGGCGGTGTCGGCGGACCGCGCGGTGCCCCTGGAGAACTCCAGGGTGGCTTCGGCCCCGGGCTCGGTGTGCGCGGCGGGGCCGCCGCGCACGAAGACCCGTGTGCTCTCGTCGTCCGCCGGGGACGCGGAGGCCGGGGCCTCCTGTGGTTCGTCGCCGCGCCCGTCGCCTGCCGCTCGCACCGGCCCACCTCCGCACGAATCGCTGCCTGGAGAATGCGTACCCCACTGGGACGGCCACCGATCCCCGATGGTTCGCCACCACCACCGAACAGTGCCACGGGCGACGACCGGAACGGAAGGGTCGCTGCGCCCAGTGACCGGGCGGGTGCTGGGGGACGAGAGGGGGCGACGGACGGACCAATGGTCAAGATTGTATCACGAAAGAGTCACATCTCACCTTTGCGGTAAACGATTCTCTAGAGAGGAGTCTAGAGCGTGCCGGCCCCACCGCGCATGGGAAAGGGGGCCGCGGGTGTCCCCGCGGCCCCCTTCCGAAGGCTCAGACCTCGGTACGCCGGGCGGCGCGCCCCGCCTCCAGGCGGGCCACGGGGACCCGGAACGGGGAGCAGGACACGTAGTCAAGCCCCACCTCGTGGAAGAAGTGGACCGAGGCCGGGTCGCCGCCGTGCTCACCGCACACGCCGAGCTTGATCCCCGGGCGGGCGGCGCGCCCCTCCTCCACCGCGATGCGGACGAGGCGGCCGACGCCGTCGACGTCCAGCGACTCGAACGGCGACACCCCGAACACGCCCTTCTCCAAGTAGGCGGAGAAGAAGGAGGCCTCCACGTCGTCGCGGGAGAAGCCCCACACCGTCTGGGTGAGGTCGTTGGTGCCGAAGGAGAAGAACGCGGCGTTCTCCGCGATCTGGCCCGCCGTCAGGGCGGCCCGGGGCAGCTCGATCATCGTGCCGACGGGGAAGTCGAGATCGATCCCGTGCTCTTGGCCCACCTCGCGCAGCACCCGCAGCGCGTCGTCGCGGATGATCTCCAGCTCCTGCACCGTACCCACGAGAGGGATCATGATCTCCGGGCGGGGGCGGCCGCCCTGCTTGATCCGGTCCACGGCGGCCAGGGCGATGGCGCGCACCTGCATGGTGAACAGGCCCGGTACGACCAGTCCCAGCCGTACGCCGCGCAGGCCCAGCATCGGGTTCTGCTCGTGCAGCTTGTGGACCGCCTGGAGGACCCGGAGGTCGTTCTCGTGGCTCTCCCCGCGGGCCTCGGCCACGGCCACCCGCACCGACAGTTCGGTGATGTCGGGCAGGAACTCGTGCAGCGGCGGGTCGAGCAGGCGCACCGTGACGGGCAGGCCGTCCATGGCGCCGAGGATGCCGCCGAAGTCCTCGCGCTGGAGCGGGAGCAGGGTGTCGAGGGACTCCTGCTGCTCCTTCTCCGTGTCGGCGAGGATGAGGCGCTCCACCAACTGGCGCCGGTCGCCCAGGAACATGTGCTCGGTCCGGCACAGGCCGATGCCCTGCGCGCCCATGCGGCGGGCGCGCGCGGCGTCCTCGGGGGTGTCGGCGTTGGCGCGCACGTACATCCGGCGGGCGGCGTCGACGTAGTGCATGAGCCGGTCCACGGCGCGCACGAGGTCGTCGGCCTCATCGGAGGCGGGGTCGATCTCGCCCTCGAAGTAGCGCACGACGGGCGAGTCCACGACGGGCACCTCGCCGAGGAAGACCGCGCCGCTGGTGCCGTCGATGGAGATGACGTCGCCCTCCTCGACCACCTCGCCGCCGGGCGCGGTCAGGCGCCGGTTCTTGGTGTCGATGTCGAGTTCCTCGGCGCCGCACACGCACGTCTTGCCCATGCCTCGGGCGACGACGGCGGCGTGCGAGGTCTTGCCGCCGCGGCTGGTGAGGATGCCCTCGGCGGCGATCATCCCCTCCAGGTCGTCGGGGTTGGTCTCACGGCGGCACAGGATGACCTTCTCCCCGCTGCGGGACCACTTGACGGCGGTGTAGGAGTCGAAGACCGCCTTGCCGACAGCGGCACCGGGCGAGGCGTTCATGCCGCCGCCGATGCGGTGGGAGCCGCCGGTGGCGGTCTCGTCGAAGCGCGGGAACATGAGCTGGGCGAGCTGGTCGCCGGTGACGCGCTGGACCGCCTCGTCGAGGCCGATCATGCCCTGGTCGACGAGTTGGTCGGCGATACGGAAGGCGGCGGCGGCCGTGCGCTTGCCGACGCGGGTCTGGAGCATCCACAGCTTGCCGCGCTCGATGGTGAACTCGATGTCGCACAGGTCCCTGTAGTGGTTCTCCAGGGTCTCCATGATGCCCATCAGCTCGCGGTAGCTGAAGGCGTCGATGTCCTCCAGGTCGGCGAGCGGCACGGTGTTGCGGATGCCGGCGACGACGTCCTCGCCCTGGGCGTTCTGGAGGTAGTCGCCGTAGACGCCCTGCTGGCCGCTGGCGGGGTCGCGTGTGAAGGCCACGCCGGTACCGGAGTCCATACCGAGGTTGCCGAAGACCATGGAGCAGATGTTGACGGCGGTGCCCAGGTCGGCCGGGATGCGCTCCTGGCGGCGGTAGAGCACGGCGCGCGGCGCGTTCCAGGACTCGAAGACCGCCCGGACCGCCTGGTTCATCTGCTCGCGCGGGTCGGTGGGGAAGGGGTGGCCGGTCTGCTCGGCGACGATGGCCTTGAACCGGTCGACCAGCGCACGGAAGTCGTCGGTGTCGAGGTCGAGGTCGTCGGTGATGCCCTTGGCGGCCTTGGCCTCGTCGATGGCGTCCTCGAAGAGCTCGCCGTCGATGTCCTGGACGGTCTTGCCGAACATCTGGATGAGGCGCCGGTAGGAGTCCCAGGCGAAGCGCGCGTCACCGCCCTGGGCGGCCAGGCCCTCGACGGACTCGTCGTTGAGTCCGATGTTGAGGACGGTCTCCATCATGCCGGGCATGGAGAAGCGGGCGCCCGAGCGTACGCTCACCAGGAGCGGGTCGTCGGGTTGGCCGAGTCGGCGGCCCATGGCCTTCTCCAGCTCCTCCAGCGCGGCCTCGATCTGGGTGTCGAGCCCGGCGGGCATCTCCCCGTTGTCGAGGTAGTGGCGGCAGGCCTGAGTGGTGATCGTGAACCCCGGCGGCACCGGCAGACCCAGATTGGTCATCTCGGCGAGGTTGGCACCCTTGCCGCCGAGGAGGTCCTTCAGGTCCTTGTTGCCCTCGGTGAACTTGTAGACGTACTTGGTCACGGGGGTGCTCCCTCGGTCGTGTCGGCGGCTCCGCGTCGAGCCGACCCTGACTGGACGGGCGCGACTCTATCCAGACCGCGCGAAACCCCTTGTTCATGAGCCGTAGTTTTCCGAGTTTTTGCAGTTCACAACCCTCAAAGAGGTCTATACCAATGGTTCAGCGCCGGCACAGGCAACCCGCTCCCCCAGAATACGGGGGCAGCGGCTCACGTATCGGTTGCACCGCTGGTCACAGCAGGTGCGTTCGGACGGTGGGAATCCCGGAACCACACATCAGCCCCAGCGGAGGCCCTGCGACCACTCACTCACACGGCCCTGCGCCCGTGAGGACCTGTGGCTGGCGCCACCCCTATACCAGTGAGTAACCTACGGATCCGTAGGTTAGGCTTCGCACAGAACCCCCGCCGCGGGGCGGGTACACGCGAGGGAGGGTGTACGGCGGTGTCCGAGGAGCAGGCACGGAAGAGCGGGACCACGGGAACGGACGGAACCGGAACCGGTGAGGCCTCCGTCCCCGAACGGGCGGCCGCGGCCGCCGGCGAACTGCTGGAGGCGGTCAAGCCCCGCCTGCGCGGGTGGCTGCACCTGGGTACGGCACCCCTGGCCCTGGCAGCCGGGATCGTGCTCGTCTGCCTCTCCCCCACCTGGCCCGCAGGTGTGGCCAGCGCCGTGTACGCGCTCAGCTCGGTGATGCTGTTCAGCACCTCGGCCGTCTACCACGTGGGCCGCTGGTCGCCGCGCGCGCAGAAGGTCCTGCGGCGTATGGACCACTCCAACATCTACCTCATCATCGCGGGCACCTACACGCCGTTCGTGGTACTGGTGCTCGACGGCGGCCTGCGCGCGGCGATGCTGGCCCTGATCTGGACCGGAGCCATCGCCGGGGTCGGGTTCAAGCTGCTCTGGCTGGGCGCGCCGCGCTGGCTGTCCACGGCGCTGTACCTGGCGATCGGCTGGGTGGCGGTGCTGTTCATCCCGCAACTGATCAGCGGCACGCACCCGGCGACGTGGATCCTCGTCCTCGTGGGCGGGGTGCTCTACAGCGTCGGGGCGGTGGTCTACGCCCTCAAGTGGCCCGACCCGGCGCCGCGCTGGTTCGGCTTCCACGAGATCTTCCACTCGCTGACCATCGCCGCGTTCGTGTGCCAGTACATCGCGGTGTCCTTCGTCGTCTACACCTCCGGCTGAGCCCGCACACGACCGCCGAGGTTCGCCCCAGTGCGAGATGACACGCCCACCTTCGCCCTGGGGCGAACCTCGAAAAAGAACACTGAGACCACACCCGCGCCCCCGCGCTCCAGGAAGGGACCCGGTGCACGGGGGCGCCGACCGCCGTCCCGCCTCAGGCGAAGGCGAACAGCGGCGGGAACACCAGCACCACCAGCCCCACCCAGACCGCGTACACCGGCAGGTAGGCCGTCTGCCAGCGCTCGACCGCCGCGAACGGCCGCTTGCCCCGCACGAACCCGGCCATCAGCCACGCCGACCACACCAGGTGCACCAGCAGCACCAGGTTGAGCCCCAGCGCGGCGGTCTTGTTGGCGGTGAACCCGAACTCGGCGATGCGGGTCAACATCGCGGTCAGCGCCACGGCGTCCACCGCGAGCGCCGCGCCGACCAGCACGAGCTGGAGCCAGTCGAACACCCCCGCCGGGGCCAGGGGGTCGCGGGCGGAGATCGAGTACAGCAGCAGGAACAGCACCAGCACCAGGACCGCGTCCATGAGGATGAGCAAGTCGCGGTCGACCGTGGTCAGCGGGCCGTTCACCAGCAGCGCCACCAGGTCGGCGAGCAGCATCAGCACCGCCAATGGGGTGAAGACCCGGGTCAGCACGGGCGCGATGTTCTCCACCACGCTCTTCTTGGCCTCCACCAGCCACGCGCCGACCAGCAGCGCGCCGGGCAGGCCGAAGGGCACCAGCCAGTCCTCGAAGAACGGTTCGAGGTCGACGCCGACCAGTGCGAGCACGCCGAAGGTGAGTCCAGCCAGGACCATCGACCCCAGCCCGATCAGCGCCAGGTACACCACCAGCTCGCCGGTGAACCGCACGAAGTCCATCCGCCGATCGTGGGAGCGCCAGGCCCCACCGGTGTGCAGGACGCCCACCAGCAGCCACAGCAGGACCGGGACGTGCGTGAACGCGAGCACGGCCGTCATCCCCGGCACCGGGTACGGCCCCGGGGTCGCCTCGAAGGGGTAGAGGTTCACCGCCAGCGCCGGGACCAGCGCGACGGCCGCCACCGACGCGCACACCCGCCAGGTGACGCGCCGCTTCCAGGCGAACCAGCCCGCCAGGAACGGCAGCACCGCGAAGGCGATGTTGCGGACCAGCGCCATGTCGCCGTCGACCAGCGTGAACAGGAGTTTCACGGCCACGCCCGCGCCGAGTGCGCACGCCAGCGCCGTACCGAGGTCGCGCCAGCGCGCCAGGCCGCCCGCGCCGTCGTCGGCCTCGGGGACCAGGACCAGTTGCTTCCAGAGCCGGTGGGAGTGCTCGCGCGCGAACTCGCGGGACACCTCGTCCAGGTTGCCCATGCGCTTGACCGCGACGAGGAAGGCCTCCTCGTGGTCGAGGCCGCCGGCCTCCAGGTCGTTGATCTGTTCGCGCAGGTGGTCCTCCATCTCCTCGACGTCGGCGGCGTCGATCGCCCGGCGGCGGCGCACGAATCCGCGCCACTGGTCGATCTGGTCCTCCAGGACGTCCGAGCGCAGGGTCTCACTCATCAGGCGATCCCCCCTGCCGGTGCGTCGCCGAGGACTGGCGGGTGCGCGGCGGTCTGCCACACCTGTTTGAGCGCGTCGGCGACCACGCTCCACTGCGCCTGCCGCTCGGCCAGCGTCCGGAGCCCGGCCTCGGTGATCGCGTAGTGCTTGCGGCGGCGGCCCGCGTCGGAGGTGCCCCAGGACGCCCGCACGTAACCGTTGCGCTCCAGGCGGTGCAGCAGCGGGTAGAGCATCCCGTCCGTCCACTGCATCCGTCCGTCGGAGAGTTCGTTGACCCGCTTGACGATGGCGTATCCGTAGGACTCGCCCTCGGCGAGGATGCCCAGGACGAGCGGGGTGGCCGACGCCGCGACCAGGTCCTTGTCTATGTGCACGCGCACTCCCCATACCTAGTTCCGCTAGGGATCGCTACCCTAACAGAGCTAGGCATTGAAGAGCTAGGTGTCTCGTCGAACCCCCACAGGGGACAACGAATCAGTGGCGGACTCTGTGTCACAGATCACAATTGGCTCACGCGATAGGACAAGGGACCCCAAACGACCCCGTACCGCACACGCCCTACCGCTACGTTGAGTGCAGGAGCCTGCGGCTGTGTGCGGCCCGGGACCAGAGGCGGTCGGCCCTCCCCCCGGAGCCGGCCGCCTCACCACTGCCCGGCACACGGCCGCCCGCCCTCAGACTCCGTCCGCACCCTCCTCGCCAGTGCCCTCCCCCTCGGAGCCGGCGGGGCGCAGCGGCTCGTAGCAGTCGTAGTTGCGCTGGGCGATGATCCTCCCGTCGCGGAACTCCAGGAACGTGGCGACGTGCGCGCGCAGGACGTGTCCGGCGGGCAGTGCGCCCATCGGCACCGCCAGCATTCCCGACCAGGCGACCTCCGCGGCGACCCGGTTCCCGGAGGCCAACGCCTCGACCACCTCGAAGGACTGCTCGGAGAGCATGGCCCTGCCCTGTTCCGAGGCGGCGGCGACCTCCTTCATGGTGCGGACGGTGCCCTCGGGAAACAGGACGTTGGGCAACTGGGTGTGGACGGCATCCGGATGAAAGAAGGAGGCGAGCTCCTCGGTGTCGGCGAAGCGGGAGACCGCCTCGTGATAGCGGACGGTCGTCGTGACGTTGGGGTGGTCATCGATGCTCGACATATCTTCAACCATAGTTGCGCAACCAAGGTTGTCAATACACAATGGCGGTATGCCGCAACCACTGGAACCCGACGACCTGGACACCGGCACGCTCGCCCTCTTCGTGGGGTCGGCCGCGGCCTCATCCGTCCAGGACGCGCTCGCCACACACGGCTTCGCCGACCTGCGCACGTCCCACGGCTACGTCTTCCAGCACCTCGTCGAAGCCGAGCCCACCATCGGCGACCTGGCCGAGAAGCTCGACATGACCCCGCAGGGCGCCTCGAAGGCGGTTGTGGAGCTCGAACGACTCGGCTACACCGAGCGGTTCCCCTCCCCCGGCGACGCCCGAGTCCGCCGGGTCAGGCTGACCCCGCGCGGCCGCGCGGCCGTCGAGGCCGCCCGCGCCGCACGGACGGAGACGGAGGAACGGCTCCGCCGACGCCTGGGCGACGACGCGCTGCACACCCTCCGCTCCCTGCTCACCGATATCCTCGACGAGTTCGGTGCCGCTGCCGCCGTCCGGCGTCGCGAGGTCCGGCCGCCCCGCTGACCACCCTGGGGACAGCGCGCGGCCGCCCGCCCCCACACGGGGACGGGCGGCCGTCGTCGGTTCAGCCCACCGGCACTAGCAGCCGGGCAGGCGCTCCACCAGGTAGGTCTCCACCCGGTCCAGGGACACGCGCTCCTGGGACATGGTGTCGCGCTCGCGCACGGTCACCGCGTTGTCCTCCAGGGTGTCGAAGTCCACCGTCACGCAGAACGGCGTACCGATCTCGTCCTGGCGGCGGTAGCGGCGGCCGATCGCGCCGGCGTCGTCGAACTCCACGTTCCAGCGCTTGCGCAGGGCGGCGGCCAGGTCGCGGGCCTTGGGCGAGAGGTCGGCGTTGCGCGAGAGCGGCAGCACGGCGGCCTTGACCGGCGACAGGCGCGGGTCCAGGCGCATCACGGCGCGCTTCTCCATCTTGCCCTTGGCGTTGGGCGCCTCGTCGACGTTGTAGGCGTCCAGCATGAACGTCAGCACCGTGCGGTCCACACCGGCCGCGGGCTCGATGACGTAGGGGATGTAGCGCTCGTTGTTCTCCTGGTCGAAGTAGGACAGGTCCTGGCCGGAGGCCTCGCTGTGCGTACGGAGGTCGTAGTCCGTCCGGTTGGCGATGCCCTCCAGCTCGCCCCACTCGCTGCCCTGGAAGTTGAAGCGGTACTCCACGTCCACGGTGCGCTTGGAGTAGTGCGAGAGCTTCTCCTGCGGGTGCTCGTACAGCCGCAGGTTGTCCTTGGCGATACCGAGGTCGACGTACCACTGGAGGCGGGTGTCGATCCAGTACTGGTGCCACTCCTCGTCGCTGCCGGGCTTGACGAAGAACTCCATCTCCATCTGCTCGAACTCGCGGGTGCGGAAGATGAAGTTGCCCGGGGTGATCTCGTTGCGAAACGACTTGCCGATCTGTCCGATGCCGAAGGGCACCTTGCGCCGCGCGGACTGCTCGACGTTCTTGTAGTTGACGAAGATGCCCTGCGCGGTCTCCGGACGGAGGTAGGCCAGGCCCTTCTCGTCCTGGACCGGGCCCAGGTGGGTGCGGAGCAGGCCGTTGAACATGCGCGGCTCGGTGAAGGAGTCCTTCGCGCCGCAGTTGGGGCAGGCCAGCGCGTTCAGGCCGCCCTCGGGCTCGCGGCCGTGCTTCTCCTCGTAGGCCTCGATGAGGTGGTCGGCGCGGAAGCGCTTGTGACAGGACTGGCACTCGGTGAGCGGGTCGACGAAGGCCTTGACGTGGCCGGAGGCCTCCCAGACCTCGCGGGCCAGGATGACGCTGGAGTCCAGGCCGACGATGTCCTCGCGCTCCTGCACCATCGTGCGCCACCACTGGCGCTTGACGTTGGCCTTCAGCTCCACACCCAGGGGACCGTAGTCCCAGGCGGCGCGCAGACCCCCGTAGATCTCACTGGAGGGGTAGACCAGGCCCCGCCGCTTGGCGAGGTTGACCAGTGCGTCCATTGCCTCTGACTTGGCGGCCATGGGTGACTCTCCATCCGGCTGGCGGTCGGTGGATCGCGGTGCGCGATACATCGGTGCTGATCAGGGAAGTGCGGGCCGCGGCGCGACCAGGGCGGGGTGCGCCATGTGCCCGCCCTCCCAGGCTAGAGCACACGGGCTCCGCTCGCGCACGGATCCACAGGCGTGCTCAGGCTCCACCGTCGAGGATCTCGAAGGCGGTGGGCTCGTCGATGGCGCGCGAGAGCAGCGGCACGGCGTTCACCTTCACGTCGAAGTCCGACAGTGCACGGCGGTAGTACCCCGCTCCGTCCCACTCGGTGACCACGGTCCACAGGAGGGGGTCGTCGGCGGCGCGGCCGATCCGGTGGCCCCGGAACCCGGGGCGTCGCGACAGCGCCGCCACGGCTGCGTCGGCGTCGGTTCGGAAGGCCTCGGTGTCGGCCTCGGGCACGGAGTATCGGGTGATGACGATCACCGCCCCATTCAACCGCAAGCCCGCGGCGGCCGCTCAGGAGGAGCCGAAGACCCGGTCCACGACACGCGCGGCGGCGTGTCCGTCGTCCAGGGGACAGAACCGCTCCACGAACGCCCGGTAGCCGTCGGCGTGCCGCGCGGCCGTCTCGTCGATGTCCAGGAGGGCCTCGATCACCTGGTCGGACTCGGTCAGCAGCGGCCCGGGGGCGGTCTGTTCGAAGTCGAAGTAGAACCCGCGCAGTCGGTCCCGGTAGCTTTCGAGGTCGTAGGTGAAGAAGAGCATGGGCCGCCCGGTGTTGGCGAAGTCGAACATCATGGACGAGTAGTCCGTGATGAGCACGTCGGTGATGAGGAACAGCTCCATGATCTCGGGGTAGAGCGAGACGTCGTGGACGAACCCCTCGCCGACGACGGGCACGCTGTCGACGACCCGCGGGTGGCGCCGCACCAGCAGGACGTGGTCGTCGCCGAGTTTGTCGTACATCCGCTGCAGGTCCAGGTGCAGGTCGAGCTTGTGCTTGCCGCGGGTGTAGTACTTGTCGTCGCGCCAGGTGGGCGCGTACAGCACCACCTTCTTGCCCTCGGGCAGGCCGAGGTGGCGGCGGACGCGTGCGGCGATCCGGTCCCTGTCGGGTGAGAAGAAGATGTCGTTGCGCGGGTAGCCGGTCTCCAGGATCTCCCCCTCGAACCGGAACGCGCTGCGCAGGATGGGCGTGGCCCAGGGGCTCGGGGAGACCAGGTAGTCCCACTGCCGCGTCTCCCAGGCGAGCTTGTCGAAGTAGTCGCGCGACTTGCCGCCGACGTTCTCCACGTCGAAGCCGATACGTTTGAGCATCGACCCGTGCCAGGTCTGCACGACCACCTGGTCGGGGCGCTTGTGGAACCACGCGGGCTGGCGCGAGTTGGTGACCAGGTAGCGGGTGCGGGCCAGGGCCTCGTAGTACTCGCGCCCCTTGAGGCGGACCGGGGCGAGGCCCTCGGGCAGGTTCACCTGACCGTCGGCGACCAGCCAGGACATCGGGTAGTGCTCCCACCGATCGTCGGTGCGCAGCCGCGCGCAGATGCTCTGCGGGCTGTCGGAGTACTGGCGGCCGGTGTAGGAGTCGAAGAGGACGCCCTCGGTGAGGGGTTCGCCGCGCCAGCGGGGGTAGTCGGTCTCCCGGAGGCCGCGCTGGGCGAACGTACCGCGCTCGGCGGGGCGCAGGTCGCTGCCGACAGTGAGGACGGGGATACCCCGGCCCTGGTAGGTGAGGGTGTAGTCGCGCTGGTCGGTGCTCATCGCGATGGGCGGCTCGGCGATGAGGTCCTCGCCGTACTCCACGCCCGCGTCCACCGGCTGCACGGGGCCGGCCCCGGTGGTCCTGCCCCACAGCCGGTAGGAGCCCGCGGGCAGGGACAGGGGGCCGGAGAGTGTGGCGGTGTCGGCCGGGGAGAGCCGGGCCGTGAAGCGGTGGCCGTCCTGGCGGGTGTCGAACACGTGCTCCTCGTCGCGCCCGCGGGCCCTGGCCACGATCCACAGTTCGGTGGCGGCGCCGAACTCCCCCTCCAGGACCAGGTCGCGCCCCTCCCAGCGGGCGCTGTCGACGATCGGGCGTGCCCGTCCGGCGCGCAGCCGCACGTGTCCGGTGGGGGTGCGCTGGACTGCCAGTTCGCGCCGGGCGTCCCGCAGGGCGTAGGCGGTGGCGGCCACACCGTCGGGCAGGACGAGGGGAACCGCCTCCGTGCCGTCGAGGACCAGGAGGGCCTCCCACTCCTCCTGGAGAATCGCGCCGCCGCACTCGTCCACGGCGCGGTCGAAGAGGGCGCGGGTGTCGACCCGGGCGGTGAAGCGGCCGTCGGCGACGGTGGCGGGGTGGACGGTCTCGGCGGTGCCGGGCGCGCGGGTCAGGCGGATCTCACCCTGTGTGGCCTCCGGATCACCGAGCAGTTCCCCACGCAGTTCCAGGACACCGGTGTCCGCGTCGTGGCCGTGGCCGGTGATCCGGGCGCGCACCGGTTCGACGGCGACGACGAGGCGGCGGGCCGCGTCCCAGCGGGGGCGGATCCACAGGTCCTCGGCCGCCTCATGGCATCCGGGCCGTTCGGGCGGGCCGGGCACGGGGTGGGAGAGGGTCTTGTGGCGGACCAGGCCCCGGTTGAACACCGTCATCTCCACCGTCCACTCGCCCGTTTCCCACCGGCCGCCGGTGCGCAGCCGGGCCGGGTCCAGGACCACGGTGAACCCGCCCCAGTCGTGACGGGCGGCCTCGGGGACGTCGGGCAGGCGGTACTCGGCGGCCCGCCGCACCCGCACGGGAAGGCGGACGCGGCGGGCGCCCCGGGTATCGACGGCATGGGCGGTCACGTACTGCTGCCACCGCTTGCGGGCGGGCAGGTGGGGCAGGCCGATCCGGCCGCTGATGTGCAGGCGGCCGTCCTTCCAGCGCACGTCCTCGGTCTTCTGCCTGGCGTGGAGGTGGTCGTCGAGCCGGTACACGCGGCGGGGGACGGCCTTGTCCGGGTCGGTGGACTCGAAGAAGGGGTAGCGCAGGTAGTAGGTGAGGCCGCGCCGGACGGCGGGGGCCTTCTTGATCTCGACGCTGCGCGCGAAGACGGCGAGTTCGGCGAGGTCGTCCACCCGGCCCCGGCGCACGAGGTGGTACATGAGCCGGTGCAGGGCGCGCAGGCCGTCGACGGTCTCGGGGGAGACGTGTTCGAGGTAGGTGCCGACCAGTTCGACCAGGGCGCGGCGAACGTCGGGGGCGGCCTCGTCGAGGTGTTTGAGCGCTCTGGCGAGCTCGCCTTCGAGGAGTGTGCGGTCCCACAGGTCGCGGTCGGTGGCGGCCAGACTCGCGGCGAGGGCGCCCGCGGCGACGAGGCGGCGGGCGAGGAGGTCGGCGTCGGGCACGGCCGGGTCGGCGTCGCGTTCGCGGATGAGAAGGACGGGGGCCGGGAGGTAGTCCACGGTGTGGGCGGACAGGGCGGCCCGGCGCAGGGCGAGGTCGACGTCGTCGGGGTGCAGGCCGTGGTCGGGCAGCGCGTCCCAGAACTCCCCGCGCCAGAGCCTGTTGCCCAGGGCGGGGTCGGTGAGCAGGCCGGGGACGTGGCGGGGGTCCTCGGCCGTGCGGGGGCGGGCACCGTAGGCGCGGTGGGCCCGGGAGGGCGAGGCTCCGAGTTCGTTGAACCGGTGGGCACCGCCCACCACGAGGTCGGAGCGGCTGTCGCGAGCCGCGCGGGCCAGGTAGGCGAGCGCGTATCCGGTGAGGGCGTCGGCCCCGTCCAGGAAGAGGAGGTGGGTTCCGGTGGCGGCCTCGGCCCCCCGGGCGCGTGCGGCGGAGCGGTCGGAGCAGGGCGCGCCGTCCAGGAGGCGGACCGCGAGCCCGGGGGGCGGTGCGGCGGCGAACGCCCTGGCGACGGCCAGGGCGTCGCGCGGGGCGGACTCGACCGACTCGTCGTCGCCGTCGGGGTGCGCCGTCCCGGTGCCCGGGACGCCGGTGCCGGGCTGGCGCACGGGAACGAGGACGGCCTCGGCCCGGGCCTCGGGGTCCGTACCGTCCTGGCGCGCCAGGGAGTCCAGGCAGTCCTGCAGGTGCGGTTCGGTGGCGTCGAAGGCCACGATGACTGTGATCTGGGGCACGGGAAGCGGCATCCTCCGAGGGATCCCCGTCGCGGGGGCGGCACTCTGACATCGGATGACCTGGTTCTTACTCTCAGGACACCCGTCCCATGAATGTAGTGGATCGCTTGCAGTGGATCGGTGATTCCGTGTCGGCGAGAATCCGGGGCGTGGTTCGGGCCCCGCACACATGGATCGGGCGGATCGCGGGTACCGTGCCCGTTGGGCGCCGGTCGATCCGGCTCGCGCAGGCCGCACTGGAACGAGGAGCGCACGGCGATGGTCTCCCCCGAACACGGCAGCGGGCCGGGGCACGGCCCCGAACGGTCCCTGCCCCACGACGAACCCGGTCCGGGCGCGGGGTCCTCCCGGCTGCGGCACGCGGTGGAGCGGCGCAGCGCGGTCCTCCTGGTGTGGCTGAGCCGTATGCCGCGCTGGTTCACACCGCTGGTGCTGGGCGCCCTGTTCGTCTCGGGGCTGATGGCCCCCTGGTGGGTCGGCGCGCCGTGCCTGGTGCTGGTTCTGGTGTTCCTGGTGTGGCTGGCCTACCTGGGCTGGCCGGCCCTGGACCGGAGCGGGCGCGCCCCGCGCGTGCTCATGATCGTGGTCGTGGCGTTCCTGACCGCCGCCAGACTCCTGGGGTTCTGAGCGCGCGGGTCCCGCTCTGGGAGCACCCGGACACATTTTGACAATCGTTTTCATTTTCCCGATACTGGTGGTGTGTCAGACCAGTTCAGGAGGGACGCGCCGCGGCCCGCAGACCCGTCCCCGGCGGCAGCGGACGCACCGCCACCGCGCCACCCGTCGGCCCCTCCCGCCTTCCGGGTCGCCGACGCCCGTGTCACCTACGACGGGGTCCCCGTCCTGGACGGGGTGAGCCTGGACCTCCACGCGGGCCGGACCACGGCCGTCCTGGGGCCCAACGGCTCCGGCAAGTCCACACTCATGCGCGCCATGCTCGGCATCGTGCCGCTCGCCTCCGGCGAGGTCCTCCTGCACGGCACCCCCCTGCACCGGTTCCGGCAGTGGCGGCGCATCGGGTACGTCCCACAGCGGCTTACGGCGGGCGGCGCCGTCCCCGCCACGGTCCGCGAGATCGTCGCCTCCGGGCAGGTCGCGACGCGCGGCCGCCTCTCGTTCTTCCCCAGCCGCTCCGACCGGGCCGCCGTGCACGAGGCCCTGGAGGCCGTGGGCCTGACCGACCGCGCCCGCGACGCCGTGCGCGAACTCTCCGGCGGCCAGCAGCAGCGCGTCCTCATCGCCCGCGCCCTGGCCGGACGGCCCGACACCTTCGTCATGGACGAGCCCATGGCCGGGGTGGACGCGGAGAACCAGCGGGCACTCGCCCGGACCGTCGCCCTCTTGCGCGAACAGGGGTCC
This sequence comes from Nocardiopsis sp. LOL_012, assembly GCF_048060475.1. NCBI lineage: Bacteria > Bacillati > Actinomycetota > Actinomycetes > Streptosporangiales > Nocardiopsidaceae > Nocardiopsis > Nocardiopsis sp. LOL_012. Next base: position 186,814 of record NZ_JBHMIV010000001.1, on the reverse strand, counting down.
ACCGTAGTCCTGGTCCTGCACGAGCCGGGCCCGCTGGAGGAGGTCATCGAGCGCTCGGTGGTACTGGACAGCGGACGGATCGTCCATGACGGCCCGGTCCCCGCGGTGACCGGCGCGTGCGCGCGCCCGGGCCACGAGCACCAGCACCCCCACCCCGACCCGAACGACCCCGACCCCCGGGCCGCCTCGGCGACGGACCTGATCCGATTCGAGGTTCCCGGTCGTGACTGAACTGCTCCAGTACGAGTTCATGCGGCGCGCGCTCATCGCCGCCGTGCTCGTGGGCCTGGTCACCCCGGTCATCGGCACGTTCCTCGTCCAGCGCCGCCTGGCGCTGCTGGGCGACGGCATCGGGCACGTGGCGCTCACCGGTGTGGCCCTGGGCCTGCTCACCAGCACCTCCCCCGTGCTCACGGCCGCTCTGGTGGCGACGGCGGGCGCCGTGCTCATGGAACTGGTGCGGGTGCGGACCCGCGCCAGCGGCGAGGTGGCGCTGGCCCTGCTGTTCTACGGCGGCATCGCGGGGGGCGTGCTGCTGATCAACCTCACCCCCGGGGCGAGCAACGCGACCCTGACGTCCTACCTCTTCGGTTCGGTGAGCACCGTCGCTGAGGAGGACCTGTGGTTCGTGGCCGGTCTGGCCCTCGGCGTGTTCGCGGTCGTGGCACTGTTCGGCCGCGAACTGTTCGTGCTGTGCCAGGACGAGGAGGTGGCGCGCGCCCACGGGCTGCCGGTGCGCTTCCTGAGCGTCCTGCTCTCGGTGACGGCGGCGCTGACGGTGGTCATCGCCATGCGGATCGTGGGTGTGCTCATGGTCAGCGCGCTGCTCATCGTCCCGGTGGCCGCGGCACAGCAGTTGACCCGCAGCTTCCGGGTGACCATGGTCCTGGCCGTGGTGATCGGCCTGGCCTCCTCGGTGGGCGGTCTGACCACCGCCTTCTACGGAGACCTGGCGCCGGGGGCCACGATCGTCATCCTGGCGCTGGCGGTCTTCTGCGCGGCGGTCGCCGCGGGGGGTGTGCTGAACCGCCTCTCCAAGCGCCGGTCGGCGGCCACCCGCCGTCCGGTAGTCGGCCCTCTGGCGGATACGATGCCTGCGACCACGACCGGGGGAAGGGTGGAACAGTCATGAGTACGCGCCGTGAGACGGTCCGCCGAGCACTGACCGGGTCCACCGGGTTCCGCAGCGCCCAGGACCTGTACGCGGACCTGCGCGCCGAGGGCTCCAAGATCGGCTTGACCACCGTCTACCGGGCGCTCCAGGCGCTGAGCGAGACGGGCGAGGTGGACGTGCTGCGCACCAGCGAGGGAGAGGCGATCTACCGGGCGTGCGACACCGTGGAGCACCACCACCACCTGGTGTGCCGGGTGTGCTCCACGGCCGTGGAGATCGAGGGGCCCGCCGTGGAGGCCTGGGCCGCCGAGGTGGGCACCCGGTACGGCTTCACCGGGGTGACGCACACCGTCGAGGTGTTCGGCACCTGCGCCTCCTGCGCCTCCCGCTGAGCGGTGCCTCCCTGAGACCGTCCGGGCCCCGGAACCGTGTGGGCGCCGGGCCGGTCAGGGCTCGTCGCGGTGGTCGGTGCGCCGGCACGGCCGCAGCACGGGCCGTTTGGGGCCCAGGCCGTCGCCGGAGGAGCGGCCGCTGAGCCTGCGCCCGATCCACGGCACCAGGAACTCGCGCGCCCAGTGCAGGTCCTCCTGGCGCGCGGTGCGCCAGGCGCGGGGTTCGGGCGGCGGCCAAGGGGCGTCCCACCGGCCCGCAACCGGGACGCCCAGGACCTCGCAGGTGCGCAGCGCCACCCTGCGATGCCCCTCCGGGGACAGGTGGAGGCGGTCCCAGCTCCACGCCCGCGGGTCGGACAGGCAGCCCATGCTCCACAGGTCCACGACGTCGCAGCCGTACCGGTCGGCGACAGCACGCATGTGCATGTTGTAGGTGGCGATCCTGCCGCGCAGGTGGCGCATGACCGGCTGCCAGTTGGTGTCGAACCCGGTGAAGACGACCACGCGCGCACCGGTGGCGGACAGGCGCGCCACCATGTCCTCGAACAGCTCCACGGTCCGGTCGGGGTCGGCTCCGGGGCGGATGATGTCGTTGCCGCCCGCGCACAGGGTGACCAGATCCGGCGCCATCTCGGCCGCCGGCTCCATCTGTTCGTCCCTGATCTGGGCGATGAGCCTGCCGCGTACGGCCAGGTTGGCGTAGCGCACCTCGCCCACGTGGTCGGCCAGGTGCCCGGCCACCCGGTCCGCCCAGCCGCGGTAGCGCCCTTCGGGGACGGTGTCGCTGTCCGGGTAGGGGTCGCTCATGCCCTCGGTGAAGCTGTCACCGAGGGCCACGTAGGACAGGATGTCCTTCTGGGTGAGTTCACTGGTCCGAAAGCCGCTCATAGTACGCAATGATGCGACTGAGGGCCATAGTTACGCGACAGTAGGTTGAGCTTTTCGCTGCTTTTGCGCCTTATGTCACATTCCTGTCTGAGGCGGGGGTCACCGGCGCAGCCGTGCCCTTGACCGTGATCGGCTCGGGGAACTTGGCTGTCACCGCGTCACCGGAGGACCTGCCGGTGAGCCGGCGCCCGATCCACGGCCCCAGCGACTCCTTCACCCACACCAGGTCCTCCCTGCGCGCCTGGCGCCACCCGACCGGCTCCGCCTCCGGCCACGGTTCGTCCCAGCGCCGCTCCGTGGGCACGCCGAGCACCTCCGCCACCCGCAGCGCCAGCCTGCGGTGGCCCTCCGGGGACATGTGCAGCCGGTCCTCGTCCCAGGCGCGCGGGTCGGTCAGGACGCGCATCGGCCACTGGTCGACCAGCAGGCAGTCGTGCCGGTCGGCGATGGCGCGCACGTTCATGTAGTAGCGCGCGAACAGGCCGATCGTGGTGCGCATGTAGCCGGTGGAGACGTTCACCCCGGTGAAGAGCATGACCCGGCTCCCGGCGGCGCGCAGCCGGGCCACCGTGTGGTCCAGCACCCGGGCCATGCGCTCGGGGTCCCCGCCGGGGCGCAGCAGGTCGTTGCCGCCCGCGCACAGCGAGACCAGGTCCGGCGCCATCTCCACGGCCGCCGGAACCTGGTCGGTGACGATCTGGCGCATGAGCTTGCCGCGTACGGCCAGGTTGGCGTAGCGCACCTCGCCCACGTGGTCGGCCAGGTGCCCGGCCACCCGGTCCGCCCAGCCGCGGAACTCCGCCTCCCCGTCCGGGGAGGGGTCCCCCACGCCCTCGGTGAAGCTGTCCCCCAGGGCCAGGAACGACATCCCCGGCCTGACCAGGGGCGTCTCCCTCTCCCCCGTACGATCCGTCACTTGTCCTCCTCGGGTACCGGGTTGGGCACCGCTCCGCCGTAGCGGCGGTCCCGGCTCGCGTAGATCTCACAGGCCCGCCACAGGTCGCGGCGGTCGAAGTCGGGCCAGAGCGTGTCCAGGAACACGAACTCGGCGTAGGCGGACTGCCAGAGCAGGAAGTTGGACAGGCGCTGCTCACCGGAGGAGCGCACGAACAGGTCCACGTCGGGCACCTCGGGCGCGTACAGGCGGCCGGAGATGTCGTCCTCGTCGATCCTGTCAGGTTTCAGCCGCCCGTCGGCGGCCTGGCGGGCCAGCTCGCGCACGGCGTCGGTGATCTCGGCCCGGCCGCCGTAGTTGACGCAGAACTGGAGGGTCAGCGCGGTGTTGTCCTTCGTCATCTCCTCGGCGTCGGCGAGCTCCTTGAGCACGCTCTTCCACAGCCGCCCCGTGCGCCCGGCCCAGACCACGCGCACCCCCCGGGCGTGCAGCTCGTCGCGGCGGCGGCGGATGACGTCGCGGTTGAACCCCATGAGGAAGCGCACCTCGTCGGGGGAGCGCTTCCAGTTCTCCGTGGAGAAGGCGTAGGCGGACAGGTGCTCCACACCGAGCTCCAGCGCGCCCTCGATCACGTCGAAGAGGGAGGACTCGCCCGCCTTGTGACCCTCGGTCCGGGGCAGGCCGCGCTCCTTGGCCCAGCGCCCGTTGCCGTCCATGACCACGGCCACGTGCCGTGGCACCAGCGCCGCCGGCAGCCGCGGAGGGCGGGCGCCGCTGGGGTGCGCGGCAGGCGGCGTGTAGTCCCGCCGGTGTCCGGGGTCGAAACTGAACAGACTCAAGAACGCTCCACGTGGCGCAGTGATCGGATGCCGTTCTCCAGGTGCCATTGCAGGTAGGCCGCGACCAGCCCGCTGCACTCGGAGCGGTGCCCTCCCTCACTGGCGTCCGCGGCCGGCCAGTCGCCTTCGAGCAGGGCCGACATCAGTCGGAGCGTCTCGGCGTGCGGGTGCACGGCGCCGTGGGGACGGCATACCGAGCAGACCATACCGCCGGCGTGGACCGCGAACGCCCGCTGCTCGCCGCGGCTGCCGCATCGGGCGCACCCGCTCAGCGCCGGCGCGTATCCGGCCACGGCCAGCGAGCGGAGCAGGTAGGCGTCCAGGACCAGCCGCGCGTCGTGCGTCCCCTCCCCCAGGACGCGCAGGGCACCGATGAGCAGGAGGAACTGGCGCAGTGCCGGGTCCTTCTCCACCGCGACGATCTTCTCGGCCGTCTCCAGCATGGCGGTGGCCGCGGTGTAGCCCGCGTAGTCGGACACGACGGCCTCGCCGTAGGCGCGGACCGTCTCGGCCTGGGTGATCACGTCCAGGGTGCGGCCCGTGTAGAACTGCGCGTCCACGTGGGTGCACGGTTCGAGGCGGGCGCCGAACCGCGACTTGGTGCGGCGCACCCCCTTGCCGACGGCACGCACCAGGCCGGTGCGCCGGGTCAGGAGGGTGATGATGCGGTCCGCCTCGCCCAGTTTCTGGGTGCGCAGGACGACGCCCTCGTCGCGGTAGAGACTCACAACCCCCATTGTCGCGGATCGCTCGGACCTTCCACACGCGCGCCCATCACAAACCACAACGCAGTATTCTTTGTTACGATTTGGATTCCCTTTCTCAGACATTTGCCCCGGCCCCATCGGCCAGGGCGGTCCCGGGAGAACGCTCCCAACACACGCGGCACCCACGCGGCCGCGATGTGCCCGAACCCGCACGGAGGGACAGCGACATGGCCCGAGGCCGCCGACGCAAGGGCAGGGCGCAGGCCCGCAGGCAGCACGGCAGACGCACGCGTCTGCCTCTCCTGACGGCGCTGACCGCCATTCCGGTCGGGCTGGCCCTGGCCGCCACCCTGATCTTCACCGGAGCCGGGGAGAGACTCGACCTGATCCAGACGGCCGCCACCGGGCTCCTGCCCTCCGGGGGCTCCGGGGAAGCCCCTCCCGAACAGGCCGCGGTGCCCGACGCGGAGATCGACGACGACTTCTTCGCGGCGCCCTCGGACACCGGCCCGGCACCGACCGCCCGGCCCGAGCCCGCACGGCAGAGCGCCCAGGCCACCGTCTCACCCTCTCCTGCCGAGGAGGACGGGGAACCGTCGGCGGACTCGGCGCGCGCGGAGGGCACCGACGGCTCGGGAAGGGGCTCCGGGGGCGGCTCGTCGGCCGGCGGGGGCAACAGCGGCGGAGGTGCGGGCACGGGTTCGAGCACCCTGACCGACCGGGTCGTGGATCTCACCAACGCCGAACGGGCTGCCGCCGGGTGCGACCCGCTGCGCGTGGACGCGCGCCTGACGGCCGCCGCTCAGGAGCACAGCGAGGACATGGACGCGCGCGGCTACATGTCGCACTACAGCCCGGAGGGTGAGGGCCCCGGAGGCCGGGCCTCCCGCCACGGCTACGACTCCTGGGGCGCGGAGAACGTCGCCAAGGGCCAGACCAGCGCCGCACAGGTGGTGGAGTCCTGGATGAACAGCGAGGGGCACCGCAGAAACATCCTCAACTGCGGCCTGGTCGCCATCGGCGTCGGGGAGTCCGGCTACGCCTGGACCCAGCTCTTCGGCTGGGTGTGAGCGCGCCGCGGCCCCTGACCCCGCTGCGGGGTCAGGGGCCGCGGCGTCGGGCCGGTTCCGGTCAAGCGCGGCCGATGACACTGCACACGGCCTTCAGCGAGGCCGTGGTGATGTTGTTGTGCACGCCCACGCCCCACAGGACGCGGCCGTCGACCTCGGCCTCGACGTAGGCCGCGGCCCGGGCGTCTCCGCTCTCGCCCAGGGAGTGCTCCACGTAGTCGATGACGCGGACCTTCAGGTCGACGTCGGTCAGGGCGTCGCAGAAGGCGGAGATGGGTCCGTTGCCCGTGCCGGACAGCTCGCGGATCTCGCCGTGGACGCGGACGTCGGCCTCGATGCGGTGGACGCCGTCCTCACCGGTGGCCGAGCGGTGCGCCAGGACCGCGACGGGGCCGCCGTCCTTCAGGTAGGTGCCGGAGAAGATCTCCCAGATGCGCTCGGCGGCGAACTCGCCGCCCTCGGCGTCGGTGTGCTCCTGGACGACCCTGGAGAACTCGATCTGGAGGCGGCGCGGCAGGTCCATCGCGTGGTCGCGGTGCATGATGTAGGCGACGCCGCCCTTGCCGGACTGGCTGTTGACGCGGATGACCGCCTCGTAGTTGCGGCCCACGTCCTTGGGGTCGATGGGCAGGTAGGGCACGTCCCACGGGTGCTCGTCCACGGGCGTCCCGGCCGCCTCGGCCTCGGCCTCCAGCGCGGTGAAGCCCTTCTTGATGGCGTCCTGGTGGGAGCCGGAGAAGGCCGTGTAGACCAGGTCGCCGCCGTAGGGGTGGCGGGGCGCGACCGGGAGCTGCGTGCAGTGTTCGACGGTGCGGCGGATCTCGTCGATCTGGGAGAAGTCGATCCGCGGGTCGACGCCCTGGCTGAACAGGTTCAGGCCCAGGGTGACCAGGCAGACGTTGCCGGTGCGCTCACCGTGGCCGAACAGGCAGCCCTCGACGCGGTCGGCCCCGGCCATGACCGCGAGTTCGGCGGAGGCCACGCCGGTGCCCCGGTCGTTGTGGGGGTGCACCGACAGCGCCACGTGCTCGCGGCGGCTCAGGTTGCGGCTCATCCACTCGATCTGGTCGGCGTAGACGTTGGGGGTGGCGCGCTCGACCGTGGCGGGCAGGTTCAGGATGATCTCGCGGCCCGGTCCGGGCCGCCAGACGTCCATGACGGCCTCGCAGACCTCCAGGGCGAAGTCCAGCTCGGTGTCGACGAAGATCTCGGGCGAGTACTCGTAGCCGACGTAGGCGCTCTCGCCCAGGTACTGCTCGATGAAGCGCATGACGTGGCGGGTGCCCTGGACCGCGATGTCCTTGCACTGCTCGCGGTCGACCTTGAACACCACGCGGCGGAAGGTGGGGGCGGTGGCGTTGTACAGGTGCACGGTGGCGCGCTCGGCACCGACCAGGCTCTGCACGGTGCGTTCGATCAGGTCCTCGCGGGCCTGGGTGAGGACGGAGATCTGTACGTCGTCGGGGATCAGGCCGTCCTCGATCAGCGACCGCACGAAGTCGAAGTCGGTCTGGCTGGCCGCGGGGAAGCCGACCTCGATCTCCTTGTAGCCCATCCGCACCAGCAGCTCGAACATCTCGCGCTTGCGTGCGGGGTCCATCGGCTCGATCAGGGCCTGGTTTCCGTCGCGCAGGTCCGTGGACAGCCAGCGGGGCGCCTCGGTGATGGTCTTGGACGGCCAGGTGCGGTCGGGCAGGTCCACCGGCGCGAAGGGCGCGTAGCGGTGGAAGGGCATGGGTCCGGGCTGCTGCTGGGGCACCATAGGTGTTGTCTCCTCAGTGGGATGCTGGCATGTGGTCCGTGGTCGACCGGGGCAAGCCGAAGTCCCGCGGCGAGGGAGCCGACCTTCTAACGACCCCCGCCGCGGCCACTAAGGAGAAGCAGCTCGCGCAGCATAACGGGGTTCACGCTAGCAGAACGGCCTCGGATCTCCTAAGCCGACGTCCACATGCTGGGACAACGCCCGAGGGGCCGTCCTGCTTCCGCCCCCCTCGGTGGCGGTGCTCACCGGAAGGGTCTGTACCATTTAGGACGAACCCTTCAGTGCTAGGGGGGTTGTAGAGGATTCCGCCGGCGGGACCCTGGGTGCGGCCAACACCCGAGCCCGCCGTCAGCCACGCGGATCACACGTAAGCCGTGGGTGCGGCAGGGCCGGTACCGCCGGCGGGAACTCATCTGCCGGGCGCTCCGTGCGCCCGGATCGGCTTCTCACTCCCAGGAGTCCAGCCACCCGAAGCTCTCCCGGGTGGGAACGGTCGGCAGGTATTCCAGCGAGACCAGGCCCCGATACCCGTGGGCCCGCGCGTCGGTGACGAGCCGCTCCAGGGGCAGCGCCCCGGTCCCGGGCTCCCCGCGGCCCGGAGCGTCGGCAATCTGGACGTGCCCGAATTCGGCGGCGTGGTCGCGCACGACGGCGGCGACGTCGTCGCCGTTGACGGCCAGGTGGTAGAGGTCGGCGAGGAGGGCGACGTTGTCGGCCCCGGCCTCCCTGGCGCGCGCGACGAAGGCGAGGGCCTCGGCGGCGGTCCGCAGCGGGTAGCCCTCGACACCGCTCAGGGGTTCGACCAGGACGGTCCCGCCGACGGCGGCCAGGACACGGGCGGCGGCGACGGTGTTCTCCAGGGCGAGGCGGTCCTGTTCGGCCGGGTCCACTCCGGCCAGGCGCAGGCCGTAGAGGGCGTTGAACGCGGTGGTGCCGGTGCGCTGGGCGATGCGCGCCACGAGTTCGGCGTTGGCCTCGGACTCGGCTCCGCGGCCGGGGTGGGAGAGGATGCCCCGGTCCGGTCCGGGCAGGACGCCGGCGAAGAGGTTGAGGCCGGTCAGGCGGACCCCTGCGGCCTCGATCGCGGTGACGAAGGCGTCGACCTCGCCGCGGGGCGGCACGGCGTCGGCGAAGGGCCACCAGAACTCCACGTTGGAGAACCCGGCCTCGCGCGCCGCCCGGGGGCGTTCGGCCAGGGGCAGCTCGGTGAACAGCAGGGAGCAGTTCACCGTGTAGTCCAGCGTGCGGCCCATCCGCCCTCCCCGCCAAGCCTTCCGTTCAACGGAAAGCCTATTCCACACGAAACGGTGCGCGCCGCACGCGCCTTCGGTGTGACCCCCCGACCGCGCCCTTTTCCGGCGGAACACTCTGTGGGATCATCCAACCCATCCGGAGGATGGAGACCAGCATGCCCGAGCCCGCCGCGAGACCGCGGACCGATCCCGGCCTCGCCCGCCTCAACGCCCTGCCCCCGGAGAGGCTGCGCGCGGAGCTCGCGCGGTGCTTGGACGTGGACCGCTGGGTGGCGGCGGTCGCCGCCGCAGCGCCCTACCGCGACCGGCACTCCCTGCGGGAGCTGGCCGACCGGCAGGCCGGGACGCTCACCGGCGGGGAGGTCTCGGCCGCTCTCGCACGGCACCCCCGGATCGGGGAGCGGCCGCGCGGTGAGGGCATCGAGGCCGCGTGGTCGAAGGGCGAGCAGTCGGCCTTCGCCGCGGACCCCGGTGACGCCGCGCGCCGGGTCCAGCGGATCTTCGCCTTCGCGCAGGGCGAGTACGAGGAGCGGTTCGGGCGGATCTACCTGGTCTGCGCGAGCGGCCGTTCGCCCCGTGAGCTCCTCTCCGACCTCGTCGCACGGCTGGAGAACGACGAGGACACCGAACTCTCCGTGGTCGGCGACGAACTGCGCAAGATCGCCGGCCTGCGGGTCGACAAACTCCTGGACGCTACATGAGCCACGTGACCACGCACATCCTCGACACCGCACTGGGGCGGCCCGCGCGCGGCGTGCCCGTCCGCCTGGAGTCGGCGGCCGGGCACGCCCCGTGGGAAGGCGTCGCCGAGGGGCGCACCGACGGCGACGGCCGCGTCGCCGACCTGGGCCCCGGCCGGCTGCCCACGGGCCGCTACCGGATCGTGTTCGACACCGCGGCCTACTTCGCCGCCACCGGCCAGCGGGGCTTCTACCCCGAGGTGGCGGTGGTGTTCGAACTGGCCGAGGCGGAGGAGCACTACCACGTGCCGCTCCTGCTGAGCCCCTTCTCCTACTCCACCTACCGGGGTTCCTAGAGCCGCGCACCACCAGCCGCGTACGCACCGGAACGGAGCACGCCCCTATGGGGATCAGACTCGGAGACAACCAGTACGGCAAGGCGGAGGTCCGCCTCGTCCACGTGGACCGCTCGACCGCCGTCCACCGGATCAAGGACGTCAGTGTCACCTCGCAACTGCGCGGCGACCTGGAGGCGGTCCACACGGTCGGCGACAACAGCACTTGCCTGCCCACCGACACACAGAAGAACACGGTCTACGCCAAGGCCCGCGAGTGGGGCGGCGTGGGGGCGGTCGAGGACTTCGCACTGCGTCTGGCCCGGCACTTCGTCGACGAGCACCCCTACGTGCACGGCGCGCGCCAGGAGGTGCACGAGTACTCGTGGGACCGCATCACCACCCCCGAGGGGCCGCACGGCCACGCGTTCACGCGCCGGGGCGGCGAGACGCGGACCACCGTCGTCACCAAGGACGGCGACCGGGAGTGGGTGGTCTCCGGCTTCGAGGGGCTGACGGTGCTCAAGACCACCGGTTCGGAGTTTCGCGGCTATCCGAAGACGAGGTACACGACGCTCCCGGAGACGGGCGACCGCGTCCTGGCCACGGACGTCACGGCGCGGTGGCGCTACACCCGCACCGGCTTGCCCTTCGACGAGCTCTACGCGTCCGTGCGCGCGGCCTGTCTGGAGGCGTTCGCCGACACCCACAGCCTCGCCCTCCAGCAGACGCTGTACGCGATGGGCGAGGCGGTCCTGGAGCGCCGTCCCGAGATCGCGGAGATCCGCTTCTCCATGCCCAACAACCACCACATCCTGGTGGACCTGGAGCCGTTCGGCCTGGACAACCCGAACGAGGTGTTCTTCGCCGCCGACCGGCCCTACGGCAGGATCGAGGCCGCCGTCGAACGCGACGACGCCCCGGATCCCGGTCAGGCGTGGCGGTCCGTCCCCGGCTTCGTCTGACCCTGGGCGGGGCCCCGCCGCCTTCGAAGAGATCCATCACCCGTGTGAGGAGAAGGCCGCGATGGCCAAGCCCTGATCGACATCGACGACGAGGCCCTGTGCAGAGCCTCGGAACTCCTGGGGACGACGACGGCGGAGGACACCGTGAACACCGCGCTGCGGCAGGTGGCGGCACGGTCCGACAGGGCACGCGCCCTCAACCGGATACGTGAGCCCGTGGACGAGGGCTCGGTCGACCTGAACCTGCTCATGGACAAGAGGAACTACCGAAGGTGATCTCCGGGGGGACACCGGAGCGGGGCCGCGGTCCCGGGCGGGCCCGGGACCGCCGGCGGCTCAGGCTCCGGCCAGGGTGGGGTAGTCCGTGTAACCGCGGTGGTCGCCGCCGTAGAAGGTGGCGCGGTGCGGCTCGTTGAACGGCCCGCCCGCCCTGATCCGGGCGTCCAGGTCGGGGTTGGCCAGCCACGCCGTGCCCAGCGCGACCGCGTCGGCCAGCCCCTCCTCCAAGACCTTCGCGGCGGGGGCCGTGTCCATCTTGGAGCCGGTGTTGAGGACCAGGGTGCCCTTCCACTCCTTGCGCAGCCGCTCGGTGAGTTCGCGCGCGCCCGTCTCCATGATGTGCAGGTAGGCCAGGTCGGTGCGGTGCGCCAGCGCCGCGAGCAGGGTGAGGTACTGCTCGTCGGGGTCGCTCTCGGTGATGCCGTTGAAGGTGTTGCCCGGGGAGATGCGCAGGCCCGTGCGGTCGGCCCCGATCGCGTCGGCCACGGCGTCGACGGCCTCCACCGCGAAGCGGGCCCGCGCGGCGGCGCTGCCGCCGTAGGCGTCGGTGCGGTGGTTGGCGCCGTCGGCCAGGAACTGGTGGATGAGGTAGCCGTTGGCGCCGTGCACCTCGACACCGTCGAACCCGGCGGCGACCGCGTTGCGCGCCGCGGCGGCGAAGCCGTCGACCGCCTCGCGGATGTCGTCGGCGGTCATCTCGCGTGGGACCGGGTGGGGCACCATCCCCGAGCCGTCGAAGAGGGACTGGCCGGAGGCGATGGCGGAGGGTCCCACGGGGAGCCCGCCGTCCTCGTACAGGCAGGGGTGGCCGATCCGGCCCGAGTGCATGAGCTGGGCGAAGATACGGCCGCCCCGGTCGTGCACCGCGCCAGTGACGCCCTTCCACGCCTCCACCTGCTCCTGGGAGTGCAGTCCGGGCGTGAGGATGTAGCCCTGGCCGCGCACGGTGGGCTGGATGCCCTCGGTGATGATCAGGCCGGCCGAGGCCCGCTGCGCGTAGTACTCGGCGACCACGCCGTCGACGCGCCCGCGCTCGTCGGCGCGCGAACGGGTCATCGGCGCCATGAACAGGCGGTTCGACAGTTCGTACCGGCCGATAGTGACGGGGTGGAACAAGTCACTCAAAGCTTCTCCAGAAGGTAAGGAAAGGGACTATTCTCCCACTGGTCCCACGGTAGAAAGCGCGGTCCCGGAAGCGCGCACCGCCCCCGGGACCGCGCGCTCAGCCGCGCTCCAGCAGCCGCCCGGCCGCGACCCCGGCGACGATCTCCCCACCGCGCAGGAAGGTGCGGCGCACCCGCCCGTACAGTTCCAGGCCGTCGTAGGCGCTGACCGGGTTCCGGTGCGCCAGTCCGCGCGCCTCCACCCGCACCGGGGCCTCCGGGGCCACCACCGCGAAGTCGGCGTCACACCCCCGGGCGAGGGCGCCCTTGCCCGCCACCCCGGCGACCCGGGCCGGCCCCGAGGACATCCACCGGACCACGTCCTCTAGCGGCACCCCCCTGCGCCGGGCCTCGGTCCACACCGCAGGGAAGCCCACCTGGAGCCCGGAGACCCCGCCCCACGCGGTCCCGAAGTCCCCCGTGTCCAGGTCCTTCAGATCGGGCGTACTGGGCGAGTGGTCGCTGACCACGCAGTCGATCAACCCGTCCGCCAGCGCCCGCCACAGCAGGTCCCGGTTGGCGCGGCCCCGGATGGGCGGGCAGCACTTGAACCGGGTGTCCCCGGCGGGGATCGCCTCGGCCTCCAGCACCAGGTAGTGCGGGCACGTCTCCACCGTGAGCGGCACGCCCTCCTCCCTGGCACGGGCGATGAGCGGGAGCGCACCGGCGCTGGACAGGTGCAGGACGTGCGCGACCACGCCCGTGCGGCGCGCAGTCTCGATGACCAGCGCGATCGCCTCGTGCTCGGCCTCCTCGGGCCGCGAGGCGAGGAAGGCGGCGTAGTCGCGCCCAGCGGCGGGCGGGGCCGCGTCCAGCACCGCCGGGTCCTCGGCATGCACGATGAGCCGCCCGCCGAACCCGGCGAGTGCCTCGGCCGCGGTGCGCAGCTGCTCGGGCGACAGGTGACCGAACTCCGCCACCCCCGACGGCGACAGGAACGCCTTGAACCCGTACACCCCGCTGGCGTGCAGGGCCTCCAGCACCCCGGTCGCCCCCGGAACACTGTTCTCGGGGACCGCACCGCCCCAGAAGCCCACGTCCACCGCCACCCTGCCCTCGGCGGCGGCGCGCTTGGCGGCCAGCCCCTCCACGGTGGTGGTCGGCGGCACGCTGTTGAGCGGCATGTCCACGATCGTGGTCACGCCGCCCAGCGCGGCGGCCCTGGTGGCGCTGGCGAAGCCCTCCCACTCGGTGCGGCCGGGCTCGTTGACGTGCACGTGGGAGTCGACCAGCCCGGGGATGAGCACCTCGTCGTCGGCGAGGACGATCTCCCTCGAACCCGGGAACCGGCGCCGGGTCCCCTCGAAGTCGTACGGTTCGGCGGGGTCGCAGTCGAGCACGTCGAGGATGATCCCGTCCCCCACCAGCACGGTGACCGGGCGCACCCCCTCGGGGGTGACGGCGCGGGGCGCGTGGACGACCAGTTCGCAGGCGGTCACGCCTCCTCCTGTCCCACCCGACGGGTGGCCAGGCCCAGCAGGAGTGCGGGGTCCACACCGGCGGCGGCGATCTCGTCCTCGTCCAGGGCGCCGCAGCGCCACCCGTTGACCAGCGTCGAGGCCAGGGCCTGCGCGGTGGCGGGCTCGTCCACCACCGCCGAACCCGCCCGCTCCGGCCCCAGGTAGTCCCGGAGCCGGGCCGCCGCGGGTGCGAACGCCTCGCGGTAGAAGGCGTAGACGGTCAGGAAGCGGGTGGGCAACTGGTGCGGGTGCACGTCCCAGCCCTGGTAGTAGCCGCGCTCCAGCGAACGCCGGACCAGCCCGGCGTGCAGCCGCCACGCACGGTGCACCTCGGCGCGCTCCCCCACCGGCAGGACGTTGCTGCCGCCGTCGGAGAGGAACACCCCGCGGCCCGCCGCGGCCACCTGCATGACCGCCTTGGCGTGGTCGGCCACCGGATGGGCCGGTCCCTGGTGGGCGGCGGTGACGCCGCACGCCGCGCTGTAGTCGTAGGTGCCGTAGTGCAGGGCGCTCACCCGGCCCCCACCCGCGCCGATCATGCGGGCCACGGCGGCGGTCCCGTCCGGAAGCAGGACCGACTGGGGTGTCTCGACCTGAACCTCGAAGTGCAGCCTCCCCTCGGGGAGGCCCAGCCCCCGCTCCAGGCGCCCGCACAGCCAGACCATCGCCTCGACCTGCTCGACCGACGTGACCTTGGGCAGGGTGAGGACGAACTGCTCGGGCAGCGCCCCGAGCCGGTCCAGGAGGGTGCGCAGGACCAGGGTGAGGCTGCGGACCCCGCGGCGGCGCCCGGCCGCCTCCATCCCCTTCGCGCGGATGCCGAAGGTGGGGGTGGCCGTGCCCGACGCGACGTCCGCGGCGAGGGCCTCGGCCACCGCGACCGCGTCGGCGTCCTCGACCCCGTCGCCGGGGGCGCCGTACCCGTCCTCCAGGTCGGCGCGCAGGTCCTCCACCGGTTCGTCGGCGAGCTTGGCGCGGACCCGCGGCAGCACCTCGGCGACGGCGGGGCCGCTGAGTCCGGTGGCCGCGGCCAGGTCGTCGACGGTCGGCGCGTACTCGTCGAGTGCGGCCAGGGCGCGCCGCCCCCAGTCGGCGGCCAGGCCGGGGCGGACCCGGTCGGCGGGAACGTACACGGTGTGCACCGGCTGGCGCCGCGTGGGGGCGCCGGGGTAGTCGCGGGCGAGCCGCGCGTCGGCCTCGGCCAGGCGCGTGTCCAGCCCGGCGGCGAGCTCGTCCGGGGACAGGGGATCGTCCACTGCCACGTCACTGCTCCTCTCTGCGGCGCCCGGTGGGCCACGGTCCACGGAATCCGTTACCCCGCCATGACGCTCCGTGCTATAGAAGACTCAGGTGATGGGATGTGGTTTTCGTATCGCAGAATAACCACCATTGACCTGACGCGGCCTTCGACAGGGAGCAGGACTCGTGCCAGCCTCGCAGACCCCCCGGACGGACCCCCCGACCCGCACCGAGGACACCGGCGGGCGCGGGCGCCCCGGCGGTGTACAGTCCCTCGAACGGGCCTTCACCCTGCTGGAGATCATGGCGGAGTCGGGCGGCGAGACCTCCCTCAGCCAGCTCGCCGACTCCTCCGGCCTGCCCCTGCCGACCATCCACCGCATCATACGTACCCTCGTCGGCGACGGGTACGTACGCCAGCTGCCCTCGCGCCGCTACGCCCTGGGGCCACGGCTGATCGGCCTGGGCGACAAGGCCGCCCAGATGCTCGGCACCTGGGCACGCCCCCACCTGTCCCGCCTGGTCGACGCCCTGGGCGAGACCGCCAACCTGGCCATGCTCGACGGCGACAAGGTGGTCTACGTGGCACAGGTGCCCTCACCGCACGCCATGCGCATGTTCACCGAGGTCGGCCGACGCGTCCTGCCCCACTCCGCCGGAGTGGGCAAGGCGCTGCTGTCGCAGCTGGAGGAGGACGAGGCGCTGGCCACCGTCGACCGCACCGGCATGCCCGCGGCCACCGACCGCACCATCACCGACCCCAAGGCGTTCGCCGTCGAACTCCGGCGCATCCGCGAGCGCGGCTACGCCATCGACGACGGCGAGCAGGAGCTCGGCGTGCGCTGCGTCGCGGCCCCGGTGGAGGGCGCGCCCTCCCGGGTGGCCGTGTCCGTCTCCGGCCCCGACCGGCGGGTGACCTGGGACTTCGTCAAGCGCGCGGCCCCGCTGGTCCAGGAGGCCGCCCGCGCACTGGCCGCCGACCTCACCCAAAGGCATTAGAGCGCGAGCCTGCGAAGGACCATAAACACAGCCGTCCCGCCGACAGACCACGTCTGGAAGCAGCGCGAGCGGCGTACCGGTCTCTGCCGGAGGAGTCTCCGCCACTGCGAGGAACGAGCCGGGAGGGACCGCGCCGCAGGCGTCCGTTGAGGGCGGCGGCGGGCTGGCGGGTGGGCGACGAAGACGCCGGCCTCCTTGGCGCCCGAGCACGTCCCGAGCCTGCGAGGGACAAAGAAACACGGCTAGGTCTGCTGGTCGAAGCCCAGCCTGCGCAGTTGCTTGGGGTCGCGCTGCCAGTCCTTGGCCACCCGCACACGCAGGTCGAGGAAGACCTTCCGGCCGAGCAGGGCCTCGATCTGCTTGCGCGCCCGCGAGCCGACGTCGCGCAGGCGCGACCCCTTCGACCCGATGACGATCGCCTTCTGGCTGGAGCGCTCCACGTACAGCGAGGCGTAGATGTCCACCAGGTCCTTGTCGGGCCTGGTGTTCTCGCGCTCGCTCATCTCGTCCACGACCACGGCGATGGAGTGCGGAAGCTCGTCGCGCACGCCCTCCAGCGCCGCCTCCCGCACCAGTTCGGCCACCAGCATCTCGTCGGGCTCGTCGGTGAGGTCGCCCTCCGGGTACAGCGGCGGCCCCTCCGGCAGGTGCGAGCACAGGACGTCGGCGACGGTGTCGACCTGGAAGCCGCCCCGCGCGGAGACCGGGACGATGTCGTCCCAGTCCCCCAGTCCGCTGACCGCCATGAGCTGCTCCCCCACGGCCTCCTTGCCCGCCAGGTCGGTCTTGGTGACCAGCGCGACCACCGGGGTGTCGGTCTGCTCCGCCAGTTCCCTGGCGATGTAGGTGTCCCCGCGGCCGATCGGCTCGTTGGCGGGCAGGCAGAAGGCGATCACGTCGACCTCGACCAGGGTGGACCGCACCAGCGAGTCCAGCCGCTCCCCCAGCAGGGTGCGGGGCTTGTGCAGGCCGGGCGTGTCCACGACGATCAACTGCGCGTCCGGCCGGTGGACGATCCCGCGCACCGTGCGCCGCGTGGTCTGCGGCCGGTTGCTGGTGATCGCCACCTTCTGGCCGACCAGCGCGTTCATCAGTGTGGACTTGCCGACGTTGGGGCGGCCCACGAAGCAGGCGAACCCGCTGCGGAAGCCCTCCGGATGGGGGGGCATCTCCAGCGGAAGCCGCAGCTTCTCCAGGTCGAGGTCGTTCATGTCGTCTTTTCTCAGCGCCGGGTGATGCTCGCGGGAACCCCGTCGGGGGCGGCGATCACCACCACCTGGGTCTTCAGGTCTTCCGCGACCGCGCGGTCGTCCTCGGTCAGTTCGCCCGCCGCGGTCACGACGACCGCCGCCTCCAGGGCCGCGGCCTCGCCGGAGACCGCCGCCGCGACGGCGGCCTGGAGGGCGGAGAGGCGGAGCGAGGGCAGCTCCACGGTCGTGGCGACGTAGGTGCGCCCGGTCTCGTCGCGCACCGCCGCACCCTCGGCCGCGGCGTTGCGGGCCCGTGAGGCCCGTGCGAGGGTGATGAGCTTACCGTCCTCGGGCCCCAGCCCCGTCGTGTCCGTCACTGCTCCGTGCTCCTTACGTCCTCGTCCTGGCCGCCGGTCTCCTCCGGCAGCCGTTCGACCAGCACCGTGGTCAGCCGGTTGCGCCGTCCCCCGCGGCCCTCCACGGTGAGTCTGAGTCCAGCGTATTGCGCCCGGGCGCCGCCCACCGGCACCCGGCCCAGAACGAACCCGACGAGTCCGCCGACGGTCTCCACGTCGGGGGCGTCCAGGTCGTGGTCGGGGAAGAGTTCGTCGAGCTCCCCCAGCGGCAGCCGGGCGGTCACGCGCACCCGGTCGGCGTCCAGCCACTGCACGGGAGGGATCTCGTGGTCGTACTCGTCGGTGATCTCCCCGACGATCTCCTCGACGATGTCCTCCAGGGTCACCAGCCCCGCCGTGCCGCCGTACTCGTCGATGGCCACGGCGACGTGGTTGCGCTGCTGCTGCATCTCGCGCAGGAGTTCGTCGATGGGCTTGGTGTCGGGGACGTAGGTGGCGGGACGCATCACGTCCGCGGCGACCAGGCCCGCGCCCGCCTCGCCCGGCGCGGCGGTCCAGCGGTCGTGCAGCCGGTCCACCACGTCCTTGAGGTAGACGATGCCGACCACGTCGTCCTCGTCCTCGCCCGTAACGGG
Organism: Nocardiopsis sp. LOL_012; assembly: GCF_048060475.1. Lineage (NCBI taxonomy): Bacteria > Bacillati > Actinomycetota > Actinomycetes > Streptosporangiales > Nocardiopsidaceae > Nocardiopsis > Nocardiopsis sp. LOL_012. The sequence continues at coordinate 168,593 of NZ_JBHMIV010000001.1, read as the reverse complement.
GATGCGCGAGTAGCCGCTGGCCAGGGCCAGCGACAGGACGGCATCGGCCTCGGCGTCGCGTCCGGTGAACACGATGTCGGGACGCGGCACCATCACCTCCCGCACGGAGGTGTCGTCGAGTTTGAACACCGAGTGGATCATCTGCCGCTCCTCGGGGTCGATGACCTCCCCCTGCTCGGCCAGGTCCACGAGTTGGCGCAGTTCGACCTCGGTACTGAAGGGGCCCTCGCGGTCGCCCTTGCCCGCCGGGGTGAGCGCCCGGCCCAGGCCCACCAGCAGTTCGGCGACCGGTCCCAGCACGACCTGGACGGGGTGGAGGACGGCGGCGCTGGCACGGGAGATCGGCGCGGCGAACTGGCGGCCCAGGATGCGCGGGGCGATCGCGACGAACACGTAGTCGCCCACCACGAGGACCGCGAGCGCCAGCAGGAAGGCGGGCCAGCCGACCCCGAACAGGAGCACGGCGGCCAGGGCCGCGAACAGGGCCGCGCCCACCTCCGCGACCACGCGAAGGAACAGCAGGACGTTGAGGTGGCGGGTGGGATCGGCGGACACGCGTTCCCAGCGGGAGCGGGCGGCCCGCGCGGCGGGGGGACCCGCCACCCCGACTGGGGCCTCCCTGGTCACGGCGACCTCGGCGGCGGCCAGGAACCCGGCCCCGGCCGTGAGGACGGCGGCCACCGCGCACACGCCGGCCCACAGGACCGGGTCCGCGGCGGCCGACGGCAGCGCGCCTGGCGATGAGGCGAGGTTCATCGCCCCGCTCCCCCTTCGTCGGCGGCCTCGCGCTCGCGCCAGGCGGCGAGGATCTCACCCTGGAGGCCGAACATCTCCTTGTGCTCGTCGGGTTCGGCGTGGTCGTAGCCCAGCAGGTGCAGGATGCCGTGCGTACACAGCAGGTCGATCTCCGCCTCGGTGGAGTGCTCGGCCTTCCGGGCCTGCTGCTCAGCCACCTGGGGGCAGATGATCACGTCTCCGAGCACACCGGGTTCGCTGGTGCGCCCGGGGCCGCCGGGGCGCAGTTCGTCCATGGGAAAGGAGAGGACGTCGGTGGGGCCGGGTTCGTCCATCCAGCGCACGTGCAGGTCCGTCATCGGCTCCTCGTCCACCAGGACGACCGACAGCTCGGCCAGCGGGTGGACGCGCATGGCGTCGAGCACGTGCCGCGCCAGGCGGGAGAGCCGCGCCTCGTCCACGGTGGTGAAGCCCGACTCGTTGGCGACGTCGATGCTCATCTTCGGTTTCTGCCTCGCTTGGGGATCGTGGTGTCCGGACGGCCGGTCCGCCCGGTGCACGCGAGCCCGGGCCGACGGCCCCGCCGGCCCGGGTGTCGCTGACCCTATGCTCTCAGTCCGACGCCGGTGCCTCGCCCGACGCGTCGGGGGCGTCGGACCGCCCGCGCCGGTCGGAGGGGCCGCGGGGGCGGCCGGTCCGCGCGGCGTCGTAGCGGCCGTAGGCGTCGACGATCTGGCCGACGAGCCGGTGCCGGACCACGTCCTCGCTGGTCAGTCGGCAGAACGCGATGTCATCGATGTCACGCAGGATGTTCTCGATCGTGCGCAGCCCGCTGGCCTGGCCGCCGGGGAGGTCGACCTGGGTGACGTCGCCGGTGACCACGATCTTGGACCCGAAGCCGAGCCGTGTGAGGAACATCTTCATCTGCTCGGGCGAGGTGTTCTGGGCCTCGTCGAGGATGATGAAGGAATCATTCAGGCTTCTACCCCGCATGTACGCCAGGGGGGCGACCTCGATCGTCCCGGCCGACATCAGCTTGGGGATGGAGTCGGGGTCGAGCATGTCGTGCAGCGCGTCGTAGAGCGGCCGCAGGTAGGGGTCGATCTTCTCGTAGAGGGTGCCCGGAAGGTAGCCCAGCCGCTCGCCCGCCTCCACCGCGGGGCGGGTCAGGATGATCCGGTTGACCTCTTTCTCCTGGAGCGCCTTGACCGCCTTGGCCATGGCCAGGTAGGTCTTGCCGGTACCCGCCGGACCGATGCCGAAGACCACGGTGTGCCGGTCGATGACGTCGACGTAGCGCTTCTGGTTGAGGGTCTTGGGGCGGATGGTCCTGCCCCGGTTCGAGAGGATGTTGGTGGTGAGCACGTCCGCGGGGCGCTCGGTGCCCGGTGTGCGGAGCATGTGGACCATGCGCTCGACGGTGTCGGGGGTGACGTGCGTTCCGCTCTTGGCGAGTTCGATGAGCTCCTCGACGAGGCGGACCACGATCGCGGTCTCCTCGGGCTCCCCGGTGATGGTGAACTCGTTGCCGCGCACGTGGATGTCGCTGGAGAAGGCCCGCTCCAGCGCCCTGAGGAGCTGGTCCCCCGAGCCCAGCAGGCTGACCATCGTGTGCTCGTCCGGAACCACGACCTTGACCTGCGTGTCCTGTCGCGGTTGCGTGTGCGTTGACTCGGCCATGGTGCGGCCTTGCGGCCAGCGTCCCACCCTTCGATCCGGCCCCGCCCCGGTGGGCGGGGATCGCCTGCGTGTGGTACCGGAACCGGCACCGACCTGGCCCTTCACCGGTTTCCCGCTCGGCTCACCGGCCCCATCGGACCACGGCACGAGTCTACCAACGCGGCCCGGCCGACCTCGATCGCTTTTTCGAGGTCGGCCGGGCCGGAACGGCCGTCTATCCGGGGGGCCAGTTCAGCCCGCGTCCGCCGAGAAGGTGGCCATGGAGGTGGAAGACCGTCTGTCCGGCACCGCTGCCGGTATTGAACACCAGGCGGTACCCCGTCTCGTCGATCCCCTCCGCCTTCGCCACCTCGTGGGCCTCCCGCACGACCTCGTCGAGCAGGCCCGACCCGGCCGCCGCGGCCGCGGCGGCGTCGGTGTGGTGCTCCCGCGGGATCACCAGCACATGGGTGGGGGCCTGGGGGTTGATGTCGCGGAAGGCGACGACGCGCTCCCCCTCGCGGACGATCTCCGCGGGCACCTCCCCACACACGATCTTGCAGAACAGGCAGTCGGCCTCAGCCATCTACGTACCTCCGTCAGGGCACCGTGGGTTCGCTTTCCCGGGACCGCGCGCCGTGTGCGAGCCCGTCCCGTTCGGAAAAGTCGCGGACCCCATGATGCCGCAGGTCCGCCCCGTGACAAGCCGGTGGAGAGGCCCCCAAATCCGCTGGTACCGCGTACCCGACGGTTCGGACACGATAGGCTTTGCACCCGTGCGCGTCGGGCACGTCGGCCTCCCGCCGACCCTGCCCCCCCATCGTGTTCGGAACGGAACGCACGTCTACGTGGAAAAGAATGAGGTATGCCCTTTCGTAAACCCCGCGACAAGGGTGTGCGTCGAACCGGTGTGACGACAGAAACCATGGTGGCCGGAGCCGCCACGGCTCCGCTCTCCATGGAGTGGGACGCCGACCACGCGGTGACCGAGCTCTACCGGGAGCACTACCGCCCACTGGTCCGCCTCGCCTCCCTGCTCGTCCGGGACCACGCGACCGCCGAGGAAGTCGTGCAGGACTCCTTCGTGGCGATGCACGCCGCGTGGCGCCGTCTGCGCGACCCCAACAAGGCCCTGTCCTACCTCCGCCAGGCGGTGGTGAACAAGGCGCGGTCGGTACTGCGCCACCGGGCCGTCGTGGAGAAGCACGCACCCAAGGCACTGCCCGACGCCCCCAGCGCGGAGCACGGCGCCATGAACCTGCTGGAGCGCGAGGCCGTCATCAGGGCGCTGCGCAAGCTCCCCACCCGCCAACGGGAGGCGATCGTGCTCCGGTACTACGGTGACCTGTCCGAGGCACAGATCGCCAGCGCCATGGGTATCAGCAAGGGGGCGGTGAAGAGCCACACCTCGCGTGGCATCTCCGCCCTGCGCTCTGTTCTGGAGCAGACGACATGACCAGTCAGCCCGACCCCAGCGACGAGTTCGAGAACCGTCTCCGCGCGATCCTCGCGGCGGAGGCGGACTCGTGCCGACCCTCCGCCGAGGGACTGAACCTGATACGCGAACGCACCGAGCAGCGTCGAGTCACCGCGTGGTTCGGCCTGCCCTGGCTGCGGCCCGCGGCGGCCGTGGCGGGCGCGGTGATGATCGCCACCTCCGTCGTCCTCTCCACGCCCCAGGTCCGCGAGCAGGTACTGGAGATCGTGCCGGCGGGCGCCGACCGCGAGGGCACGACCGCCCCGCCCGAGTCCTCCGAGCCCGGCGTCGACGTCTCCGTTCCCAGCCCCGGCCCCGGGAACGGGGAACCCGAACCCTCGGCCGATCCCACGCGGTCCCCGTCCCCGGAACCCGCGCCCGGGCAGGAGAGCGCCCCGGGAGACGCTCCCGAGCCCGCTCCCGAAGCCTCCCCCACCTGCCCTCCCACCGGAACGGACACGCCCGCGGACCAGGACGGGGAGGGCGGTTCGGGCGGCGACGGCTGCCCCGCCTCCGAGGAGCCCTCGGACAGCGCCACCGACGGCGGATCGGACACTTCCACAGACGACGCGGAGGACCCCGTCGAAGGCGGTTCCGAGACCGGGCCGGCCACGGCGGGCACCCTCTCCGACGACGGCGCACGGTCGATCGCTCCCTGAGGCGGGGAGCCGACGTGCGGGGCGGACCGGCCGGTCCGCCCCGGCTACCAGCGGCCGGTGCGCGCCTGGAGGACCGACAGCGCCGCCACCCCGGCCGTGGAGGTCCTCAGGACGGTGGGCCCCAGGAGGGCCCGCACCGCCCCGGCCTCGGTGAAGGCGTCGAGTTCGGTGTCGGAGAAACCGCCCTCGGGGCCGACCACCAGCACGATCTCCGCGTTCCCGCCCTCGGGCAGGGCGATCTCGGCCAGCCGCCGAGCCCCGTCCTCGTGCAGGACGACGCCCAGGTCCGCCGCGGCCAGCAGGTCCGCCACCGCCCCGGTAGCGGCGGGGTCGGCGACCTCCGGCAGCCGCGCCCGCCGGGCCTGTTTGGCGGCCTCGCGGGCGGTGGCGCGCCACTTGTCCAGTGACTTGGCGGCCCGGGCGCCCTTCCAGCGGGTGACGCACCGCTGCGCCGCCCACGGCACGAGCGCGTCGACACCGGCCTCGGTCATCATCTCCACGGCCAACTCTCCGCGGTCGCCCTTGGGCAGGGCCTGGACGACCGTCAGGCGCGGCCTCGGGGCGGGCTCGTCCCGGCGCTCCTCGACCCGGCAGACGATCCGCTCCCCGTCGACGCCGGTCACGGTGCACCGGGCGCGGCGCCCGCGCCCGTCGGCCAGGTCGACGGTCTCGCCCTCGCGGATCCGGCGGACCACGGCGGCGTGTCGGCCCTCGGGGCCGGACACGACCACCTGGCCGGCGTCCAGTTCACCGGAGCCGACCAGGAAGAGGGCCGGTGTCACTTGGCGCTGAAGGCGTCGCGGATCTTGGCGAAGAACCCGCCGTGCCCGGGGCTGAACCGGCCCGGCGACTTGTCCTCACCCCGCAGTTCGGCGAACTTGCGCAGCAGGGCCTCCTGCTCCTCGTCCAGCTTGGAGGGGGTCTCCACGTCGACCCGGATGCGCAGGTCGCCCCGGCCGCCGCCGTCGAGGTGGTTGACGCCCTTGTTCGCCAGGGTGATCACGTGTCCGGAGTCGGTTCCCGGGCGCAGGTCGATGTTCTCGGTGCCGTCGAGGGTGTCGAAGGCGAACGAGGCGCCCAGCGCGGCGGCCGTCATGGGCACGGTCACCGTGCAGTGCAGGTCGTCGCCCCGGCGCTCGAACGTGGGGTGGGGCTTCTGGATGATCTCCAGGATGATGTCGCCGCGCGGTCCGCCGTTGGGGCCGACCTCGCCCTCGCCCGCGAGCTGGATACGGGTGCCGTCGTCGACACCGGCGGGGATCTTGACGGTCCGGGTAACCTTCTCGCGCACCCGGCCCTCGCCCGCGCAGTCGGCGCAGGGGTCGGTGATGACGGTGCCCTGCCCCGAGCACTGCGGGCAGGGGCGCGAGGTCATCACCTGACCGAGGAAGGAACGGGTGACCTGGGAGACCTCCCCCTGGCCGTGGCACATCTCACAGGTGGTGCGGTGCGAGCCGTGCGCCGTCCCCTCGCCCTGGCACGTCTCGCACAGGATCGCGGTGGGGAAGGTGATCTCCTTGCTGACCCCGAACGCGGTCTCGGCGAGGTCCAGTTCGACGCGGATCTTGATGCTGCGCCCGCGCCGGACCCGCTCGCGCGGCCCCCGGCCGCCGGGCTGTCCGCCGCCGAAGAACGCGTTCATGATGTCGTCGAAGGCGAAGCCACCCGCTCCGCCGAAACCGCCGGCCCCGCCGCCGCCCGGCGCGAAGGGGTCCTGGCCCATGTCGAACATCCGGCGCTTGTTCTCGTCGGAGAGGACCTCGTAGGCCTGGGTCACCTCCTTGAAGCGCTCCTGGGTGGCGGGGTCCGGGTTGATGTCCGGGTGCAGCTCGCGTGCGAGCCGCCGGTACGCCTTCTTGATCTCGTCCTTGGAGGCGTCGCGACGCACTCCGAGCACCTGGTAATAGTCTCTGGCCACTGAGTTACTGTCCTGCCAAAATCTGTCCGACATACCGAGCCACCGCGCGGACGGCTCCCATCGTCCCGGGGTAGTCCATCCGGGTGGGGCCCACCACGCCGATCTTGGCCAACGACTGGTTTCCCACGCCGTAGTCGGCCGATACGACGGAGGTGGACCGCAGTCCCTCATGGAAGTTCTCCGCGCCGATGCGGACCGTGAGCATCGACGGGTCCTTCGCCTCACCCAGCAAACGGATGAGGACCATGTTCTCTTCCAGTGCTTCCAGAATGTCCCGCAGGCTGGCCGCGAAGTCGACCGCGGCGAGGTTGGCGGTGCCGGCCAGGACGATCTTCTCCTCGTGCCGCTCCACGAGGCTCTCCAGCAGGACCGAGAGGACCGCGACGGCCATGTCGCGATGCTCCGGGTCGACCTGGGCGGGCAGGTCGCCCACCACGCGGGGGACGTCGTTGAGGAAGCGCCCGGCGGTGGCCCGGTTCAGCATGGAACGCAGGTCGTCGACGGCGCTCTCGCTGATGTCGCCCAACCCGTCGATGACGCGCTGCTCGACCCGGCCGGTGTCGGTGATCACGACCATCATCAGCCGCGGTCCGCCGAGGGGCACCAGTTCCACGTGCTGCACCGACGAACGGGTGAGGGACGGGTACTGGACGATCGCGACCTGGTGGGTGAGCTGGGCGAGCAGCCGCACCGTGCGGGTGACGATCTCGTCGAGGTCCACGGCTCCGGTGAGGAAGGACTCGATGGCCCTGCGCTCGGCGGCCGAGAGCGGCTTGACCGAGGAGAGCCGGTCGACGAAGAGCCGGTAGCCCTTGTCCGTGGGGACCCGTCCCGCGCTGGTGTGCGGCTGGGTGATGTAGCCGTCCTCCTCCAGGGCGACCATGTCGTTGCGGATGGTCGCGGGGGAGACACCGAGGGGGTGCCGCTCCGCGAGGGCCTTGGAGCCGACGGGCTCGTTGGTATTGACGAAGTCCTCGACGACGGCACGCAGGACCGCGAGCTTGCGCTCATCCAGCAACTCGCCACCTCCCTGGCACTCCGTGGTCCACAGTGCCAATTCTATGCCCGGCCGCAAACCCGCTCGGCGCCCCGCCGGTGGTCCGCACCGCGGGGGGACCCCTACCAGTACACTGCACGACCGTGTCCAACAAGGGAACCGACCGCTACGGCCGCGACGTACTGGCGGCCGGACCGCGGCCGAAGAGGAGAGAAGTCCGCGAGGTGCCCCTGAGCCGGGACCTGGTCGTGGAGACGGCCGAGGAGACCTTCTGCGGTGCCGTCGTCGCCTGGGACAAGGCGACCGTGACCCTGGAGGACCGGGCGGCGCGCCGCCGGGTGTTCGGCCTGGCCCCGGCCGCGTTCCTCATCGACGGGCGCCCCGTCACGCTGGTGCGCCCGGACGGCGCGTCCAGGGGGCCCCTGCGCAGCGCGTCGGGTTCGATCGCGGTGCGCGGCGCCCGTGCGCGGACCGCCAGGGAGAGCCGGATCTACGTCGAGGGCGCGCACGACGCGGAGCTGGTGGAGAAGGTCTGGGGCCACGACCTGCGCGTGGAGGGCGTGGCCGTCGAGTTCCTGGAGGGGGTCGACGACCTGCCCGCGATCGTGGCGGAGTTCGCGCCCGGCCCCGGCCGCCGCCTGGGGGTGCTGGTGGACCACCTCGTGCCCGGTTCCAAGGAGAGCCGGATCGCCGCGCGGGTCCGGGGCGGGGACGTGCTGGTGGCCGGGCACCCCTACGTGGACGTGTGGCAGGCGGTCCGCCCCCGCGCGGTGGGGATCGCGCGCTGGCCCGAGGTCCCGCGCGGCGTCCCCTGGAAGGAGGGGGTCGTGGACGCGCTCGGGTGGCGGATGGAGACGGGTGAGGCCTGGCGGCGCATCCTCGGTTCGGTCCGCTCCTACGCGGACCTGGAGCCCTCGCTGCTGGGGCGGGTGGAGGAGCTCATCGACTTCGTCACCGGACCGCACCCGGCCTAGGATCGCAGGGGGCGCGGGTGCCCGCCCGCGCCGTCGCCGGACCACGGCCCCATGGTCGTCGGTGTATCCCCTGACATCACACGCCCCACAGCAGCGGAGCGAAGGACAACATGAGCGAGACCCCGACGAACCCCCCGTTCCCGGAGAACCCGCAGGGCGGACCGCCGCCCGAGCAGGTCCAGGGGCCGCCCGCGAACGCCCCGTCCCCGTACGAGCCCGGGGCCGCCTCCCAACCGGGGCAGCCGCAGCAGTACGGTCCGGCCGTGCCACACGCCGACGCGGGCCCCCAGTCCGCGCCCCAGCCCTCCTACGCGCCGCAGCCCGATCCCGGGCAGCGGCCGGGACAGCCCGCGTTCGCTCCCCCGCAGGACGCCCAGGGGCGGCCCGTACCGCCGCAGCCCCCCTACGGCCACCCCGGCCAGCCGCGGTACGCCCCACAGCCGGGGCAGCCTCCGCAGGGCCCGCCGCAGCCCCAGGGGTGGGCGCCCCAGCCCCAGCAGCCCGGGTTCGCTCCGCAGGGCCCCGGCCCCGGCTTCCCTCCCGGCCCTCCGGCCGACTTCCCGGGCGGCCCCCAGGCCGCGCCTCCGCCCTACGGGCAGCCCGGCCCCTACGGGCAGCGGCAGCCGGGCGACGACGGCACCCTGGTGTCGATGCTCGCGCACCTGTCGGGCTTCGTGATCGCCTTCCTGGGGTGGATCCCGCCGCTGGCGATCTACCTCGCCAAGCGGAACCGATCCCCGGTCGTGCGCCATCACGCGTCGGAGGCGGCGAACTTCCAGCTCACCCTGCTGATCCCATACCTGTTCGCCTGTGTGGCCTTGATCGGTCTGGGTATCTTCTTCCCAGAGCTGTCCTGGGTGGGATCCCTGTTCATCGCCCTGATCTGGGTGGTGGCGATCGTCTTCGGGGTCCTGGGCGCCTCCGGCGCCAACAGGGGAACGTGGTACCGCTACCCGGTGAGCATCCGACTCCTGAAGTAGCACCCCGGCCCGGGGCCGAGCGGAACCGGACACGGAGGGGGCACCCCATGGCCTACCCCAACACACCGCCTCCCGAGGACCCCGACGACCGGGGCCGGCGGCGGCCCGGCCCCGAGCCCGGCAACGGGTCCGCTGCCGGCGGACCGCCGCCGGAGCCGGGTCCCGGCTACGAGCCGCCGCCCGGCGGGTACGCGCCGGGCACCCCGCCGCAGGGCGGGTACGCGCCGGGCGGGCCCGAACCCTCGTCGGCGACCTCAGGACAGCCGAACGCGTCGGAGCGGCAGATGGGCATGATCGCCCACCTGGGCGGCGGGCTGGCCGGGTTCTTCTTCTCCGGGTTCGGCTGGGTCGTCCCGCTGATCGTCTACCTGGTGAAGCGGGACGAGTCCCCGTTCGTCCGCGACCAGTCCGCGCAGGCGCTCAACTTCCAGATCCTGGTCACCATCGGCATCGTGGTGTCGTGGGTACTGGCGTTCGTGCTGATCGGCCTGCTGACGTGGGCGGTCGTGGCCATCGTCTGCCTGGTCATGGGCATCCTCGGCGGGGTGGCGGCCAACCGGGGCGAGTGGTACCGGTATCCGTTCAACGTCAACTGGGTCAAGTAGGACATCTGCCCCTTTCGCCCACCTGTAGGCTTCCCTCGACAGGGACTTCCCTCGTCGGCGGCGCCGTGGAACCGTCCCTGCCCCTGTTCCGGTCCCGGACGCCACGGAAAGTTCGGCGTGCGGCCGCTTGTGACGCGGACCGCATGGAACCGATTCACGGTGCGCGTGCGTCTGCTCTGGCAGGCACCCCACCGGACGCCCCCAACCGTCCATACGAAGGAATGCGCATGGCCTACCCCAACACACCCCCGCCCGAGGACCCCTACAACCAGGGCCAGCAGCCGGGCTACCAGCAGGGAACCGGCGGATACGACGCCCAGAGCGGCGGCTACCCCCCGCCTCCCGCGGGCGGCTACCCGCAGCAGGGCCAGCCCCAGCCGGGCTACGGCCCCCAGCAGGGCCAGCCCGGTTACGGCCCGCAGCCCGGCTACGGGCCCCAGCAGGGCGGCTCCGACGACCGGCAGATGGCCTTCTTCGCCCACCTGGGCGGCGGCATCCTCGGCTTCATCGTTCCCTTGATCGTCTACCTGGTGAAGAAGGACCAGTCCCCGTGGGTCCGCCAGGAGTCGGCGGCGGCGCTGAACTTCCAGCTCCTCCTGCTCATCGGGTACATGATCTCCAGTGTGCTGTCGATCATCTTCATCGGCGTCCTGCTCTGGGCGGGGCTCTTCGTCTTCTCGCTCATCTGCGGTATCCAGCGCGGCGTGGCGGTGAACCGGGGCGAGCAGGCCAAGCCCTACCCGTTCAACGTCGACTGGGTGAAGTAGGCACGCGTACGCGCGATCGGGGGCCCGGCCGAGTGCCGGGCCTTCGTCGTGTCCGCCCTCAGGTGAGGTCGCGGACCACGGCGTCGGCGAGCAGACGGCCCCGCAGGGTGAGCACGGCGCGGCCTTCGGCGTGGGCGGCGGGGTCGAGCAGCCCTTCGGCCACCGCCCGCTCGGCCGCCGCGCGGCCGGACCCCTCCAGCAGGTCCAGCGGGCAGCCCCCGGCCACGCGGATCTCCAGCAGGACGCGCTCGAACCGGCGCTCGTCGGCGGTGAGGACCTCGCGCGCCTGTCCCGGGCTCTGGCCCCGCGCCAGCTTGGCGGCGTGGGCGGCGGGGTGCTTGACGTTCCACCAGCGGGTGCCGCCCACGTGGCTGTGGGCGCCCGGTCCGACCCCCCACCAGTGGCCGCCGGCCCAGTACAGGAGGTTGTGGCGGCTGCGTGCCGCGTCGCCGCGGGCCCAGTTGGACACCTCGTAGGCGGTGAGCCCCGCCCCGGTGAGTGCCCGGTCGGCCATGAGGTAGCGGTCGGCCATGGTGTCGCCGTCGGGTTCGACCAGTTCACCCCTGCGGACACGGGCGGCCAGGCGGGTGCCCTCCTCCACGATCAGCGAGTAGGCCGAGACGTGGTCGACTCCGGCGGCCACCGCCGCCTCAAGGGAGGCGGCCCAGTCGTCGTCGCTCTCTCCCGGGGTGCCGTAGATGAGGTCGAGGTTGACGTGCTCGAACCCGGCGGCGCGGGCCCACTCCACGCACCGCTCCGGACGCCCCGGGGTGTGTCCGCGCTCCAGGACGCGCAGCACGTGCGGGCGGGCGCTCTGCATGCCGAAGGACACGCGGGTGAACCCGGCCTCGCGCAGTCGCGCCAGGTCGTCGGGGCCGACGGTCTCGGGGTTGGCCTCGGTGGTGATCTCGGCGTCGGCGGTCAGACCGAACCGGTCACCGATCGCGGCGACGATCCGCCCCAGGTCCTCGGCGGGCAGCAGGGTGGGCGTACCGCCGCCGACGAAGACGGTGCTCACGGGCGGGCGCTCCCCCGTCAGGACCCGGTCGGCGAGGACCACCTCACCGATGGCCTGGTCGGCGTAGGTCTCGCGGGAGGCGGTGGCCGTTCCGTCGCGCGAGAGGAGTTCGTCGGCCGTGTAGGTGTTGAAGTCGCAGTAGCCGCACCGCGTGACGCAGAAGGGCACGTGGACATAGAAGCCGAGGGGCCGGTCGCCGAGTTCGGCGAGAGAGGCGGCGGGCAGCTCCCCGGTCGTGGGGACCGGGTCGCCGCCGAGGTCGACGGAAGGCATGCACCCAGTGTCACCGACGGGTCGGCGTGCCTCGGACGGGGCCGTCCGCGCCTCAGCCGCCGGCGGCGGCCCTCCCCTGTACCACGACGGCCGTCGCTTCGGGGACCGCGCGGCCGGGGGCGACGGCGGTGGAGCCGCGCACGATGAGTTCGGGGTCGAAGACGTACTCGGTGCGGGAGACGGTGTGCCCGGAGATCTCGTCGCACAGGGCGCGCACGGCTGCCAGGGCCATGGCGTTGACCGGCTGGCGCACGGTGGTCAGCGGCGGATCGGTGAACGCGATGAGCTGGGAGTCGTCGTAGCCCACCACGGAGAAGTCCTGCGGGACCCGCAGGCCGCGCTGGCGCGCGGCGCGGACAGCGCCCAGGGCCATCATGTCGGAGCCGCACACCATGGCGGTGACGCCGCGCTCGATGAGGGCGCACGCGGCGGCGTGGCCGCCCTCCACCCCGAAGAGCGACAGTTCCACGAGGTTCTCGCCGTCGAGCCCGTGGCGGGCCAGGGCCTCTCGGTACCCCTCGATCCTGCGCCGGACCGGGACGTAGCGCTCCGGTCCACTGGTGAGGCCGATCCGGGTGTGCCCGAGGGCAACGAGGTGGTCGACGGCCAGGCGCCCGGCCTCGCGGTCGTCACAGGAGATGAAGGCGGCGTCGACGGCGTCGGCGAAGCCGTTGACGAGCACGATCGGCAGGCGCCGGGAGATCAGGGTGCGGTAGCGGTCGTGGGGGGCGGTGGTGTCGGCGTGGCGCCCGGAGACGAAGAGGATGCCGGAGACGTTGCGCTCCAGCAGCAGCTCCACGTACTCGTCCTCGGTGATCCCGCCCGGGGCCTGGGTGCACAGGACCGGGGTGAAGCCGCGCTGTGCCAGGGCACCCTCGGCGGCCTGGGCGAACATCGGGAAGACGGGGTTGCCGAGTTCGGGGATGACCATCCCGACGAGCCCTGCGGAGCGCTGCCGCAGCCGTGCGGGCCGCTCGTAGCCGAGGACGTCGAGTGCCGTCAGGACGGCCTTGCGCGTGTCGCCGCCGACCCCGGCTTTGTCGTTGAGCACGCGCGAGACCGTCGCTTCGCTGACGCCTGCGTACCGCGCGATGTCGGCAAGTCGTGGACCCATGGGGCAACTCTAGCCGAAATCGCTGACACAGAGATGCAAGAAGAAGGTAATCTTGCGCAAGAGATTTCACATGCTTGACGGAAGGAACCCCTGCATGAAGCCCCGGGAGCACTGGTGGCGTGAGGCCGCCATCTACCAGATCTACGTACGCAGCTTCGCCGACTCCAACGGCGACGGGGAGGGCGACCTCGCCGGTATCCGCGAGCGCCTCCCCCACCTCCTGGAGCTCGGCGTCGACGCGATCTGGCTGACCCCCTTCTACGTCTCCCCCCTGGCCGACGGGGGCTACGACGTGGCCGACTACCGCGACGTCGACCCGCGCTTCGGCACGCTGGAGGACTTCGACGCCCTCCTGGAGTCCGCGCACGCCTCGGGCATCCGCGTGATCATCGACATCGTGCCCAACCACACCTCGTCGGCGCACCGGTGGTTCCGCGAGGCCGTCGCCGCCGAACCGGGCTCCCCCGAGCGCGCCCGCTACCTGTTCCGCGACGGCGGCGGCCCGCACGGGGAGGAGCCGCCCAACAACTGGAACTCGATCTTCGGCGGCCCGGCGTGGACGCGCCTGAAGCGTCCCGACGGCACCCCCGAGCAGTGGTACCTGCACCTGTTCGACGCCGAGCAGCCCGACCTGGACTGGACCAACCCGGAGGTGCACGAGGAGTTCGACGACGTCCTGCGCTTCTGGCTGGAGCGCGGCGTGGACGGGTTCCGGATCGACGTGGCGCACGGGATGGTCAAGGACGAAGCGCTGCCGGATCTGCCCGAGGGCGCCCAGGCGGGCCTCCTCGACGGCGACACCTCGCTGCCCTACTTCGACCAGGACGGCGTGCACGACATCTACCGCCGATGGCGTGCGCTCGTCGAGGAGTACCCGGGCGGCCGGGCGCTGGTCGCCGAGGCGTGGGTGGAGGACGCCGAGCGGGTCGCCCGCTACCTGCGCCCGGACGAGCTGCACCAGGCGTTCAACTTCGAGTACCTGACCTCGCCCTGGGACCCGGCCCGCCTGCGGGAGGTGATCGACCGGTCCCTGTCCGCCAACGGCGCGGTGGGCGCCGCCACCACGTGGGTGCTGTCCAACCACGACATCCACCGCCACGTCACCCGCTTCGGCGGGGGCGAGCAGGGGCTGCGCCGGGCGCGCGCCGCGACACTGCTGATGCTGGCGCTGCCGGGTTCGGTCTACCTGTACCAGGGCGAGGAACTGGGGCTGCCGGAGGTCACCGACCTGCCCGAGGACGCGCTCCAGGACCCGACCTGGGAGCGCTCGGGCCGCACCGACCGCGGGCGGGACGGCTGCCGCGTGCCGCTCCCCTGGGAGCGGGGGCCGGAGCCGTGCGGTTTCGGTCCGGAGGGGTCCGAGCCGTGGCTGCCGGTCCCCGAGGGCTGGGGCGAGCTCTCGCGGGCCGCCCAGAAGGGGGTGCCGGGCTCGACGCTGGAGCTGTACACGGCCGCCCTAGGGACGCGCCGTGAGCTGGAGGCGCTCGGCGACGGGACGATGACCTGGCTGGACGCTCCCGAGGGCGTACTGCACTTCGAGCGCGAACCCGGTTTCCGGTGCGCGGTCAACCTGCGGCGGGAGCCGGTGGAGATCGGGGCCGAGGGCACGGTGCTCCTGAGCAGCGTCCCGGTGGACGCCCCTGCGGAGGGCTCCCTCACGCTGCCCGCCGACACCACGGTGTGGCTGAGCGTGTAGGCACCACGTCCAGGAGACGCGTCCGGGTCCGAGGACACCGGACCGCTTCTGGGCGTTTCCGTATCTTTACCATCGAGTTTCGCAAGACCTTTCAAAGCCTGCAATTAATTGCTAATGTCACACCACCGCGCACACTGACGACGGCCGGGGGGCGTCCCGTGTGCGCACCCCACCCATCTGCCTCCCGGAAGGACTCCCCTATGAGACTCCGTACAGCATCGGCGCTCGCCGGTATCACCGCGGTCGCCCTGGCGGCGACCGCCTGCGGCGGCGAGGGCACCGGCGACAGCGGCGGCGAGGCGGCCGCCGGCACCCTCGTCATCTGGACCGACCCCGAGCGGGCCGACGCGGTGGAGCAGTCCGCCGCCGCGTTCGCCGAGACCAACGGCATCGACGTCAGCGTCAACGCCGTGGCCTTCGAGGACATGCAGGGCGACGTGCTCAACGCCTACCAGGCGGGCAACGCGCCGGACGTCTTCATCGGAGCGCACGACTGGACCGGCAACCTGGTGCGCAACGGCGCGGTACAGCCGATCGAGCTCCCCCAGGACCGGGCCGACCTGCTCGACCCCACCTCCCTGGAGGCGATGACCTACGACGGCCAGCTCTTCGGCGTTCCGTACTCGCAGGAGAACATCTTCCTCATGCGCAACACGGAGCTGGCGCCGGAGGCACCGCGGACCTTCGAGGAGCTCGTGGAGACCGGCAGCGCGCTCAAGGAGGACGGCGAGGTCAGCGAGGTCCTGTCCATGGCGGTCGGCCAGGAGGGCGACCCCTACCGGATGAACGCCCTGTTCACCTCCGCCGGCGGCTACCTGTTCGGGCAAGACGACACCGGGACCTGGGACCCCGCCGACCTCGGCGTGGACACCGAGGCCTCGGTCGCGGCCATGGAGAGGATCGCCGAGTACGGTGAGGCCGGCGAGGGCGTGCTGCGCCGCTCCATCACCACGGAGAACGACGCCGCGCTGTTCTTCGACGGGGAGACCGCGTTCTTCGTCGCCGGGCCCTGGAACATCGCCGACGCCGACGCCTCCGGAGTCGACTACGCGATCAGCCCCATCCCCGGGTTCGAGGACGGCGGCCCCGCCAGCCCCTACATCGGCTACCAGTCCTTCTTCGTCACCGAGGGCAGCGCCAACACCGCACTCGCCGAGGAGTTCGTGACCAACTACGTCACCGACACCGACTTCATCCTGGACCTGTACGCGGCCGACCCGCGCACCCCGGTCCAGGCCGAGGCGCTGGAGACCGTCTCCGCCGACGACCCGAACATCGGCGCGATCGCCGAGGCCGGCGCCGAGGGCATGCCGATGCCCTCCATCCCGGAGATGGGCGAGACCTGGCAGCCGCTGGGCGTGGCCCAGGCCGAGATCATCGGCGGTACCGACCCCGCCGAGGCCATGGAGTCCGCGGCCGTGACGATCTCCGACCAGATCGGCGAGTAGTCGTGGCGGCCTCCGAACACGACAGCGCGGGCGCCCCCACCGGGGCGCCCGCCCGTCCACCCCTCCCGGGAGGGCGCTTCGCACCCGGGACCTCGCTGACCGCCCAAGTCGTCAAGATCGGCCTGCTGGGCCTGTTCACCGCCCTGGGCGTGTGGGCCGTGCTCCCGCTCTACCTCGCGGGCAACTGGCTCGGCCTGGCCGTGGCGGTCGGCGTGGTGGCGCTCGTCTACTACGTCTACCTCTCCAAACGCACCGTCCCAGCGAAGTACCTGCTCCCCGGAGTGCTGTTCCTCGTCGCCTTCCAGATCCTGCCGGTGCTCTACACGATGAGCACCTCGGTCACCAACATGAGCGACGGCCACCGCGTCGACAAGCGGCAGGCGATCGCCTCCATCGAGTCCCTGTCCGTGACCCGCGCCCCCGACTCGGAGGAGTACACCCTCACCGTCGCCACCACGGGCGACCCGGAGACCGGCTCGCTGGTGTTCCTGCTCACCGGCCCCGAGGGCCGGACCTACGCGGGAGACGAGGAGGGGCTCGACCCGCTCCCCACGGCCACCGTGAACGCATCGGGCAGGATCACCGGGGCCTTCGGCTACACGGTCCTCACCCCGGCGCAGGTCAACGCGCGCAGCGCGGAACTGGAGGAGTTCGCCGTCCCCACGGGTAACGGCGCCGGCATCCGCTCCAGCGGGCTGTCCACGGCCTTCGAGGGGACCGCGGTCCGCTCCTACGACGCCTCGTGCGACTGCGTCACCGACACGGAGACCGGAACCGTGTACACCGCCGACGACGAGCGCGGCGCCTTCTACGGCCCCGAGGGCGACCGGCTCCCGCAGGGCTGGAAGGTCAACGTCGGCTTCGACAACTTCGCCCGGTTCCTGTTCGACCCGACCTTCGCGTCGTCGTTCTTCGGCATCCTGGCGTGGAACATCGCCTTCGCCGTCGCCGTGACCGGCCTGGTGTTCGTGGTCGGCCTGGCCGTGGCGATGACCCTGCACGTGCCGAGGATGCGTGGCAAGGCGCTGTACCGGATCCTGGTGGTCCTGCCCTACGCCATGAGCTCGCTGGCCATGTACCTGTTGTGGCGGGACATGTTCAACACCGACTTCGGCCTGATCAACCGGATGCTCGGGCTCCAGATCGACTGGTTCGGCGACGCCTGGAGCGCGCGGGCCGCGGTCATCCTCGCCAACGTGTGGCTGGGCTACCCCTACATGTTCCTCGTGGCCACCGGGGCCCTCCAGGCCGTCCCGCGCGAGCTCTCCCAGGCGGCACAGATCGACGGGGCGGGCCGCTGGCAGGCCTTCCGACACGTGACGCTGCCGCTGCTCATGGTCGCTATGAGCCCGATCCTGGTCGCCACGTTCGCGTTCAACTTCAACAACTTCAACGCGGTGTGGCTGCTGACCCGCGGCGGTCCGCTATCGGCGGAGAACTCCACCGCCGGGGCCACCGACCTGCTCATCACCTACACCTACCGGCTGGCCTTCAACGAGGCGACCGCCCAGTACGGATACGCCGCGGCCCTGTCGGTGATGATCTTCGTCATCGTCTCGCTCATCTCCGTGGTGAGCCTGCGGCGGAGCAAGGCCCTGATGGAGGTGGACCGATGACGGCGTACACCGTCGACCCGGCGGCGACCCGCTACCGGCGTACCGCGGCGACCAGGTTCGCGCTGTGGGCCGCCCGCCTGGGCTGGCGCCACGCGTTCATGTGGGTGGTCGCGGTCTTCGCGGTCTTCCCCGTACTGTTCGTGGTCTCGGCAGCGCTCAACCCGCTGGGCACGCTGAGCAGCGCCCAACTGTGGCCCACGGGGGCGAGCGCCGACAACGCGCTGGACCTGTTCCGGAACACGCCCTTCACCACGTGGTACGCCAACTCGCTGTTCTTCGCGCTCGCCAACGCGGCCGTGACGGTCCTGCTGTCGGCGCTGGCGGCCTACGCCTTCAGCCGGATGCGGTTCCGCGGGCGCAGGGTGGGGCTCGTCGGCCTGCTGGTCATCCAGATGTTCCCGCAGTTCCTCGCGATCGTCGCCCTGTACCTGATGTTCTCCTCCATCGGCGAGTACCGGCCGGAACTGGGCTTCGACACCCGCTGGGGGCTGCTGCTGGTGTACCTGGGCGGTGCGCTGAGCATCAACACGTGGCTGATGAAGGGCTTCTTCGACACCGTGCCCAAGGAGCTGGACGAGTCCGCGCAGATGGATGGGGCCACGCACGCGCAGGTGTTCTTCCGCATCATGCTTCCCCTGGTCACCCCGGTCCTGGCGATCGTCGGGCTACTGGTGTTCATCAACACCGTCAACGAGTTCCTGCTGGCGAGTGTGTTCCTGCGCGACACCGACGCCAAGACGCTCGGGCTGGGCCTGTACCAACTGGTCGCCTCGCAGCGCAACGCCAACTTCGGGATGTTCTCTGTGGGGGCGATCATGCTGTCCCTGCCGACCCTGATGGTGTTCTGGTTCCTCCAGCGCTACATCACCGAGGGCCTGACCTCGGGGGCCGTGAAGGGGTAGGACGCCGACACCGTTCCACGGCTGAGGGGCGTCCGCGCGCGGACGCCCCTCAGCCGTGCGGCTACTTCTTCTTCTTGTCCTTGTCGTCGCCGCCCCCGTCGGTGGACAGCGCCGAGATGAAGGCCTCCTGGGGGACCTCCACTCGGCCCACCATCTTCATGCGCTTCTTGCCCTCCTTCTGCTTCTCCAGCAGCTTGCGCTTACGGCTGATGTCACCGCCGTAGCACTTGGAGAGCACGTCCTTGCGGATGGCGCGGATGTTCTCGCGCGCGATCACGCGGGCACCGATGGCGGCCTGGATCGGGACCTCGAACTGCTGGCGGGGGATGAGCTCGCGCAGCTTCTTGGTCATCTCCACGCCGTAGGCGTAGGCCTTCTCCTTGTGGACGATCGCCGAGAAGGCGTCCACGGCCTCGCCCTGGAGGAGGATGTCCACCTTGACCAGGTCGGCCTCCTGCTCGCCGGTGGGCTCGTAGTCCAGGGAGGCGTAGCCCTTGGTGCGGGACTTGAGGGCGTCGAAGAAGTCGAACACGATCTCGGCCATGGGCAGCGTGTAGCGCATCTCCACACGGTCCTCGGACAGGTAGTCCATGCCGTGGAGCTCACCGCGGCGGTCCTGGCACAGCTCCATGATCTGCCCGATGTAGTCGGCGGGGCTGAGCAGTGTCGCCTTGACCATGGGCTCGTGGATCGCGTCGATCTTGCCCGCGGGGAACTCGCTGGGGTTGGTCACCACGTGCTCGGTGCCGTCCTCCATCCGCACCTGGTAGATGACGTTGGGCGCGGTGGAGATGAGGTCGAGGTTGAACTCACGCTCCAGGCGGGCCCGGGTGATCTCCAGGTGGAGCAGGCCGAGGAAGCCGCAGCGGAAGCCGAAGCCCAGGGCCGCGGAGGTCTCCGGTTCGAACGCGAGGGAGGCGTCGTTGAGCTGGAGCTTCTCCAGCGCGTCGCGCAGCACGGGGTAGTCGGTGCCGTCGATCGGGTACAGGCCGGAGAAGACCATCGGCATGGGGTCGTGGTACCCGGCGAGCATGGTTTCGGCGGGCCGGTTCAGGGCGGTGATGGTGTCACCCACCTTGGACTGGCGCACGTCCTTGACCCCGGTGATGATGTAGCCGACCTCGCCCACGCCCAGGCCGTCGCACTTCTTGGGCTCGGGCGAGCTGACCCCGATCTCCAGGATCTCGTGGGAGGCCCGGGTCGACATCATCTGGATGCGCTCGCGCGGCCCGAGGCGGCCGTCCACCACGCGCACGTAGGTGACCACGCCGCGGTAGGTGTCGTAGACCGAGTCGAAGATCATGGCGCGCGCCGGGGCATCGGCGTCGCCGACCGGGGCCGGGATGCGCACGACGATCTCGTTGAGCAGGTCCTCCACGCCCTCACCGGTCTTGGCGCTGACCTTGAGCACGTCGGAGGGCTCACAGCCGATGATGCCGGCGAGCTCCTCGGCGTACTTCTCCGGCTGGGCCGCCGGGAGGTCGATCTTGTTGAGCACCGGGATGATGGTGAGGTCGTTCTCCAGCGCCATGTACAGGTTGGCGAGGGTCTGCGCCTCGATGCCCTGCGCGGCGTCCACCAGCAGGATCGCGCCCTCGCACGCGGCCAGGGAGCGCGACACCTCGTAGGTGAAGTCGACGTGGCCAGGGGTGTCGATGAGGTCGAGCGTGTAGGTGCTGTCGTCCAGGGCGGTGAAGGGGATGCGCACCGCCTGCGACTTGATGGTGATGCCGCGCTCGCGCTCGATGTCCATGCGGTCCAGGTACTGGGCGCGCATCTGGCGGTCCTCGACGACACCGGTGATCTGGAGCATCCGGTCGGCCAGCGTCGACTTGCCATGGTCGATGTGCGCGATGATGCAGAAGTTGCGGATCAGCGCGGGATCGGTCCAGTTCGGCTGCTTCGACTGTGCCACCGTGCTCCGTTCAGGTTTCGGGTCCGGGTTGCGGGCGGGTTCTCGGCCCCGCCCCGCCGCGGCTCGGGCCGACGGCAGCGTCCATCATCCCACGGCCGGGACGGCGCCCTCTCCGTGGACGGCCGCGGCGCGTGCGACAGTATGGGGCGCGGGTCCGGGACCGGCTCCAGGCTATGCGACGCGCGGGCGGCGGCGTGCCTCGGGAGCGCGGCGGACCCCCGTGTGCTCGTCCGAGGGGGGAACCGTCCGTTGAAGTGGCTGATGACCCGGGTGCTGGCCGGGGTGGCGGCGGTCGTGGCCGTGCTGGTGGGGGCGGGGGCGCTCCTGGGCTTCCAGGCCGCGGGGCGGCCCGCCGAGTGGGCGGTGTCGCAGGGGTCGGACGCGGCGTGGGTGGGCTCGTGGGAGGACACCGGCCCACTGGCGGCGGTTCTGGACACCGGTGGTGTGGACACGGTGTACGTGCACGCCGGGGACATCGCCGCCGACGGATCCGTCGAACGGGTGCCCGACACCGGAGCCCTACTGTCGTGGCTGGCGCGGGGATACCCGGACGTGCGGGCGCTGGCGTGGCTGCGGCACCAGGTGACGGGTTCGTCGCTGCTGCGGGACCGGTTCGACGCCGACGCCCGTGAGGTACTGGCCTCGGAGGCGCCCGCGGTCGCCGCGGACGGGTTCGACGGGCTGCACCTGGAGATCAGGCCGGTGACGGTCAACGATCCGTCCCTTCCCGAACTGGTGGGCATGGTGGACGAGGGGCTGGGCGAGGAGGCGGTGCTGTCGGTACAGGCCCAGCACGTCGAACTGGTGCCCGGTGCGCGCGTGCCGTCGTTCGTGTTCGGCCGCGAGGAGAAGTACTGGTCCAAGGGGTACCTGGACCGGGTGACCGGGCACGCGGACGAGGTCGTGCTGCCGGGCGTGGACTCGGGGATGCCGATGGGCCTGCTGTACGAGGGGTTCATGGTACGCCAGGCGACCGAGGGGGTGTCGGCGCTCGCCCACCGGGAGGGGGTCGCCGTGCGCTTCGGCCTGCCCGCCTACAGGAGCGGCCGGTGGGGGCCCGGCGCCGCCTCCGAGTCCCTGGAGACCGCGCTGTCCGGTGTCCGTCTGGGGCTGACGCGTGCCGAGCCCCCGGAGGGGATGGTCCTGGGGGTGGCGCTCTACCTCGCGGACGAGACCCGCGACGACGACCTGGCGGCCTACACCTCGGAGTGGCTCTCCCCGTAGATCGCCGGTGGGAGGACGAGCAGGCCCTGGAGACCGCTGCGAGGGCCGGGCGGACGAGCCGCACTGGCACGGAGCCCGCCGCCCTGTGCCGTGACCGCAGTGGCCCGGAGCGGTTGCACGAAGTGGTCCGGCGGGTGCGGCATACTGGGAGTCCGTGTCTCGGACTGTCCACGTTCGAATCTGAGCCCTTGCTCACACACCCTGCGCCGGCGTCCATGCCGGCCGCCCGCGGAACGGCTGCCCGCGGGCGGGGCCGCCTGTCCGGCCGGCGCGATGACCAAGATCAACTGGAGCACGTTTTCGCATGGCGAACATCAAGTCGCAGAAGAAGCGCATTCGGCAGAACGAGAAGGCCCGTGTCCGGAACCAGGCGGTGCGCTCTTCGCTGAAGACCGCCATCCGCAGGTTCCGCGAGGCCGCCGAGTCCGGGAACGTGGAGCAGGCCGTCGTCGCGCAGCGCACCGCCGCTCGCGCACTGGACAAGGCGCACAGCAAGGGCGTCATCCACAAGAACCAGGCCGCGAACCGCAAGAGCGCGATCGCCAAGCGCCTGCACCAGCTCCAGTCCGCCTCCTGACGGACGGACCGGTGCGGCCCGGTCCGGCGTGCTCCACGCCGGACCGGGCCTTTCGTGTTCCACGGGGCGGGGCCCCCACGCCTGACCGCGGGGTGCTCGGCTCCGGG
Organism: Nocardiopsis sp. LOL_012; assembly: GCF_048060475.1. NCBI lineage: Bacteria > Bacillati > Actinomycetota > Actinomycetes > Streptosporangiales > Nocardiopsidaceae > Nocardiopsis > Nocardiopsis sp. LOL_012. The sequence continues at coordinate 145,932 of NZ_JBHMIV010000001.1, read as the reverse complement.
CACGGTCCGGAGCGGTGAGCGCCCGGCCGGGTCGCGGCCGGAGCAGCCGGTTCCGGCCGCCGGGGCGGATCCTCCGGACGGGGCCGCCCGGCGTCGCGGGACCGGGCCGGAGTTATCCACAGATCGAAACCGGGTGCTGACACGGTGTACGCGTCTTCCTACCGTGGTGGTCATGAGCCTTCAGCGCCGCGCGCGGCGCCACCCCTCGGCACCCGACCCGTGCGAGCGGCTGCGCGCCCTCGCACCGAGCCCTTCCCCACCGCCGTCCGGTCCCGCACCGCCGGGGCCGGAGGGCCTCCCGCCGCTGCCGGAGGCCCCGTACGCGGTGGCCGCACCATCCGGCGAGCCGCTCTCCGAGGACGCGGACCGTCCGGGGCGGTCCGCCGCCACGGACCGGGGCGGACCCGGGGACAGTGCCCCGGAACGCCCGCCCTCGGGGTACGAGGAGTTCACCCCGGACCCGCCGCTCCTTGAGCGGATCTCCCGGCGCTGGTCGGCCCACGCCACCCTGAGCAGGCGGTCCGTCCTCGTCCTGGCCGTCCTGGGGCTGCTCGCCGCGGGAGCCGCCCTGATGGCCCTGCGCGAGGGGCCCGAGCCGGTGGCCGCGCAAGTGGTGGCCCAGGGTTCGCCGGTGCCGAGCGAGGCCGGGACGGGCGCCGGCGACGGCAGCGGAGCCGCGCCGGAGGAGGATCTCGTGGTCCATGTGGGCGGGGAGGTCGCCGATCCGGGCCTGTACACCCTGGAGCCCGGCTCCCGGGTGGCCGACGCCGTGGAGGCCGCCGGCGGCGCGCTGCCCGAGGCCGACACCGACACCGTCAACCTCGCCCGGCCGCTGGCCGACGGCGAACGGATCCTGGTGGGCGTTCCGGGCGTCGAGGCCGGGACCGCCGGTGCGGGGCCGCCGGTGGACATCAACCTCGCCGACGCGGGAACCCTGCAGACACTGCCCAGGATCGGCGAGGTCATCGCCCGGGAGATCGTCGCCCACCGGGAGGCCCACGGCCCCTTCCCCAGCGTCGACGCGCTGACCGGTGTGAGCGGCATCGGGGAGCGGACCCTGGAGACCCTGCGCCCCCACATCACGGCGGGGTGAGCGGTGACCGCCTGGCTCGGCACGGACGCCCTCGGACTGGACCGGCCGCGCGACCTGAGACTGCTGGTTCCGGCCGTGGCGACCTGGCTCACGGCACTGGGGGCCGTACAGGTCCAGCCGTGGGCCGCGTGGGTGTTCGCGGCCGCCGCCGGGTGCGGCGCGGCGGCGCTGCTGTACACGCGCGGGCACCTCGCCCTCACCGTCGCGGCGGTGCTGGTGTGCTCCGCCACGGTGGCCGCCGTGGCGGGTGTGCACGTACACCGGGCGACCGGCGGCGTCACGGCACGGGCCGCCGCGCAGGAGCGGACGGCGGAGTTCCAGGCGGAGGTGGTGGAGACCGCACGGGCCCGGGCCGGGACAGCGCGCCCCGGCCGGGCGGAGTGGGTGCTGCGGGCGCGGACCTCCCGGGTCCGGGAGGACGGCCGAACGCACGCCGCCCACGCTGAGGTCGTGCTCCTGGCCTCGGGCGAGGGGTGGCGGGCGCTGCTGCCCGGGCAGTCGTTCCGGGCCCGGGGCGTCTTCCTGCCCGCCGAGGACGACCCGCTGACCTCGGCGCTCGTCCTGGTCCGCGGGCCGCCCCGGGAGACCGGTCCTCCCAGCGGGCTCCAGACCTTCGCCGAACGGGTGCGCTCCGGCCTGCGGGAGGCCGCTTCAGGGCTCCCCCAGCCCGAGCGCGGCCTCTTGCCCGCCCTGGTGGTGGGCGACGTGTCGGAGGTGCCGGAGGGGACCACCGAGGACTTCCGGGCGACCGGGATGACCCACCTCTTGACCGTGTCCGGGGCCAATCTCGCCGTTTTGACGGGGCTGGTCCTGGGGCTGGCGCGCTGGACCGGTGCCCCCACGTGGTGCGCGGTGGCGGGCGGCGCGCTGATGATCTGGCTGTTCGTCCTGGTGTGCCGCCCAGAGCCGAGTGTGATCCGCGCCGCGTTCATGGGGTCGCTGGGGCTGCTGGCCCTGGCCGCCGGGCGTCCGCACGCGGCCCTGGGCGCGCTGGGCGCCACCGTGATCGGGGTGCTGTTCGTCGCGCCGGGACTGGCGGCCTCCTTCGGTTTCGCCCTGTCGGTGCTGGCCACCGGCGGCATCCTGCTGCTGGTGCCCTCCTGGTCGGCGGCCTGGGCCCGACGCATGCCCGTGGCGGTGGCCGAGGCGCTGGCGGTGGCGGTGGCGGCACAGGTGGCGGTCGCGCCCGTACTGGTGCTGCTCTCGGGCGAGGTGTCGTGGGTGGCGGTCCCCGCCAACGTCCTGGCCGCCCCGGTCGTGGCCCTGGTCACCGTGGCCGGATTCGGCGTCACGGCCCTGGCCTGGTTCTGGCCGACCGGGGCGGCGGTGGCGGCGTATCCGCCCGGGTGGGGGGTGGCATGGCTCGCCCAGGTGGCGCACACGGGGGCCCTGGTGCCGCACGGCGCGGTGCCGTGGCGGGCCGACGCCACGGGCGCCCTCCTGCTGGCCGCCCTTCTGCTTGTCCTCGTCGTCGCGCGCGGCCGGGTCCGTCTCTGGCTGGCGGCGGCCGTGGCGGTGGTGCTGCTCGCTGCCACGGCCGTCCGGTGCGTCCCGGACGGATGGCCGCCGCCGCGGTGGGCCTTCGCCGCCTGCGACGTGGGGCAGGGCAGCGCGTTCGTGCTGTCGGCGGGTCCCGGTGCGGCCGTGGTGTACGACACCGGGGAGGAGCCCGAGGCGGTCGACGGCTGCCTGGACCGCCTCGGGGTGCGGGAGGTTCCGCTGCTGGTGCTCAGCCACGACCACGCCGACCACGTGGACGGGGTGGCGGGCGTACTGCGGCACCGCCGGGTCGGCCCGGCCCTGGCCCCGCCGGGGTTCGCCGCCACGCCCACCGGCCGGGACCTGGTACGGGCCGGAGTGGAGCTGGTGGAGGCCGGGCGCGGCCAGGCCCTGAGTGCGGGCGCGTGGCGGCTGCGGGTGCTGTGGCCGCCGCCCGCCTACACCGGTTCGGTCAACGATCGGTCCCTGGTGGTGCGGGCGGACCGCGGAGCGCTGTCGGTCCTGCTGACCGGGGACGTGGAGGAGGACGCGCAGGGGCGGCTGCTCGCCGGAGCGGACTCCGGCCTGCTGCCGGTGACCGTCCTGGCCGTTCCGCACCACGGTGCGGGAACGCAGGACCCGGCCTTCCTGGAGGCGACCGCGCCCGCGGTGACGGCCACCTCGGTGGGCGTCGGCAACCGGCACGGCCACCCGGCCCCGCACACGTGGCGGCTGCTGGAGCGGATCGGGCGGGTCAACCTGCGCACCGACCGCGACGGGGACGTGGCGGTGGTCCACGGAGGCGGGGCGGTCCGGGCTGTGGCCCGGGGTCCCTCTCCCGGCCGGTGAGCGCCGACCGCGCCCCGCCGGTCGGTGGGACATGGCATCCTCGGGTTATGCCTGCACCCGCTCTCGTCACCCTCATCGTCGGCACCGAGGAGCTCCTCGTCGACCGCGCCGTGGCGGCGGCCGTCGCGGAGGTCCGCGGGTCCGACCCCGACGTGGACGTCCACGACCTCATGCCCGCCCAGGTGGGGCCGTCCACTCTGGTCGAGGCCACCTCGCCCTCGCTGTTCGGCGACCGGCGCGTGGTGGTGCTGCGTTCGGCTCAGGACCTGGTCAAGGACCTGGCGGCGACCGTCGTCGACTACCTGAAGGCTCCGGCCGACGACGTGCACATGGTCATCGCGCACGCGGGCGGGGCCAAGGGCAAGGTGCTGCTCCAGGCCGCGCAGAAGGCGGGTGCGCGGCGGGTGGACTGCAAGGGGCCGACGAAGGGCCCCGAACGGGTGGCGTTCGTCAGGGGGGAGTTCTCCGGCGCGGGTCGGCAGATCACCGCGGACGCCGCGCAGGCGCTGGTGGACGCGGTGGGGACCGACCTTCGGGAGATCGCTGCGGCCTGCACCCAGTTGGTCGCCGACACCGAGGGGCGGGTGGACGCCGCGGCCGTGGCCCGCTACCACTCGGGGAAGGCCGAGGCGTCGGGGTTCTCCGTCGCGGACCACGCGATCGAGGGCAGGATCGCCGAGGCGCTCGAACAGTTGCGCTGGTCCCTGGCGGTGGGGACCGCCCCGGTGCTGATCAACAGCGCGCTCGCCGGTGCGGTGCGGGGGGTCGCCGCGGCGGGTCGGCCCCCGAAGGGCATCGGTGAGGCGGACCTGGCCAAGCAGTTGAGGATACCGCCGTGGAAGATGCGCAGCCTGCGGCAGCAGGCTCGGGGCTGGAGCCCCGCCGGGCTCGCCCGGGCGATGGGTGTGGTGGCCGAGACCGACGCGCTGATCAAGGGTGCCGGGCGCGACCCCGAGTACGCGCTGGAGCGCGCGGTCATCGAGATCGCCCGCGCCCGCGGCGTCCGCGGATAGCCCTTGCCGCTGGGCAGGGCCCCAACGCGCCCGTCCGACCGACAGGTGATGGTGAGGGAGAGGCCTGCGGCCGGAAGCCGTCCGTTGAGGGTGGTGGTGGGTGACGGGCAGGCAAGAACCGCGCCGCCAGGCGTCGATTGAGGGTGGTGGTGGGTGACGAGCAGGCAAGAACCGCGCCGCCAGGCGTCGATTGAGGGTGGTGGTGGGTGACGGGCGGGAGCGTCCGGCCGACAGGCCACGGCCGGAAGCAGGGCGAGGGCGCCGCCGGTGTCTGCAGGAGGAGTCTCCCCCGCAGCGAGGAACGAGCAAGGGGGGGTAGCGACGACGAAGACGCCGGCCTCCTGGGCGCCCGAGCACCGTCCGAACTTGTGAGGGGCCAAGAAACCCAGCTAGTGGATGGTCTGGCCGCCCTGCCACACGCGCAGGGTGTTCAGCCCCATCGACCACGCGAACGCGCCCTCGTGGTCGGCGTCCCACTGCACGAGGTCGGCGAGGGCGCCGGGGGCCAGCACCCCGCGGTCGCGCAGGCCGAGGGCCCGTGCGCCGCCGGAGGTGGCGGCTCCCAGCGCTTCCTGGACGGTCATGGCGAACATGGACACGGCCAGGGAGATGACCAGCGGCATCGACGTGGTCCCGGACTGGCCTGGGTTGTGGTCGGTGCCCAGGCCGACGGGCACGGAGTGGTCGAGCAGGGTGCGTACGGGCGGGGTGCGCCGCTCGTGCAGGGACGTGGTGGGGCAGGCCACCACGGGCGTTCTGGTGGTGGCGAGCGCGAGGATGTCCTCCTCGTCGGTCTCGTGTAGCAGGTCCACCGACGAGCAGCCCAGTTCGGCTGCCATCCGCACGGCGCCGTGCCGGGGGCGCGAGCAGGCGTGCAGGGTGGTGCGCAGCCCTGCGGACTGGCCGGCGCTCAGCAGCATCCGGGCGTCCTCGGTGGTGAACTGCTGGTTGTCGCAGTACACGTCCACTCCGTCGGCACCGACGACGGCGGCATCGTGTACCCAGGAGGCGGCGGTGGCGACGTAGTCCCTGGGGCGGCCGAAGAACTCGGGTGGCACGCCGTGGGCTGGGAAGAAGGTGACGTGCAGGCGGGGCATGCCGGGCTCCTCCTCCAGGGAGCGCAGCAGCCGCACGTCGGCGAGTTCGCCGTCGCGGGTGAGGTGGTAGCCGGTCTTGGCCTCCACGGTGGTGGTGCCGGTGATCACCCAGTGGCGGAGGCGTTCTCGGACCGCGTTGCACAGTGTCCAGGGATCGGTTCCGCGGGTGATGGTGACGGTGGTGGACACGCCACCGCCCGCCGCGAAGATGTCGCCCTTGGAGGCGCCCTTGGCCCACATGTTGACCTCGGCGTACCGGTCCCCGGCGTAGACCGGGTGGCAGTGGGCGTCGATCAGGCCGGGGGTGACGAGTCCGCCGCCGATGTTGACGAGTTCGTCGATGTCGGTGACGTCCTCGAACACGCCGGGGATCCGGTGGGGCAGTTCCGCGGACGGGCCGGCCCAGGCCACGCGGTCACCGTTGATCAGGAGCGCCGCCTGGGTCAGCATCTCGGTGCCGGTCCACAGTCGGCCGATGTTGGTGAGCAGTACCAGTGCCATAGGCGTGCCCGCCCGTCAGGCCCGCCGGTGCGGACCGGTTGCTCGGTCATGGGGTACACGGGCGGACATGGCGACCTCGTATCTGGGGCGATCAGACGGAGCCGGGCGGGACTGCGGCGCCGCGGGGCCGTGTCTGCGGGGGAATGCAGGCCGTCGGAGGACGGCGGCCGTTGACGGCCGGTGTGCTTGCGAAAACCGTAGTCCATCCGCCGACCCCGTGTACACCTCCCCTGCGGACCAATACGGGTTTCCCTCACTATCGGTTCGCGATCAGCGGGCAGGGCCGCCCCGGAACGCGACGGAGCGGCCGACCCCTTGGCGGGTGTCGGCCGCTCCCGGCCACGGGTGCGCGTCAGGCGGTGCTGAGCGTGTACTCCTCCAGCTTCGCGGCGAGCATCTCGGGGACGAAGGCGTGCATCCGGGTCCCCTCACCGGTGTGCTCCTCGCTGAGGATGCGCCCCTCCTCGTAGACCCGGGTGACGAGGTCGCCGCGCGAGTACGGCACGAGGGCGCGGACCTCGCGTGCCAGTTCAGGCAGTGCGCCGGCGAGCCGGTCCACCAGGGCCGGGATCCCCTCCCCGGTACGGGCGGAGACCTCGACGACGTCGGGGTAGCGGGTCCGTAGTGCCTTGAGCACGTCGGGCGCGGCGGAGTCGACCTTGTTGACCACGATGAGCTCGGGCACGTCGCCCGCCTCGATCTCGGCGAACACCTCGTGGACCGCCCGGATCTGCTCCTCGGGATCCGGGTGGGAGCCGTCGACCACGTGCAGGATGAGGTCGGCGTCGGAGGCCTCCTCCAGCGTGGAGCGGAACGCCTCCACCAGTTGGTGCGGCAGGTGCCGGACGAACCCGACGGTGTCGCTGAGCGTGAACTTGCGGCCGTCGGGTGTGCGCGCGTGGCGGACCGTGGGGTCCAGGGTGGCGAACAGGGCGTTCTCCACGAGCACCCCGGCGCCGGTCAGCCGGTTGAGCAGGCTGGACTTCCCTGCGTTGGTGTACCCGGCTATCACCACCGAGGGCACCTCGCGGGTACGCCGCACGTCGCGCTTGACGTCGCGGGCCGTGCGCATGTGGGAGAGCCGTCGGCGCAGCTTGGCGATCTTGTCGTTGATGCGGCGGCGGTCGGTCTCGATCTTGGTCTCACCGGGGCCGCGCAGGCCGACGCCTCCGTTGCCCCCGCCTCCGCCGGCGCCGCCCGCCTGCCGGGACAGCGAGTGGCCCCAGCCGCGCAGCCGCGGCAGGAGGTAGTTGAGCTGGGCGAGTTCGACCTGGGCTTTGCCCTCGCTGCTGCGGGCGTGCTGGGCGAAGATGTCCAGGATGAGGGCGGTCCGGTCGATGACCTTGACCTTGACCACGTCTTCGAGCTGGATCAACTGGCCGGGGGTGAGCTCTCCGTCGCAGATGACGGTGTCGGCTCCGGTGGCGGCGACGATGTCGTGCAGCTCGGCTGCCTTGCCCTTGCCGATGTAGGTGGCCGGGTCCGGCTTGGGGCGGCGCTGGGTGAGGCCTTCCAGGACGAGTGCCCCGGCGGTCTCGGCGAGCGCCGCGAGCTCGGTGAGCGAGTTGTCGGCCTCGGCCTGGGTCCCGCGGGTCCAGACGCCGATGAGGACGACACGCTCCAGGCGCAACTGCCGGTACTCGACCTCGGTGACGTCGGTGAGTTCGGTCGACAGCCCCTGGACACGGCGCAGGGCGTGGCGCTCGGCCAGCTCCATCTCACCCCGGTCGGGTGTGCTCTCCGGCCCGGCGCCCCGGCCGTCGTCCGGGGCCTCCCGTCGGCCGGGGCCGGGCTCGTCGGACGTCCCCTCGGCGGTGATCGCCTCGCGGAACACGTCCTCACCGGTGGATGTGTCGGTTCCGTCTCCGGTGCGGGCTCTTCCGCGGGTATCAGCAGTACTCACATATCCCTCCAGGTGGGTCAACGTCCCGGCCGCCGCGGATCTTCCCGGGGCCGATGGATCGATGTTCCCACCTCGGAGCGGTCCTGGCACGTCATTATCCCGGCCGGTGCGCGCCCGGCGCGCGGGGCCGGGTTCCCCCACAGGCGATGGGATACTCACGAACGGGAAAACACATCAAGAGAATATTCGAAAATATTTACATGAGGGAAATTTAACCCACCGCCCACCACGCGATTCACGTTGACCGCCCCCCAGCAAGAGAGTATCTTTTCCACATAATAGAAGCTTATTTCGTATTGCGGAAGGTTTGACATGGGTGCCACGCCAGGGGTCGAGATCACGGGCCCGCTGCACGACCGCTTCGACGAAATCCTCACCGACGACGCCCTCGCCCTCGTCGCCGAGCTGCACCGCGCCTTCGAGGAGCGCCGCCAGGAGCTGCTGGCCGCCCGCAAGGAGCGCCAGGAGCGGATCTCGGCCGGCGAGGACCTCGACTTCCTCCCCGAGACCAAGCACATCCGCCAGGACACGAGCTGGAAGGTCGCCGCGCCCGCCCCGGGCATCGAGGACCGCCGGGTCGAGATCACCGGCCCCACCGACCGCAAGATGACCATCAACGCGCTCAACTCCGGCGCGAAGATCTGGCTGGCCGACTTCGAGGACGCCAACACCCCACTGTGGGAGAACATGATCCAGGGGCAGCTCAACCTGCGCGACGCCCTGGACCGCACGATCGACTTCACCTCCCCCCAGGGCAAGAGCTACGCCCTCAAGGAGGACTCCGAACTCGCCACCATGATCGTGCGCCCGCGCGGCTGGCACCTGGACGAGAAGCACATCCTGGTCGACGGCCAGCGCACCAGCGGCGGCATCGTCGACTTCGCCCTGTACTTCTTCCACTGCGCCCAGCGCCAGCTCGCCAAGGGCAAGGGCCCCTACTTCTACCTGCCCAAGATGCAGAGCCACCTCGAAGCCCGCCTGTGGAACGACGTCTTCGTCCTCGCCCAGGAGCGCCTGGGGATCGAGCGCGGCACCATCCGCGCCACCTGCCTGATCGAGACCATCCCGGCCGCCTTCGAGATGGAGGAGATCCTCTACGAGCTGCGCGAGCACTCCGCCGGCCTCAACGCGGGCCGCTGGGACTACCTCTTCAGCATCATCAAGACCCACCGCACCCGCGGCCGCCGCTTCCTGCTGCCCGAGCGCAACGCCGTCACCATGACCGCCCCGATGATGCGCGCCTACACCGAGCTGCTGGTCAAGACCTGCCACAAGCGCGGCGCCCACGCCATCGGCGGCATGGCCGCCTTCATCCCCTCACGCAAGGACGAGGAGGTCAACAAGAACGCCTTCGCCAAGGTGCGCGACGACAAGTCCCGCGAGTCCGGCGACGGCTTCGACGGCTCCTGGGTGGCCCACCCCGACCTGGTCCCCGTCTGCCGGGAGATCTTCGACGGCGTCCTGGGCGAGCGCCCCAACCAGATCGACAAGCAGCGCCCGGACGTCGAGGTCTCCGCCACCGACCTGCTGGCCGTCGACAAGACCGAGGGCGGCGTCACGCTGGCCGGCCTGCGCGGCAACATCAACGTCGCCCTCCAGTACCTGGCGACGTGGATGGGCGGCACCGGCGCGGTGGCCATCCACAACCTGATGGAGGACGCCGCCACCGCGGAGATCTCCCGCTCCCAGATCTGGCAGTGGCTGCACAACGACGTCACGCTCGACGACGGCCCCAAGGTCACCGCCGACCTCGTCAAGCAGATCATCGACGAGGAGATGGCCGCCATCCGCCAGAGCCTGGGGGAGGCCTTCGACGAGGGCCTCTACCAGCAGGCCGGCGAACTGTTCGCCGAGGTCGCCCTCGCCGACGACTACGCCGACTTCCTCACCCTGCCCGCCTACGAGCGCATGCCGTAGCAGGCGCCGGGGCCGCCCCACGGGGGCGGCCCCGCGCCCTCCTTGCCCCGCCGCGAGCACCGGCGTACGTTGCAAGCGAGGGGCGGCCGAGACGACAAAGCCCCGGGGAGGCGCCATGTCCGAGGCCCTGACCAGGCTCATCCCCCTGCTGCGGGAGGCCTGCGGCGACGACGCGGTCCTCACCGGGGACGGGGAGCGCCGCGACTTCGACCACGACGGCATCACCCACCGGCGCTCGCTGCCCGGCGTGGTCGTTCTGCCGACCACCGCCGAACAGGTCTCCGCCGTCCTGGCCCTGTGCTCCGAGCACGGCGTGCCCTTCGTCCCCCGGGGCGCCGGGACCGGCCTGAGCGGCGGGGCCCTCCCCCACCGCGAGGGCGTGCTGCTGAGCACGGCGCGGATGCGCCGCGTCATCGAGATCGACCCCGACAACGAGTGCGCCGTCGTCGAACCCGGCGTCCCCAACCTCGATGTCACCACCGCCGCGGCGCCACACGGGTACTACTACGCGCCCGACCCGTCCAGCCAGGCGGTCTGCTCGGTGGGCGGCAACGTGGCCGAGAACTCCGGCGGGGCGCACTGCCTCAAGTACGGGTTCACCGCCACCCACGTACGCGGCCTGGAACTGGTGCTGCCCGGAGGCGAGACCGTCCGCCTCGGCGGCAAGGCCCCCGACGCCCCCGGCTACGACCTGATCCGCGCTATCGTCGGCTCCGAGGGCACGCTCGGCGTCGTCACCCAGGTCACCATCGGCCTCACCCGACTGCCGGAGAAGACCGTGACCCTGCTGGCCGCCTTCGACTCCCTCGACGCCGGAGGCGCCGCGGTGAGCGCCATCGTCTCCTCGGGGCTGCTGCCCTCGGCCATCGAGATGATGGACGCCCTGTCCATCGAGGCGGTCAACGCGCTGATGGACACCGACTATCCCACCGACGCCGCCGCCGTGCTCATCGTCGAACTGGACGGCCCCGCCCCGGACGTGGACGCGCACCTGGCCCGGGTGCGGGACCTGTGCGCGGAGCACGCTGCCCGTGCCACCCGCACCGCCGCCGACGACGGGCGTGCCCGGATCTGGGCGGGGCGCAAGGCGGCCTTCGACGCGGTCGGCGCGATGAGCCCCGCCTACATCGTCCAGGACGGAGTCGTCCCGCGCACGGTCCTGCCCCGGGTGCTGCGCGCGATCGCCGACCTGTCCGCCGAGACCGGGGTCCCCGTGGCCAACGTCTTCCACGCCGGGGACGGCAACCTGCACCCGCTGGTGATGTTCGACGACGCCGACCCCGACGGCTACCGCCGCGCCGAGGAGGTGTCCGCGGCCATTCTGGACCTGTGCGTGGCCCACGGCGGCTCGATCACCGGCGAGCACGGGGTGGGCACGGACAAGGCGTGCTCCATGCCGCGCATGTACTCCCCCGACGACCTCGACACCTTCGACCGGTTCCGGCGGGCGTTCGACCCGCGGGGCATCGCCAACCCGGACAAGCTCCTGCCCACGCCGCGCCTGTGCGGCGAACGGCCGGGGGTCCGCAGGGGCGTGCACCCGCTGGTGGGGTCCGGCCGGGCGACCCAGTTCTGACCGGAGGATCCGCGTGCGGCCCGATCACCCCGCCCCCGTCGAGGGCTCCCTGCGCACGGCCCTGGCCGAATCGGGGGCCCCTGTCCGCCTGGGCGGCCCGGAGGACGCCGTGGGCGGGGTCGTCCCCGCCCTGGTGGTGCGTCCTGCCGACACCGCTGCCGCCGCCCGGGTCCTGACCGCGACCGACCGGCACGGTGCGGCCTCGGTGTTCCGGGGCGGGGGGACCGCCCTGGACTGGGGTGCTCCGCCGCGCTCGGCGGACCTGCTGGTGGAGACCGTCGGCCTGAGGGGGATCGAGCACACCGCCGAGGACCTCGTGGTGACGGTCGGGGCGGGGACACCCGTGTCCGAACTCGTGGACGTGCTGGCCGGGGCCGGACAGAAGCTGTCCGTCGACCCGGTGCGCGCGGGCGGCACGGTGGGCGGCATGGTCGCCACCGGGGTGTGCGGCCCGCGACGCCTCCTCCACGGCGCCCTCCGGGACCTGGTGATCGGGATGACCGTGGTGCGCGCGGACGGGGTGGTGGCGCGCACCGGCGGCCGGGTGGTCAAGAACGTGGCCGGGTACGACCTGGCGAAGCTGCACACCGGGGCCCTGGGCACCCTGGGGCTGGTGGCGTCGGTCACCTTCCGGACGCACCCCGCCCCGCCCGCCCTGCGAACGGTCACCGCACCGGTTCCCTCGGCCGCGCGCGGGGAGCGGATGGCGGCCGCGCTGCGCGCACTCACGATCGTGCCCTCCGCCGTGGTGCTGGACCGGACCTCGCGGGGCCGGGCGTACCTGGCCGTGGTCCTGGAGGGAACGGCCGAGGGGATGGACGCGCGCGTCGCCGAGACCCTGGCGGCGCTGGGCGGCGGCGAGGTCGCCGAGCGGCTGCCGGAGGGGTGGGGGCTGGTCCCCGAACGGGGCACCCTGGTGTTCCTGTCGGGTCCCCCGGCCGGTTCGGTGGCGGCGGCCGCGCGGACGTGCGAGTCGGCACGGACCGTCGGCGCGGATGTGCGCGTCCGGGGGTCGGCTGCCAGCGGCGCGCTCTACGCGGCCTTCGCCCCGGGGACCGGCGCCACCGCGGTCGGTGAGGTCCTGGCACGTGCGCGGTCCCTGCCGGAGTGGTCGGCGACGGTGCTGCGCGCCGAACCCGACGTGCACGGGGCCGGGATCGACCTGTGGGGGACGGTGCCGGGCCTGCCACTGATGCGCGCGGTCAAGGACTCCCTCGATCCAGGACACCGGCTCGCTCCGGGGCGTTTCACCGGCGGCATCTGACCCCGGACACCCACCACCCCCCTTCTTCCACCGTCACGCCAGGAAAAGGACTTTCGCCATCTCTGAAATATGCTCTTTTCTAATTAACGACTGACCGAAATATGCCCAGCACCATGACCAGGATCAACGTCCTACACCCTCCACATATGGGACACAGGATACCCTTTTCCCAGACCATTCACAGGACAATGGTCCACTTAGTCCATTGAAAAAATGCACATGCAAGTATATTCTTCCCTCGGGTTCCGCCATGGGACAAAAACGCACAAAGGCGGACACCTCGAAGGGGACACATGAAACTTCTGAAGAAAGCCGCCGTGACCCTGTTGATCGGAGCGGGCGTCGGCCTCGGAGCCGCGGGGATCGCGTCGGCCGCCACCTCCTACGTCGGCGGCGGCACCTGGTCACACGGTGTCACCGAGACCACCGTCTACTCCGTCTACCACCACTCCACCCGCTGCCACGGCGCGACGGCGGTCGGCACCTACACCGACCGGACCCCCTCAACGCTTCCCGGGTACACCGCCCAGGCCTACGCGCCCCCGCGCTGGTGGGGCGGTAACGAGGCCTACTGGAACCTGTGCTGAGGCCTCTTCCCGTTCCGGCCCCGTCGGCCCAACGCCGTGCCGACGGGCCACCCCTCCCCCACCATGGACACCATGCCCCACCGGACCACCGCCTTCGCCCACGTCGCCCTCCTCCTGCTCGCCGCCCTCATCTCCGCACTCGTCCTGTCCGGCTCCGAACTCCGGATGCCCACCGCGGGCGAGCACTCCGACGTCGTGTGGATCACCGAGAACCCCCGCGGCACCGAGGCCGCCGACGTCGCCCCCACCCTCACACGGGTCGCCGCCGAACAGGGCGCCGCGATCGGCTACACCTTCCCCGACGTGGACGAACCCGACACGCTCTGGCACATGTACCTCGCCTTGGGCGCCCCGGACTCCCCCAGGGCCGACTGGCTCACCGACGGCTTCCCGACCTTCGGCCGTACCATGGAGCTGAGCGTCCACCCCCTGGAGGAGTACACCGGTACCTCCCCGCGGGGCTACTACACCCTCTTCGGGCCACCGGAGAGCGAACGGGCCCTCGAAGAGGCCCTGGCCGAACACGGACTCTCCCAGGCACCCGGTGCCACCGAGTCCGACCAGTGGTTCCTCCTGACCGGCGGCGCGCTGTCCAACACCCTGGCCGCCGCACTGCTCGTGGTGGTCACCTCGGCCTCCGTCGGCGTCCTCCTCGACTCCAGGGACTACGCGGTCCAGCGCCTCCAGGGACGCTCCTACGCCCGCATCCTCATGCGCGACCTGGTCCGGATCGCACGGTTGTGGGCCGTGGCGCTCCCCGCCGCGGCAACGGCCGTACTGGTCGTGCTCGGCCTCTACAACGGCTGGAACCAACTCGACTCCTACGCCCTCACCACGGCGACCCTGCTCATCCCCCTGCTCGCCGCAGCCCTGGCGACCCACGCCGCCACGCTCGGCGCCGTCCACCTCACCGCCGTCCTGCCCGCCCTCAAGGGGCGCATCCCGGTCCGGACCGTCAACACCGCCGTCTACCTGGTGCGGGTTCCCGTCCTCCTCCTGGTCCTGGGGGTCCTCGGAGCCGTCGTCCACCACACGGCGACGGTACGGGAACAACAGGCCGGCCTGGAACTGTTCGCGCGAACGGAGGACACCTCCTTCGTCACCGTCAACGGCAGCGTCAGCCTCGACGAGCACGGCACCATGGACGAACGGCTCGGCCCCTGGCTGCGGCGGGTGGACTCCGACGGCGGCCTCATCCTCTCCGACCAGGTCCCACCCGAGTCGGTCCTGCCGTTGGGCAGCGACCGCCCCGGCTTCGACCTGCTCGTGGTCAACGACACCTACCTGGAGGCGGAGGAACTCCTCTCCCCCTCCGGCGAACGCTACGGCGCCGCCCCCTCCGGCGGTCCGGTCCGCGCCCTGGTCCCGGAGCGCCACTCCGGGTTCAGCGAGGACATCGCCTCAGCGGCGCCCGCGTGGGTCGGGGCGCTCTCCGGCGGAGAGGGCATCGAGGTCGAGGCGCTCCCCCTGGCCGACGGACAGTCCGTGTTCACCTACGGGTCCAGGCCCCCGGCCCCCGGCACGTCACCGCCCCTGCTCCACGACCCGGTGGTCCTCGTACTGCCCAACGGCGCGGTCCTGTCCGATACCAGTTACGTCGGCGCCGCGAGCCGCGCCGCGCTCCTGTTCCCCGACCCGGGCATCGTCGAGCGGGCCCGGCGGGACCCGGCGACGGCCGAGTACATCAACACGGTGCCCACCGTCGAGAGCCGCGCGGTCGCCGACCACGCCGCCACCCTGACCACGCTGCGCACGGAGGCGTTCAACCTGGTCGCGGCCATCGCCGTGCTGCTGCTGACCGGTGTCGCCGCGTGCGTGATCCATGTCCGGACACGCGCCCAGGGCATCTTCACCCGGCACATCAGCGGGTGGTCCTTCGCCGCCGTCCACCGGTGGTTCCTGGCCCTGGAGGCGGCGATCGCCCTCGGCTTCGTCGGCTGGGCCGCTTGGACCACGGCGAGCACGCTCCGGGCGCTGCGGGACCCCACGGTGCTGCCCCTGCCCGCGTACATCCCCACGAGCGGACTCGAACCCCTCCACGCCCTGGGGATCACGGCGGCGGGTCTGGCTCTCACCCTCGGCGCGCTCACCGTGTTCCACCGCCGGATCGTCCGCGAGGGGGCCTCCCAGTCCTGAGGGGCCTCACACCAGGGACGTCTCCCCCTCGGCGACGAGGACGGCCGGGCCGTGCAGCCGGGCACCGTCGGCGTCCAGGAACACGGTGCACTCGCCGCCGGGTACGCGCACCCGCCACGTGGCGCCCTCGCCCTCGGGGGTGGCCGCCGCGGCCGCCGCCACGATCCCGGTGCCGCACGAGCGCGTCTCGCCCGAGCCTCGCTCGTACACGCGCATGTCCAGCACTCCCGGACCGGCCTGGGTGTAGACCTCCACGTTGGCGCCCTCGGGGAAGGCCTCGGCGTCGAGCTCCGGCGCGGCGGTGAGGTCGACCCCCGCCACGGGGCCCTCGACCTCGCAGGCCAGGTGCGGGTTGCCCACGGACACCCGGACGCCGTGCACCGCCTGCCGCGCCAGCTTCGCCGAGGAGGACCCGCCCCTGCGCACCCGGCCCATGTCGAGGGTGACGCCGCCGTCGTCGGCGATCCGGACCTCCTTGGCGCCGTCCCGGGTCCCGATCCCGAACCGGCCCCCCGAGACGAGTCCGGCGTGCAGCAGGTATCGGGCGAAGACCCGCGCGCCGTTGCCGCACATCTCGGCGACGGAGCCGTCGGCGTTGCGGTAGTCCATGAACCACTCCGTCCCCTCGGCGGAGCGCGCCGCCGGGGGCAGCTCCTCGCCCAGGGCGCGGGTACGCACCACCCGTAGGACGCCGTCGCCGCCGATGCCCGCGCGGCGGTCGCACAACAGGCGGACGGCCCCCTCCGTGAGGTCGAGCTCCCCGTCGGGGTCGGGGAGGATCACGAAGTCGTTCTCTGTGCCGTGGCCCTTGGCGAATCGCATGCCGCCATCCTAGGGCGTCAGGAGGGTGCCGCCGCGTCGTCGACGGCGCGGCGGCACCCCCTCACCCGCGCTTTTCGCCGCCGGTCCACCACCCCCGGACCGCCCAGCCGCCCATGGCGACGCCGGCCATGATCACGGCCGCCGTCATCATCCACTCGTTCGACCCCTCCGGGCCGTAGACGCGGCTGGCCGCTCCGATATCCACGGCCTCGTCGGGCTCGCCGATCAGGCAGGTCTCCCGGTCGCGCCCGTAGAGGTAGATGTCGCCGCGCTCGGGCCCGCCGTCGTCGGGGACGTAGGTGCCGTAGCAGGTGCACGACTCGTGCCCCGGGTGCTGGACGCAGTCGACGTGGGAGGCGGTGAACGTGCCCGGTTCCCCCTCGGCACGGGCCGCCCGGATACTGCGGTCCATGTTGGAGGCGCCCATGTAGACCAGCATCCCGGCGACGAGGAGGAAGACGACCGTGAAGGCGCCGCCCCGGCGCGCGCGGGCCTTCACGCGCGCTCCTCGACCGCGCAGTCGCAGTCCATCTCCTCCAGTTCCCGCTCGGTGGGCCACGTGTGCCGGACCATTGCCACGACCATCGGGATGAAGACCAGCGTGTTGTACAGCAGGTGGAGTTCGACCCTGGGGATGACCAGCTGGACCAGGCTCGTGGGGGCCGCCGCGCCGCCGATGTAGGCCCCGCTGAAGGTCTGGACGAGCAGGAGCAGGTGCTCGAAGTGGTGCCAGACCTGGATGAGCAGCGACATCTGCCACCAGAAGCGGGACCTGCCGCCGAAGCCGGGCAGGAGGAGGATGAGACCGGTCAGCATGATCAGGGCGTAGCCGTAGTGCAGCCACTCCGAGGTGACCAGCCACGGGAAGGGCACGCCCAGAAGCCCGCGGGCCTCGGGGATGGGCCAGGCCAGGACGTAGATCTGGACGGCCTGGACGATGTGCTCCGCCCAGTGGGCGAGGACGATGACCATGAACACGCGCAGGGAGATCCGGTGCCAGCGGGCGTTCAGGGGGGCGACGGCCCTGCGGAGGGGACCGGTGCGTACGTCGGAGACGGTCATGAGGACGCTCCCCCGTCCCGGGCCGCCGCTGCGGGCTCGGGCGCCGACGGTTCGGCGGCCCCGGTCCGGCGGTCGAACCAGGGCGCGGCGACCAGGACCGCTCCGCGCAGCAGGCAGGTGATGACGAGGGCGAAGAAGAGCCCGAAGACCACGTGGAGGCTGACCAGGACGCCGTACACGAGCGCGGTGGTCAGGCCGAAGACCATCTGGTTGCGGGGGCGGCCGGGGGTCGTCCCCGGGTCGGTGATCATGTAGTTGGTGAACAGGATGAAGGCCACCCCGGTCAGCGGCGCCAGTGCCGCCACCAGCATGTGGTCGAGGAACAGCCACCGCAGGAGGGCCTGGAGGACGAAGCCGCCCACCCAGCCCAGGATCAGCGGCCACCGCTTGGTGAGGTTGGCGTTGAGCATGGTCCCGGCCATGAGGATCCCGAGCGGGATCAGCCAGTCCACGGTCCCCCAGGTGTCGTTGGTGAAGTGGTAGGGCGGCGCGATGCCCACCCACGGGAAGACCAGCAGCGTGACCGCGATGCCCAGGTTGGACGGGTTGAGGAAATGCCGCCAGCGTCCGTTGACGGGAATCCGGAAGAGGTACTTGCTGCTCACAGCGATGGACACGGCGAACAGATAGGGCCACAGGGACGTGTTCCCCCACAGCAGCATCGCGCAGGCCAGCCCGGCGATGTGGGTGGGCAGGAGGTAGTCGACCATGGCGCCGACACCGCCCCTGTACCCGGGGGTCCGGCAGGCGGCCCGCGCGTCCAGGGTCTCCAGGCCGAGGTCCAAGGCGTAGGCGAACAGGACGGCGACGATGGGGGTGACGGGCGACTGCTCGAACCCCAGGAACACGTGCCCCACGATGGTGAACACGGTGATGGAGGTGGCGAACATGCGCAGCGCCTTCAGGCGCCGGTCCACCGGCGGCTTCGGCGCGGGATCGGACGTGGTGGGCGCCGCGGTCGGCTCCCCGGCGGCACCCGTGGCGGGCCCGCCGTCTCTGGTGACAGTCATCGGACAACCGCCGTTCCGTCGTCGTTCAGCATGATCGTGTGGGTCCCCGGCTCGACCGCCAGCTCGGCGCTGTGGGTGTCGCCGCGGCCGTCCCGCCAGGTCAGGGTCATCGGCAGGTCACCCTCGGGGGCGGCCAGGTGGACGATGGAGTCGGAGGCCCCCACGTGGCCGTTGGCCGGGTAGAGCTGGCGGATCTGCGGGGGGTGTCCCTCGTCGGCCACCACGACCGACGCGCCGATCGCCGGGGTGGGCGCGCCGTCGGCCGCCCCCGGGCGCACGAGGCGCAGCACCACGCCGGACTCGGCGCCGGGCGCGGTGTTCAGCAACAGGCGCGAGTCCTCCCACTGGTTGGCGACCACCGCGTCCAGGAGCCCGTCGCCGTTGACGTCCCCGAAGGAGTAGGCGCGGGAGACGTCGTGCTCGGCGATGCCGAGCGGTCCGGACAGGTCGTCGTAGCGTCCGTCCTCGCCCAGAACCCAGAAGGGGTTGTGCTCGTGCCCGGACAGGTCGTCACCCTCGGCGAAGGAGGGCCAGACCCAGGGGTACTTGAGCAGCTGGTCGTTGCCCATGGCGATCTCCTGGAGCTCGGGCCAGCGCGTGTTCTCCCCCTGGAGGAAGCCGGTGGCCTGGAACAGCTCCTCGGTGCCGTCGTTGTCGAAGTCGCCGGCCTTGACGTCCCAGGACCAGCCGCTGCGGGCCAGGCCTAGCTCCTCGCTGGTCTCGTCGAAGGGCACCGAGCCCTCCAGCAGGTCGGCGCCCTCGCCGTCGGGCACGAAGGCGAAGTTGCTCTCGTGGAGCGCGTAGGGGCTGGTGATGTTGCTGACGACCATCGTGGGCAGGTCCTGGCCGTCCACGTAGGTGAAGGCGATCCCCATGCCCTTGAACGACCCGTTGCCCAGGATCTGGGACTTAGGGGTGGTCAGGTCGCGCTCGCCCTCGACCAGCTCCAGCCGCACGTTCCCGGGGGTGGAGGTGTTGACGAGGAGGTTGTCGTTGCCGAAGTCGTTGCCCAGGTAGAGGTCGGGCAGGCCGTTGCCGGACAGGTCTTGGAAGCCGATCGCCAGGGTCCAGGCGTTCATCGCCCGCTCGGGGAGGCCGATCGAGGCGTCGGTGACGGTGGGCGGGGCGTCGGCCTCGCCGGTGGGCTCGGTGCGCAGGATGCGGTTGCGGCCGGCGTTGGTGGCCAGTCCCATGCTCTGCTGCATCTCCATGCGCGTCTCGTCGTCGGCCTCGGGGTCCAGGACGCGGGCGCCGTCGGGGAAGTAGTTGCCGACCAGGACGTCGAGGCCGCCGTCGCCGTCCATGTCGGCGACGTTGAGCGCGGTGGTGTTCCACACCTGCATCGGCTCGACGAGCTCGTGGGCGGTGAAGCCGTCGGCCTCGGGGGCCGCCCCGGGGTCGGCCGTGTTCAGGAACAGGACGGGTGAGCGGCCCCAGTAGTAGACGATGAGGTCCTGGTCGCCGTCCTCGTCCATGTCGGCGGGGACGCAGCCCATCGGGGCCATGGTGTGGTCGTAGGGCAGGCCCTCGGGCAGCAGTTCGACCACGGGGTAGTCGTCCTGTCCGCTGCCGGGGGCGTTGCGCAGGGTGACGCTGTCGTCGCGCGGGTCGACCAGGCACACGTCCGAGGACGTGCCCAGGTTCCGCAGGTCCGTCAGGGCGCCGCCCGCACCCACCGCGGAGATCCATCCCCGGAAGTGGTGCAGGGCGGGTGCCACGTCCCGCTCGGAGCGGGCGTCGTCGGGTTCGGAGTTGAGGGCGAGTACTTCGAAGGCGAAGGGTGCGGCACGGTCCGTGAGCGTCTGCTCACTCGCGACCGGCCGGACGGTCAGGACGCCGAGGGCGCCGATGAGTGCCACGGCCAGCGCCACGGTCGCCATGCGGTATATGAGCCGCATCAGGGGGCTCCTCCAGTGCGGGAGATCGGGTGAGGACAGGAACGCTTTTCAGGTTCCCGTTCGCCTCCGCACAGCTCCATATCCATTCTTGCGAGACCCGGAAATGAGAATTAAAAAATTCCTCCGGGCCCAGCAATCGAGAGGACGCCGCAGAACTCCCCCAACGTTCACGATTGAAGGAGAACATCTGTCGATTACTCAGTGGGAGAAGACATGACCAGTACAGACGCTGCCACCATTCCTGGGCTCTCAGCGGAGGACTCGGCACACGTGGCGGGCCTCCCGGGGCAGATCGTCGCCGCCTGGGCCGGCCAGGACCCGAAGGCGTTCTCCGAGGTATTCGCCGAGGAATGCACCATGATCCTGCCCGGGGTGCTCTGCCGTGGCCGGGAAGAGGTCCGGGAATTCATGGCCAACGCCTTCGCCGGCCCCTTCAAGGGCACCCGGGTCACCGGGACCCCGGTCAGCGCCAGGGCGCTGGGAGCCGACGCCGCCGTCCTGGTGACCCAGGGAGGCGTTCTGGCCCCCGGTGAGGACGAAGTCTCCAACGAGCGCGCCATCAGGGCCACCTGGGTGGCCGTGCGGACCGAGGTGGGGTGGCGGCTCGCCGCCTACCAGAACAGCCCTCAGAAGGCCGACTGAGCAGGGCCCTTACGCATTCGGCCCAGGCCGCTTCGGGCGGCCTGGGCCGAGGTCTGAGCAGAGCGCCGGGCGGTGGAAGCGGACCGGCGCTCCGGACTCAACGGAGCGGACGCACGAAGGCCCGTATGTCGGACACCAGCGCCTCGGGACACTCCATTGCCGCGAAGTGGCCGCCGCTGTCGAACTCCGTCCACCGGCTGATCGTGGGCAGGGTGCGCTCCGCGAAACGGCGGACTGGCAGCGCGGCGTCCGCGGGGAAGACCGCGACCCCCAGGGGTGCGGAGAGCTTCCAGGGGCCGCCCCAGGTCCTCACGAACGCTTCACTGCCGTGGGTGGACTCGTAGTAGAGCTGGGCGCTGGAGCCCGCCGTGGCGGTCAGCCAGTAGATCGTGGCGTTGGTGAGCATGTGGTCCCGGTCCACGGCGTCTTCGGGCGCGGTGTCCGAGTCCGTCCACTCCTTGAACTTCTCCACGATCCACGCGAGCTGCCCGACCGGGGAGTCGGTCAGAGCGTAGGCCAGGGTCTGCGGGCGCGTGGACTGGATCCGCTGCCACCCCATCCCGTCCTGCTCGAACCCCGCTGCGAAGTCCAGCCGGGCCAGGTCGGCCGCGTCCAGACCACTCACCGCACTGGTGTCCGCAGGCGGAAAGGTGACGAGCATGTTGACGTGCACGCCGACCGTGTGCTCGGGGTCGGCCTCCCCGACACAGAGGGAGACCACCGAGCCCCAGTCCCCGCCCTGGGCCACATAACGGTCGTAGCCCAGGCGCCGCATCAGCTCGGCCCAGGCACGGGCAACGCGCGGCACGTCCCAGCCGATCTCCCGGACCGGCCCGGAGAAGCCGTAGCCGGGCAGGGAGGGCACCACCACGTGGAAGGCGTCGGCAGGATCCCCCCCGTGGGCGGCCGGGTCGCTCAGCGGGCCGACCACCTCCAGGAACTCGGCCACCGAACCGGGCCAGCCGTGGGTCAGGACGAGGGGCATCGCCGACTCGACCGGGGAGCGAACGTGCAGGAAGTGCACGTCCACCCCGTCGATCTCAGTCATGAACTGGGGAAAGCCGTTGAGCCTCCTCTCGGCCGCCCGCCAGTCGTAGTCACGGAGCCAGTAGTCGGCCAACCCCCTCAAGTAGTCCAGGGGTACACCGCGAGCCCAGCCCGGGTCGGGCGACTCCTGCGGCCAACGGGTCGCGGAGATTCTGGCGCGCAGGTCATCGAGGTCGGACTGCGGGACGTCGATACGGAAAGGACGCATACGGAGTTACCTCGCACTCCTCGTGGCCCGCGCCCCAGAGCACGGGCGAACGGTTCCTCTCGGAGCCGCCCGCCCGTGGTCCGGGACACGCGTAGGAATCGGGCCGGGTGGGTTCACCGCTGCCCCGCGACCGGGCGCTCGCTGTGCTCGGATTCGGCGGCCCCCCTGGCGGGACCGCGCAGGGCTCCGCGCAGAACCCGCAGGGCCATCGCTGGTCGCATGAGCGCTCCGGGACGGTCCACCATCCCCGCCGCCCTCATGTAGGCCGTGGTGACCTTCTCGTCACGGGTGGCGGCGATCTGGACCAGGGTGAGGTAGATCTGCGCGATACGGACCTTGAGGGTTCTCTGGCCGGTGACCCCCGGGAAGCTCAGATCCACCGTGTTGGTCATCTCCCACGGCGGGTCGATGACGTCGTGGGCGAGGTCGCGGAAGTACTGCAGGGGCTGGGGCGCGGCGCCGGTGTGCAGGTGTTCGCGCAGTGTCAGGGCCGAGAGTGCCGCGACCGTCATCCCCTGCGCATAGACCGGGTTGAAGCAGCTCACCGCGTCGCCGGTCACCAGGAGGCCGTCCGGAAAGCGCGTCATCCGCTCGTAGCGGCGCCGCAGGGTGGTGGGGAAGCGGAATGCCACCGGTTCATCCAGAGGCTCGGCCCGGACGATGGCCTCGTGGATGTCGGGGACCGGCAGCGTCCTGACGAACTCGAAGAAGCCCTCCTGGTCGGTGGGCGGATGGTCGCCCAGCAGACCGTAGGCGGTCAGCTCCGTGCGCCCGTTGTCGGTCTTGGTGAAGATCGCGCCGCGCGGCAGGTCGGGTGAGGCCACCGGGATGATGGCCAGGTCACCGTCGTAGGGGTCGGAGTTGAGCCGGTAGTGCTGGGTCACGTATCCCAGGCCGATCTTCTTGCGCTCCTCGGTGACACGCGGGTATCCCATCCGCTCCAGCCACACCGGGGTCCGCGATCCGCGGCCGGTCGCGTCCACCACCAGGTCGGCGTCGACCTCTTCGAGGGGGCCGCCTCCGGTCGGCTGTACACGCACCCCGGTGACTCGGCTGTGGTCGTCGGTGGAGCGCAGGTCGACGATGTCGTACCCCTCCAGGGAGGAGACGTTGGACAGCGCCAGGGCCCGGTCGCGGATGTGGCGTTCCATCAGCGGCGCGGTCGCCGGGATGGCCGGGTAGCCGATGTCCTCGCGCTTGAGCGGTCTGCCCCGGAAGTACCAGCGGCAGTCGCCCGCGTAGTCCCCCCGGGGGCAGCCGTCGCGGACCAGCTCCTCGGTGATGCCCGGGAAGAGCTGTTCCATCACGACCCGCCCCTGGACGTGCATCGCGTTGATGTGGCGTCCCTGCGGTCTGCTGCGCCGGGGCCCCTCGACCCCGGTCAGTGTGTCACGGTCCACGATCAGTACCGTGTCGTAGGCCTCCGAGAGCACGCGTGCCGCGAACAGTCCGGCGATGCTCCCCCCAAGCACGACCGCAC
The DNA here is from genome assembly GCF_048060475.1 of Nocardiopsis sp. LOL_012. Lineage (NCBI taxonomy): Bacteria > Bacillati > Actinomycetota > Actinomycetes > Streptosporangiales > Nocardiopsidaceae > Nocardiopsis > Nocardiopsis sp. LOL_012. Next base: position 122,348 of record NZ_JBHMIV010000001.1, on the reverse strand, counting down.
GGGTGCCGGCGTTCTCACCCATCGCATTCCCTTCCCTGGGTTCCTGGGACCAGGCACGGCCCGTGGCTCCGTCGCCCGGCGGGAGATCCCGGCCCCGAAGGTCCACAGGGGTCAGCCGCCGCCACCGAGTTCTGGTCCGGCCGGTCTTCACCACTGCATTCTCAGGAGTCGTTCGCGGGCACAGCGTCTCGTGGATTGCGCAGGCTCGGGCCGGAAGACGGGCCCCTCCGCAGCGCAATCCAGAAGACGTTCGCCACGAAGGGGGCCGGAGATACTGAGGCCCGTGTCCGGCCAGGGTCCGGCCCGCCAGGCCGGGTCGTGCGCGCCCAGGCCGTGCCCTCCCCGTTCAGCGCACCGAACAGAAAGGGCCGACCATGACGCAGAACATGGACACGGCGCACCAAGGGACCGACCCCCGCGGTCCCGCCCCCGGGAAGCGGGAACGCAGGGCACCGGGGGCACGCACACAGCGAGGGGCGCTGGGCCAGTGGATCTGGATGGTCTCGCTGGGGATCGTGATGACGGCGTTCCTGGCCATCATGGTGCCGCCGTACCTGACCCTCGACCCAGACCAGTCGGGGGTCGTCCTGAACGAGGGCTTCTCACTCCACTACCCGATGGTCATCGTGCACGTGGCGTTCGGAATCGTGGCCCAGCTGTCCATGTTCCTCCAGGTCTGGCCATGGCTGCGCCGGAACCACCCCGTGGTGCACCGGTGGGGCGGGCGCGTCTACGTCTTCGGCGGTGTCGTGCCCTCAGGGCTGTCCAGCCTGGTCCTGGTCCCGTTCCATCCGACCGCGGGCACCATCGGTGTCGGCGTCGCGGCGGTCCTGTGGCTGCTCACCACCGCGATCGGCCACGTGCGGGCGCGCCAGCGCCGCTTCACCGAGCACCGCAGGTGGATGATCTACAGCTTCGCCATCGTGACCGGCCTCAACTTCTGGGGTCTGGCCATCGTCATGGCCGGCCAGATGATCTCTCCCAGCCTCGACATCGACTACCTCTTCGAGGCGGCCCGCTGGTTCGGCTGGATGCTCAACCTTTTCATCGCGCAGTGGTGGCTGGAGCGGACCGCCGGGCGCCCGTTGGCGGGCGTAGCGGACACGGTTCGCAGATGAGAGATCCCCGTCGGCTACAGGAGGAATTGATGGAAGACCGCTGCCCCGTCGTTATCGACCCCACCGGTGAGGACATCCACGGCGAACTCGGCCGTATCCGCGCACAGGGGCCCGTCACGCGTGTGGAGCTGCCCGGAGGCGTCGCGGCCTGGTCGATCACCGGTTACGAGAGTGTCCGCGAGGCGCTGAGCGACCGGCGGTTCTCCAAGGACCCGCGCAAACACTGGCCGGCCTACGCCGCCGACGAGCTCGGCCCCGACTTCCCGCTGATCAGCTGGGTGGAGATGGACAACATGACCACCGCGCACGGCAGCGACCACAGCCGCCTGCGCAGACTGGTCGCCCAGGCGTTCACCCCGCGCATGGTCGAGGCGATGCGACCGCGCGTGGAGGAGGTGGCCGGACAGCTCCTCGACGAACTGGAGAAGACCCCGCCCGGCGAGTCCGTCGACCTCAAGGCACGTTTCGCGCACCCGCTGCCCGCACAGGTCATCTGCGACCTGTTCGGGGTGCCCGAGGAGGCCCGTCCCGCGATACTCCGCGGTCTGGAACTCGACGTCGACACCACGCTCAGCCCGGAGGAGGCCGCGGCCAACGTCGAGCAGTGGCAGCGGGACATCCAGGCCTTCGTAGAGGCCAAGCGGCGGTCGCCGGGTGACGACCTCACCAGCGGCCTGATCGAGGCCCAGGAGGCGGGGCACGGGCGGCTCACCGACTCCGAGATCGTGGGCACCCTCAACCTGATGCTGGGTGTGGGCACCGAACCGGTGCAAAACCTCATCTGCAACGCGACGCGTGCCCTGCTGACCGACCCCGAACAGCTCGCGCACCTCAAGGAAGGGCGCGTGGACTGGAACGAGGTGTTGGAGGAGACCCTGCGTACGGAGGCGCCCGTCGCCCATCTGCCCTTCCGCTTCCCCGTGGAGGACGTCGAGATCGGCGGGGTGACCATCCCGCGCGGAGAACCCGTCCTCATCGGCTTCGCGTCCGCTGGGCGCGACCCGGTCCTGCACGGCGAGGACGCCGACCGGTTCGACGCGCTGCGTGCGGACAAGGAGCACCTGGCCTTCGGATACGGCGTCTACCGGTGCATCGGAACCCCGCTGGCGCGGCTGGAGGCCCAGATCGCTCTCTCCGCGCTGTTCGACCGCTTCCCCGACCTCTCCCTGGCGGTCTCCCCGAACGAGCTGCGCCCCCAGAGTACGTTCATCATGAACGGCAACGACGAACTGCCGGTGTGTCTCACCACCACTGTCTCCACCGGTGGCGGCTGACCGGCCCCGCACCGCCCGGGGCCGTCCGGCGTGACCGGACGGCCCCGGGCGCCGTCTACATCCCCTGGCGCCCCAGCGGGGTCAGGTCGAGGTAGTTGAACACGAACGGCAGCGCGTCCAGCCCTCGCGAGTAGGCGGAGTAGGTGTGGAACACCTCCCCGCCAACGCGCAGGAACACACTCACCCCGGGCAGCTCACGTCCCCAGATGTCCCAGGGGCCGACGGCGGCCTCGTGCTCCTCCTTGCTCCGGTAGTTGATCTGCACCGGTGCGACCGACTCATCCAGCGTCACGTGGTAGTCGTAGTTGAAGTCGCTTCCGGCCGAGGAGTAGTACGGGAAGTCCCAGCCCTTGCGCTCCTTGTACGCCTGGATCTTGCTGAACGGCGCGCGGGACACCACGGCGAGCGTGACGTCGTTGGCGTGCAGATGGGGCAGGTGCCCCAGGTCGTCCATATCGGAGGTGCAGCTCGTGCACGCCGCGTCCCACTCGGGCTCGAACATGGCGTGCTGCACGATGAGCTGACCGCGGCCCTCGAAGAGGTCGACCAGTCCGACCCTTCCCTCGGGCCCCTCGAACACGTACTCCTTCTCGACACGCACCATGGGCAGCGCCCGGCGACGGGCGCTGACCTCATCCCGTGCGCGTGTGACCTCCTTCTCCTTGACCAAAAGCTCCTTTCGGGCTGCGAGCCACTCTTCTCGGGTGACGATCTCCGGGAGCTCCATCCTCAATCCTCCTGTTCGTCGTGCCGCCGCTACGGCGCTCCGGTGTTCCTACGGGTCGAATGGGGGTGGGGGTGGTGCGGGCGCCCGGCTCAGTCCACGGCGGGGCGGGGCCGTTCCACGGCATGGTCGCCGCCCTCCGGGGCGGGCTCGGCGCCGCCGTCCGCGGGCCCGTCCTCACCGATGGGTGGGACGTGGCGCAGGGCGGCCCAGCCCGCCACCGCCAGGACCACGAAGAGGGCGGCGCTCAGCAGCGCGATCGTGTTCATTCCGTCCGCGAACGCGGCACGCGCGGGGTCAGCCAGATCCGCCACGACCGAGGCCGGCAGGTCGGCCACCGCCTCCACGGCGCCCGCGAGGCTCTCGCGGGCGGACTCCAGGGCCGACGCCGGCGCGTCGGCGGCCTGCACGTCCGCCATCTGGTAGCGGTAGACAGCGGTACCCGCACTGCCCAGCAGTGCCACTCCCAAAGCGATTCCCAGCTCGTTGCCGGTCTCCGACATCGACGCGGCCGAGCCCGCCTTGTCGGCCGGGGCCGAGCCGACGACCATGTCGGTCCCCAAGGCACCGAAGGGCCCCACACCCATGCTGACCAAGGTGAAACCGACCACTGTGAACGCCAGGGCCGAAACTGGGCCGACCTGGCTCAGAAGCAGGAACCCGGCGGTCGAGACCAGGAGCCCCACGGCGATGACGGTTCCCGGGCGCACCCGCTGCGAGATGATCGGCGCGGTGATCGAGGCGAGCACCATCACCAGGGCGGGGACCATCAGCCACAGGCCGGCGCGGAAGGGTGAGAGCCCCTCGACGAGCTGGAGGTACTGGCTGACGAAGAGCATGATCGCGCCGTATGCGGCCGAGCCGAGCAGGAGAACGGCCAGGGCGGCGCTGAAGGCGCGGCTGGAGAACAGGCGCAGGTCCACGAGCGGGTTCGCCAGCCGCCGCTGCCGACGCACGAACAGCACACCGAAGAGCACACCGACCGCGATGGCGGCGCCGGGGATCAGCGGGGCCTCGACCCCGTTGGCCGCGAACTCCTTCAAGCCGTAGACCGCCGGAAGGATGGTGGCCAGGGACAGAACGACGCTGGCCGGGTCCAGCCGCCCGGCGTCGTCGGCACGGGACTCGGGCAGTAGGAACGGTCCGGTGACCAGCAGCAGGAGCATCACCGGCACACCCAGCAGGAACACCGACCCCCACCAGAAGTAGGCCAGCATCGCCCCACCGATCACGGGGCCGATGGCCAGACCGCCCATGAAGCAACTCATCCACACTCCGATGGCGAGGCCTCGCTGGCGGGGGTCGGTGAACATGTGGCTGATCAGAGCGAGCGTCGAGGGCATCAGGGTGGCACCCGCGATCCCCAGTGCCGCCCGCGCGGCGATGAGCATCTCCGCACTGACGGAGTAGGCGGCCAGCACCGAGGCCAGGCCGAAGAGCGCCGCCCCCGTCAGCAGCAGTCGGCGCCGCCCGACGCGGTCGCCCAGGGTGCCCATCGTGATCAGGAACCCCGCGATCATGAAGCCGTAGATGTCCATGATCCAGAGCTGCTCCGTGGCGCTCGGACCCAGGTCCCTGCTCAGGTGCGGCAGCGCCAGGTAGAGCACGCTGACGTCCACCGACAGCAGCAGGGTGGGAAGCGCCAGCACCGCCAGTCCGGTCCATTCCCTGCGCCCGGCGCCGACGGCGGTGCGCGGAGCCGTTTCCTCGTACATGGGTCCTCTCCTCGATTCGTCGCTAGGCCCGGCAGAGCCGGGTACGGCTCGTGCTCCCGAAGGGCCTCCTTCGTGGAACACGTCGGAGCCCGCGCGGGAATCTCGACATCCCGTGCGGCCGGATCGCGGACTTTTTCTCCCACTCCAGGCGGACACGCCTACGGCCCCGGTGGGCGCTTGGGTCGCCACCGGGGCCGTAGACCGTGCCAGTCCGGGGTGTGAGGTGTCCCGGGTGCCTGTGAGGGCTCCGGGCCCGGGGCTCACAGGCGGTATGGTCGGGTCACGTCGCGGACGGGGAGAGGACGCCGTCGTTCCCCAGCCGGGACAGCACCTCGACCACCGCACGTGAGGCTCGCGCGACCTCGTCCTCCTCGATGACCAACGGCGGCGCCATGACGATGACCGGACCGTAGAATCTGGTAACCACGCCGTGCTTGCGGTGGATCTCAGCGACCGCGCCCGCCGCGGCCTCGATCGGGAGAGGAGCACGCGTCGCGCGGTCCGCGACGAGTTCGATCCCCACCATCGCGCCCTCGACGCGGACCTGTCCCACGGCCGCCAGCCCTTCGGCGGGGGCTAGCCCCTTCCGGAACCAGTCGGCGATCAGCCGTGACCTGTCCAGCAGCTTCTCCCCCTCGATCAGGTCGAGGTTGGCCAGGGCGGCGGCGCAGGAGACGGGGTGTCCGAAGTAGGTGAAGCCGTGCACGAAGCCCTCACCGCTGTTGAGCACCTCACCGATCTCCCGACTGATGAGGACCGCCCCGAGGGGGGCGTAACCACTGGTGAGCCCCTTCGCCGTGACGATGAGATCGGGGTCCATGCCCCGCTCCGCCGAGTCGAACCACGCGCCCGTCCGACCGAAGGCGGTGACCACCTCGTCGGCGATGAGCAGGATGCCGTGGCGGCGGAGGACCTCGCGCACCCTGGGCCAGTAGTCCGGCGGAGGAGCGACTACACCACCGCCGGCCATGACCGGCTCACCGATCATGGCCGCCACGTTGCCCGCCCCGAGCCGATCGATGGTCCGCTCCAGCTCGGCCACCAGGAAGTCGGTGACGTCCTCTCCGCCGTACATCTCGGGGTGGAAGGGGAAGGGGGGCGAGACCTTCTCCACGTGCGGGAGGTTGGGGCCGATGGCCTCGTGCATCAGGTCGAAGCCGGTGATGGTCCCGCTGCCGTAGCTGGAACCGTGGTAGCCCATGTTCCGGCCGATGATCCAGGTGCGGTCCGGTTCCCCCCTGCGGTGGTGGTAGGTGCGGGCCGCCTTGACGGCCGTGTCCACGCCCTCGGATCCCCCGCAGGTGAAGAACACCCGGTCGAAGGGCTCGGGGGCCAGCTCGACCAGACGCTGGGCAAGACGCACGGATTTGTCGTTGGAGAACTCGGCGAAACTGGTGAAGTATCCCAGTGCGGAGGCTTGGTCGGCCATGGCACGGGCGATCTCCTGCCGCCCGTGGCCTACGTGCGAGAGCCAGTTGCCGCCCCCCGCTGCGTCCAGGAGTCGGTTGCCGTCCGCGTCCCACACGGTGCAGCCCTCGGCGCGCACGACGACGCAGCGTTCACTGGCGCCGCCCGGCAGGAGGGGGTGGATCAGGTGACGCCGGTCCAGTTCCTCCAGTTCACGGGCGGGTATCGGCTGTGTTGGTTTCGTTGGGGAGATCGTCACGAGCACTGCTCCCATCATGAGGGTGGGTCTTGACACGCATCCAAGCGAAAAGGGAACTGGAAAAGAATTATCCGACACCGGACGGGTTATTCTTTTTCCTGGTCGGATTCCTGGTCGGATCAGCGCACATAATGCCTGAATTCGCAAAAATAATCGTATCCATTTTCGCACTCCAGGCTCTTCTCACGGATTGCTGACCACTCATCGCACCTGATCAGAAATCTTCTCCCGAGAAGGAAGAGAGCCGCCGAGAATCAGATCGGAAGCCTTCTCAGCGATCGCGATCGTCGGTGCGTTCGTGTTGCCGCGCACCAGGCGGGGCATCACGGATGCGTCGGCCACCCGCAGGCCGTCGACCCCCATGACCCGCAACTCGGCGTCGGTCACCTTGCCCATGGCACAGGTTCCCGCCGCGTGGTAGAGCGTCTGGGTGTGTCGGCGGACGTAGTCGCGCAGGTCGGTGTCCGAGTCCGACACGGGCGCCGCCAGCGCCGTCTCGGTGTAGGGGGCCAACGCGGGCTGCCGGGCGATCTCCAGGGCGGTGCGCACCCCCTCGACCGCGGTCTCCAGGTCGGCCGCGTCTTCGTAGTACCGGTGCGTGATCACCGGTTTGGCGGTGGGGTCGCTGGAGGCCAGCGTGACCTCGCCCCGGCTTCGAGGGGCCAGGACACACGCTCCGAAGGAGATACCGTGGCCGCTCGGGGTGCCGAGCCCGCCCTCCGTGAAGGCGACCGGCAGGCAGCTGAACTGGAGGTCGGGGTCGGCGGAAGCGGCCCGGGCCGTCCGCACGAACCCTCCGGACTCGGGGCCGTTGGACGTCAGCATCCCGGTGCGTTCGCGCAGGTACAGGCCGACGTTGTGCTCCGCCCCCGCCTCCAGCAGGCTCACCGGCTGTGAGTGACCGAACACCAGCCAGGTCTGCGGATGGTCCTGGAGGTTCGCGCCGACCAGTGGATGGTCGGCTACGACCGGAATGCCCAGCCGGCCGAGCCGCTCGGCCGGACCGATACCCGACAGCATGAGCAACTGGGGCGAGTTATAGGCCCCTGCCGAAAGGACGACTTCCCGCTCGACCCCGATCTCGAAGTCCTCACCCGGCCGTCTGCCGACCACCCCGACCGCGCGCCCCGCCTCCACCACGATCCGGTGTACCCGGGCTTCGGTCAGGACCGTGAGGTTGGGGCGCCGCTCCGCCTCCCTCAGGAACGCCACGGAGCTGCTGCACCGGGAACCGTCGCGCTGGGTGACCTGGTAACGGCCGAACCCCTCCTGGGAGGGGCCGTTGAAGTCCGGGTTCAGACCGAATCCGGCTTCACACGCCGCCCGAACGAACGCCTCCGACATGGGGTTCCGGGAGCGCCCGTCCGCGACCGAGAGCGGCCCGCCCACCCCGTGGTGTTCGCACGGACCACGCTCGTTGTCCTCCGAACGCGTGAAGTAGGGCAGCATCTCCGCGAAGCTCCAGCCCGGCTGCCCCCAGCCGTCGTAGTCGGCCCGGGCACCACGCGTGTAGACCATGCCGTTGATCGAACTACTGCCGCCCAGGACACGCCCGCGCGGCAAGTAGATCCTGCGCCCGCCGCAGTAGGGCTCCTCGTGGGTGTCGTAGTCCCAGTCGACCTTGGTACGGAAGAGTCTGGCGGCGGTGGCCGGAACACGGATGTCCTCGGAGTCATCCGCCGGTCCGGCCTCGATCAGACAGACACGGGCGTCGGGGTCCTCACTCAACCGTGCCGCCAGGACACAGCCGGCCGAACCGGCGCCGACGATCACGAAGTCGTACATGGGAGTCCTCCTGTCCCTGGGGGCTTCCTGGGCCGGTCACCGCGTCACGGCTCGCCGGGGAACACGCGGTAACAGGATCACGGGCCCGCCCATGGGGGGTCCTCTTCCGGTGTGCGCGATCCGACGGGCGGAGAGGACCGGAAACGGGCGCCGGTCAGGCCAGCCGCTCGGCGCGGGCCCGGAGGTAGTCCCGTTCGGGGATACTGGTGGTCCGGCGCGCGGCGAGGCGGTACTGCTCACGGGCACCCGTACGGTCCCCGTCCATCTCCAGCAGGTGGGCTCGGGCCGCGGCGAGCCTGTGGTGGCCGGCCAGCCTGGGATCGGCGTCGAGGGTGCGGAGCCGCTCCAGCCCGGCTCGGGGGCCCCGCACCATCGAAGCGGCGACCGCGTGGTTGAGCGCGACCATGGGACTGTCGGAGAAGCGCTCCAACACCCCGTAGAGGGCGAGGATCTGCGGCCAGTCGGTGTCCTCCGGCCGCCGGGCCTCGGCGTGCACCGCGGCGATCGCGGCCTGGAGCTGATAGGGGCCCGGACTGCTGCCAGCGAGCGCGGCACTGACCAGCCGCACCCCCTCGGCGATCGCCTCCCGGTCCCACCGTCCCCGGTCCTGTTCGGCCAACGGCACCAGAGCACCGTCCCGCGTGGTGCGCGCCGGACGCCGCGCCTCGTTGAGGAGCATGAGCGCCAGCAGCCCCGCGACCTCGCCGTCCTCCGGCAACATCCGGGAGAGGACACGGGTCAGGCGGATGGCCTCACCGGTGAGTTCGGCACGCTGGAGCCTGGCTCCGGAAGAGGCGGTGTACCCCTCGTTGAAGATCAGGTACAGCACGTGCAGCACCGCGTCCAACCGGTTGATCGACTCCGGCCCCTGCGGCATCCGGAACTCCGCCCCGGCAGCGCGGATGCTCCGCTTGGCACGGCTGATCCGCTGGGCCATGGTGGGTTCGGGCACGAGGAAGGCGTGGGCGATCTGCGCCGTGGTCAGCCCACCGACGGCTCGCAGCGTCAGCGCGATCTGGGAGGAGCGCGACAGCGCCGGGTGGCAGCACAGGAACAGCAGGACCAGGGTGTCGTCGTGGCGTGCCTCAGGCACGGCGTCCGCGGAGGGAGCGATCCATTCGTCGACCGGCCGCCGTGCCGCGACGCCGACCTCCCGGCGCCTGCGCGCCCACTCACTGCGGAGGTGGTCGGTCGTACGCCGCGAGGCGACCCGGACCAGCCACGCACGGGGGTCGTCGGGCACACCGTCGCGGGGCCACTGCCGCACGGCGGCCAGCAGTGACTCCTGCACCGCGTCCTCGCAGACATCGAAGTGCCCGTGGTGGCGCACACACGCCGCGAGGACCTGGGGTGCCAGGTCCCTCAGCAGGTCCTCCAACTCCCTGTGGAGCCTCACATCTCCATCCCGGCCCCCTCCATGAGGGGGCGGACCTCGACGGCCACCAGCCGGGAACCGGGGATGCGCGAGGCGATCTCGACGGCACGTTCCCGGCTCTCGCAGTCGACCAGGTCGTATCCGGCGAGGTGCTCCTTGGCCTCGACGAAAGGGCCGTCCGTCACCTCCGCGGCTCCGTCGCGCACCCGCACCGTCCGGGTGTTCACCGGATCGGCCAGCGGGGCGCCCGCGAGCCACTCGCCGGACTCGACGAGCTCGCGTGTCAGTGCGTCGTGCTCCTCCGCCAGGGCCGCGCGCTCCTGTTCGGTCAGCGCCTCCCAGCCGGCGGGGTTGCTGTAGATGAGCAGCATGTACTTCATGGTCTCGGCCTCCCAAGGGAGATGATGGCACGGGAACCGTTGCGCTGTCCCGGATCCGCCGCCGGCGCGGGTACGCGGTGCGGTGCACTCCGCACCGCGTACCCGTCCTCCCCCGTTCGGGGCGGCCCGCTTATCCCCCCGGACGCACTCAGATGTAGAAGGTGTTGGGCTCCAGGCCGCACAGCAGCCGCCCGTAGAGTTCGAGGTTGGTGTTCGGGTGCAGGATGGCGTGCAGGTTGATGGTCGCGATGTCACGGGAGATGCGCTGCATGGGCACGGTCTCGTAGATCGAGGAGGCACCACTGGCGGTCTGGAGGATGTCCACCGCCTCCTTGGCCCGCAGGCAGGCGAAGCCGGCGTGCATGCGGACCCGGGCGCGCTCCTCCAGGGTCCACTGATCGCCCGCGGCATTCTTGGTGTCGAGCAGGTCCGCGGCGCTGTGGGCGTGGAACCACGCCTCGTCGATCCGCATCTGGGCGTCGGCCACCTGGAGGTGGGTGAGGGGGGCTTCGCTCTGGCTCGCGTAGGTCGTATAGGTGATGCCGCGGTGGGGCAGGCGCTCGAAGAAGACGTCCCTGGCCGCCATGGCCAGGCCCAGGGCACTGCCCATGGCGGTCACGCACGCGGTCAGCAGAAGCGGGGCTCGGTAGGTCGGCCGGTCGGCGTTGAGCCGGGAGGCGTAGTGCTCCTGCAGGGCCGGTCCCATCGGCAGAACCCGTGACCCCGGGATGAAGAGGTCCTCGGCGACCGTGGTGACACTGCCGGTCCCGCGCAGACCGGAGGTGTGCCAGTCGTCGACGATCTTCAGGTCCGACACGGGCGCGAGGGCCATGATCGGCTGCTGGCCCCCGTCAGGGGTGGGCGCCATGGCCACAAGTGAGTTCCACTGGCTCTGCGCGGCCCCGGTGTTGAAGGACCAGCTGCCGTTGACGACGAAGCCTCCGTCGGCCTCGGCCGCCGTCCCGGTGGGACTCAGCAGCCCGCACACACGGGTGTCACCGGAGGCGAACACCTCCTCCTGCGCCTCGTCGGGGAAGAGCCCGGTCAACCAGTTGCAGATCGACCACACCGACACCGTCCACCCAGCGGAGCCGTCGCCGCGCGCCACCTCGGCGATGACCTCTACGGTGGTGCGCATGTCGCATTCGTAACCGCCGTAGCGGTGGGGGACGCGCATCTTGAGGAATCCGGCTTCGGTCATCTTCCCGACCGCTTCATCGGGCAGGGTCCGGTGCTCCTCGGCCCAGGCCGCGCGCTCCCGGAAATAGGGGACGAGTTCTGAGGCACCGCGCACGAGTTCCTCCCGTGACGGCGCCGTGACGACGTTTTCCACTGAGACCTCCTTGACGATCACGACCTGGGGCGGTGGGGAAAGGTGCCCTCGGGACCTCCGGCCCGTGCGTGGCCCTCCCACTCCACCGACCCTGGCACTCGCGGGTGGCGCCGAGCGTCTCCGCGATTGCGTACCCGTCCCCGGGCCCGGAACGGCATCGGGGACAGCCTTCCTCAACGGGCGAACTGCCCCGGCTTGCGCCCCTCACCGGCCGGCCCTCGGTAGGCCTGGGCGATGTCGAGCCAGTGGTCGGCGTCGGCCCCCTCGGCGGTCAGGTCGAGGTCGTCGCGGTGGCGGCGGCGGGTGACCAGCAGGCAGAAGTCCGCGGCGTCCCCGGTGATCCGCTGTTCGGCCCCGTCGGGACCGAACTCCCACTTGTGGCCGGAGGGCGAGGTGAGCTCGAAGCGGAACTCGGTGTCAGGCGGGGTGAGACCCCGGGACTGGTAGCCAAACTCCCAGACCATCACGGAGAAACCCACGACGTTGCCGATCCGGTCGGTGCGCTCGACGGTCGTGCCGAGGGCGTCGGCGATGTCCTGGCCGTGGGCCAGGGCCTCCATCATGCCCGCGCAGGCCAGGATCCCCGGCGGGATCGGGCGCACGAGCCAGGGCAGGGGCTGGTCGGCGGGGGCGGCCGCGAGCGCCTCCGCGGCGAAGTCGCGTTCGGCCCGCCAGCGGGCCAGCAGCGCCTCGGGGTCGTCCAGGGGGTAGGTGTCCAGGACGGCGTTGACGGCGCCGTCGAAGTCGTCGGCGGCCTGGGCCGTCATCCGCTCGAAGGCCGCCGCGTCGGAGGCGGCGGTTCCTGCGAGCCGGTACACGAAGCACAGGTGGGCGACCTGGTGGGCGATGGTCCACCCCTCGGCCGGGGTCTCGCGCGCCCAGTCGGCGGGGGCGAGTCCCTCGACGAGGGAGTCGATGACCTCGGACTCGGCCCGCAGGTCGGCGATGACCGCGGGCAGTTCGGTGATCACGTTGGGCAGGTTGTTCACGTCTGGTTCCCTCTGTTCTGTTCGATGCGGCGGGCGGATGCGGCGTTGCGGGCGGTGGTGTGGCGGGCCGCGGCCATCGCGGCCCAGGACACCGCCCTGACCAGGTCGGCGTCGTCGGCCCCGGCGCTCCTGCACTCGGCGACGGTGTCGTCGCCGACCTGGAAGGAGGCGCGCGCGGTGAGCAGGGCCAGCCGCCCCCAGGGGCGGTCGGAGGGGGGCAGCGCGTCGACGTGCTCCTCCACCCAGGCACGGCCGATCCCCGCGGGTCCGGCGCCGTGCGCGGCTAGGTGGTCGCGGACCAGCGCGCGCACGCTCTCCGGGAGCGCCCGCGCCCCGGCCGCGTCGACGGCGGCGGCCGCCCCGGCCAGGACCCCGGCGATCCGCGGCTCCCCGAGCGCCCAGCGCAGGTCGTCGGGGACGGACGCGTTCCGGGCCTGCTCGGGCAGCAGTTCCAGCGACGTGTCCGGCGGCAGCGGCCGCCTGGCCCGGGCGGCGATCACCGCCCCCGTGGCGCGCCGCAGCGGCCCCCGCACCGGCCCGGGCGCGAACCCGGGCAGGGGCGAGTCGGGCAGGAACACGTTGACCAGGCGGTTGATGTGCTGGAAGGTCAGTTCGACCGCGCCGAGTTCGGCGCGCTCGGCTGGGGTGACCGACCCCAGCGTTCTGGGGGCGGGGGTGTCGGCGCCGTCCCCGGTCCCGTCCAGGGAGCCGAGGGTGGCGCCGTGCACCTCCACGCAGTAGGGGCAGTCGTTGGACCGGGACACGGCCGTGGCCACGGCCTCCCTCTCCTCGCGCCGGGTGCGCCCCGGTACGAGCAGCGACTCGCGCAGCACCGTCCAGGTCGCCGCCGCGCACTCGGGCGCGGGCGAGAGCACGGCCACGGGCGGGGCGAGGACGCCGAAGTCGCGTTCGATCCGCCCGTAGAGATGGGCGGCGTCCCCGCGGGCCCGCCCCGGAGGGGCGGGCCGGACGTAGCGCGCGTCACCGAGCGAACGGCGCACGGCCGCCCGCAGGAGGATGGGGAGCACGGAGAGCCTCCTACCGTCTCGAAGCCCCGGCGCTCAGGAGGAGCGCCGGCCGGCGAGGTCGAGGACGCCCCCGCGCCCCGACGTGGCGCCGTCGGGAGCGGGGGCGCCGTAGGTGACGTCGACACCGCGCGCCCGGGCGGCCTCGACGATGCCGGGCACGGAGCGCTCGGCCAGGGCGGCGATGGTCATCGCCGGGTTGACGGTGAGGGCACCGGGGACGGCGGAGCCGTCGGTGACGAAGATCCCGGGGTGGCCCCGCAGCTCGTGGCGGTCGTCCAGGGCCGAGGTGTGCGGGTCGTCGCCGATGCGGCACGAGGCCAGCGGGTGCACGGTGTAGGCCCCGACCAGGTCGTTGGTCCAGGGGGCGACCTCGGCGATCCCGTCCTTCTCCAGGATCTCCTTGATCTCGGCGTCGGCGCTCTTCCAGCCGTGCCAGGTGTTGGCCGTGGGGCGGTAGCTGAGCGGGCCGCGGCCCAGCATCTGCTGGGACAGGCGCACGGCGTTGCCCGTGGGCGGGGGCGGGCCGAAGACGCCCTCGTTGTCGTCCTCGCTCATGATGAAGATGATCAGCCACGACTTCCAGCGGCGCAGCATCTCCTTCTTGTCGGCTCCGAACCACGACGGTCCGGGCACGCCGGGGGTCTGGGCGAGGATGGTGCCCAGGGCCGGGGGGAAGTAGAGCTGTTCGAGCGAGTAGCGCGAGTACTCCGGCAGGGAGGCGTCCAACCGGTCCCAGTTGGCCACGCACGGACCCTTGCCGACCTGGAACGCCTCGTAGGCGCGCTCCTCGTCCCGGGCCAGGCCCAGGACGTCGCGGACCCGGTCCTCGTTGATCACGGCGGTGTTGAGCCGCTCCCCGTTGCCGGAGAAGTAGCGGCCCACCGCGTGCGGCATGGCGCCCAGCCGCTCCTCGGAGCGCTTGAGGATGACGGGGGTGGCCCCGGCGCCGGCCCCGAGTACGACGATCTTGGCGTCGATGGCGCCCGAACCGGTGGTGACCCGGTAGTCACTGTCGTCGATGGTGTTGTAGTGGACCCGGTAGCCGCCGTCGTCAAGCCGCTCCAGTCGCTGGACCTCGTGCAGCGGCCGGATCCGCGCCCCGTGGGCGATAGCGGCGGGCAGGTAGTTGAACACCAGCGACTTCTTGGCCTCGAACCGGCAGCCCGCCATCATCCAGTTGCAGTTGACGCAGGCGTCCTTGTCGATGGCGACGGGGACCGGGTTGGCCGTGCGGCCGGAGTGGTCGCACGCGGCGCCCCACAGGCCGCCCGCGTAGCTGACGTCGGACCAGTCCTGGGTGCGCACCCCCAGCGCCTCGGCGACCCGGTCGTACCAGGGGTCGAGGGTGTCGCGGTCGATGGCCGAAGGCCACATGCGGCGGCCGACGGAGCCGCGCCGCTCGAAGACGAACCGGGGCGCCCGGGGCAGCGCGGCGAAGTACACCATGCTCCCCCCGCCGACGCAGTTGCCGCCCAGCACGCTCATCCCGTCGCCGACGGTGAAGTCGAAGGCGCGCGTGTAGGAGGACCCGAGGAGGAAGTCGTGTTCGAGCTCCTCGGTCTCCAGCCAGGGGCCGCGTTCGAGGACGGTGACGTCGGCTCCGCCCGCGGCCAGGTGGTAGGCGGTGATCGCGCCGCCGAAACCGCTGCCGACGACGAGGACGTCGGTCTTCTCCGTGGTGGTCATGCGAGGCTCCCCGAGTCCGTGGTGTCCGGGTGGAGGCGGGCCGTGGCCCTGCCGTAGGAGTACTCCTTGAAGCGCAGCAGCCCGTCGGGGTCGGGGGCGGCGAAGCCCATCGCCGTCAGCCCGGGGTGGCCCTCGGCGAGGGCGGTCGGGGTGCTCATGTGGGCGGCGCTGTCGAAGGCCATGTTGCAGAAGAGCGCGAGCATCACCCAGAACTCCTTCTCCGGGTGTCCGGGCGAGGTGAGCGCGCGGACCAGGGCGGTCCGGTCGTCGAAGGAGAGCCGGACGAACGGTGGAAGGTCCCGCCCGTCCTCCAGGCCGTGCTCATCGGCGTAGCGCTCGGCGTGGCCGTTGAGCAATTCGACCAGATCGGGCAGTCCGGAGGTCAGCCCCGTGGCCGGGGTCCGCAGCAGTTCCAGCGCCCCCGCCTCGACCGATCCGGCGTCGTGGGAGCGGCCCGCGATGCTCGGATCGTCGGGTGTGCGCTTGGCTCCCGGGAGGATCGTGTCGGCGAACGCCTCCAGGGTCAGGGTCTCGACACGCTCCGTGTCTGGTGTGCCCGTGGGCATGGTCTCTCCTGTCGTGGTGGTGTGGGGCGCGGTGTGCGTGTCCGCACCCTCAGAGAGCGTGGACGTTCATGGGCAGGCCGCCGCGCACGCGCAGCGAGAGCATGGCCTCGGGGACGGCCCGGCGGCCGGGGGGAAGGGTGAGCCTCAGGTCGCGGGCGATGAGCGCCAGCACGAAGACGGCCTCCAGCATCCCCAGGTTGCTGCCCACGCAGACGCGCGGTCCGGCTCCGAAGGGGATGTAGGCGTAGCGGTGGCGTTCCTCGCGGCGTTCCGGCGAGAACCGCTCGGGGTCGAACCGCTCGGGGTCCGTCCAGGAGTCGGCGCGCCGGTGCAGGGTGTAGGGGCAGATGAGGACGTCCGATCCGGCGGGCACGTGGTAGCCGCCGATCTCGTCGTCGGCCAGCGCCACCCGGGGCAGGATCCACACGGCCGGGTACAGCCGCATGGTCTCCTGGACGACCATCGTGGTGAAGGTCAGCCCGTGCAGGTCCTCGTAGGTCGGTTCCCGGTCCCCGAGGACGCGCAGCGCCTCCTCCCTGAGCCGTTCGGCGGTGCCGGGGTTGCGGTCCACGAGGTAGAGCGCCCAGCTCAGGGTGCTGGCCGTGGTCTCGTGGCCGGCCAGCAGGAGGGTGACCAGCTCGTCGCGCACCCGGCGGGAGCGGACCCGCGGATCGGGTTCGGCGGCGGCGTCGGCGAGCACACGCGAGAGTGCGTCGTCGGCACCGTCCCCGCCCGTGTGGCGGTCGACCAGCCGCTCCACGATCTCCCCGAGTTCGGCCCGGGCGCGCCGGAACCTCCGCTGTGTGCGCGTCGGCAGCCACGTCGGCAGCGCGTTCATCGTGACCATGTCGAGCATGGCCTGGTCCTGGACCGCCTCGAAGGCGCCGCCGATGGTGTCGAAGGCGTGCAGGTCGGTGTCGAGGAGGGTCCGGCCGAGCACGCCCAGGGTCAGGGATGTGGCCTCCTCCACCACGTCCACGGGGCCGCTCCCGGCACGCGAGCGCAGCCGGTCCACGAGGGCGACGGCCTCCTTGGCCACCGCGTCGGCCTGGGCGGCGATCCGCTTCTGCTGGAACACCGGGCGGATGGTCTTGCGCTGCGCGCGCCAGAGCTCGCCCTCGCTGGTCAGGAGCCCGTCACCCAGGGCCCGTTTGGCGTGGGCCTGGCCGATGCCCTTGTGGTAGTTGCCGTGGTTCTCGGCCAGGACGTACTTGGCGTGGTCGGGGTGGTTGAAGAGGTAGAGGGTCTTGGGTCCGGCGGCCATGCGTACGGCGTCGCCGTGGCGCTCGACCGCCGTGGACATCATGGCGAGCCGGTCCGTGAGCAGGTCGCGGAGCATGCCCGGAGCGGCGGAGGGCGGTGTGCGCGGGGGGTGGCGGCGCTGGGTGGCGGTCACGGGCGGGCACCTCCCCCGTCCCTGAGGGCGAGTTCGTCGGCCACCCGGGCGCGCCACTCCTCGTAGCGGGGACGGGCCGGGTCCTCGGGGCCCGGCCCCTCGGGGCGCAGGTCGCGCGAGGTGCGGGCGGCCTTCTCCGCGTCCGTGCCGCACAGGACCGCGGTGGCGGTCTCGGTGTGGGGGACGAGGAGCCCGGCGCGGATTCGGGCCTCGGCCCCGAAGGAGCTGCCCTGGGCGAGGTTCCGGGCGCGAGCACCCGCGCGTTCGCGCAGCCGGCGCAGTTCGCCTTCGTCGGCCCCGCCCGCGTAGGTGGCGGCCAGCCCCACCCCGGAGTAGAGGTCGGCGCGGCGCCGCTCGGGGAACGCCTCGACCAGGTCGGCGGCCCGCTCCGGGTCGGTTCCGGCCACGAACCACAGCGCCCGGCCGACCCCCTGGTCGAAGGCGCGCAGCGCGTAGGTGCCGTCACCGGTGCCGCGGGCCGCGCGGTCGTCCACCACCTGGCGGTGCACGTGGTCGCGGGTGTGGAAGTAGGCCTGGTGGAAGCCGTAGCCGTCGTGGACGAGCCACCGGAGCAGGGGGTCGAGGCGGCCGGTGTCGGGCCAGAGCGGCCGGGGCAGGCGGGCCATCGCCCACCCGATGCCGACGTAGGCCATGTAGACGTGGGGTGCGCCGGGGCCCGCCAGGAAGCGTCCGGTCCGGTCGCCTCGCAGCGACATCGCGTCCACCAGGGCGAGGCCCATGGCGGCACCCTCGTAGGCGAAACCCCTGTAGCGGGTCGGCAGCGCGCGGAGCCGGTCATCGACGTGCTCTGGGGATCCCGTCTCCAGTGCGTCGCCCAGGCCGGCCAGGAACGACTTCCCCACCGTCTCCAGGACGTCGCGGCCCGCGGGGCCCTTGTCGTGGAAACCACGGGTCTCCAACGTGGTCTCGGTCGTCTTCGGTGTGATGATCCGGCGTCTGAGCGCGCCGATCACGCTGGCCATCTCGTCCTCCCGCCGTACGCGACGGATGTGGTCATGAGCGTTTCTCCATGCTTTCTGGCGGCGGGGGCGGGGTCTACTCCGCGATTGCCACTCGCGGATCAGTGGAGGCTTTCGCGGATCCCGCGCCGCCAGACCTCGTAGGCGGGCACCCCGCCGTGGTCGCCGGGGGTGACCGCGTACTCGTCGGCGAGCGCGGACGCGGCGCGGGTGTCCATGCCCGCGAGTGCGCGGACCACGGTCTCGGTGTGGTCGGGAACGCAGCCGGAGTACACCCGGGCCTTGGCCGCGAACACCGCTCCCTGCGCGAGGTGGGGCGCGGCCGCGCCGGAGTCGCGGAGCAGCCCCTTCAGGTCCTCCTCGTCCGCTCCCCCAGCGAAGGCGGCGGCGAGGCCGACACCGCTCCACAGGTCGGCGCGGCGCGGCTCGGGGAAGGCGCGTACGGCGGCGGCGACCTCCGCGGGGCGGGCACCGTGGATGAACCACAGCGCCCGGCCGATGCCCTGGTCGAAGGCGCGGGGGAAGTAGTCGGGAGCGCCGAGCCAGGGGTAGGGGCGGGGGACGTCCTGGCGGTCGACCCAGCGCCGGGTGTGGAAGTAGGCGAGGTCGAAGCCGTAGCCGTCGACGGCGAGCCAGCTCATCGTGGGGTGGTAGGGGTTGCCGGTGAGCTCGGGCAGGACCCCCTTCCACAGCGGCCGGGGCAGGCGGGCCATGGCGAAGCCGATGCCGATGTAGGCGAGGAAGGTGTGTGGCCGGGCCGGGCCGTCCATGAGGTCTCGGGTGCGGTCGGAGGCCCCGAAGGGCAGTGCGTCGCGGACGGTGAAGGCCATGGTGGTGCCCTCGTAGGCGAAGCCGCGCAGGGCGGCGTCGACCGTCTCCAGGCGGCGCTGGGCCTCCCGGAGTCCAGAGGCCTCCATCCCCCACTCGAACCCGCAGATCACGGATTCGGGGATGGCCTCCAGAGCGCGTGCGGCGGGGGCGTCGCGTCCCGGGAACCCTCTGCGGGTGAAGCCCACGTTCTCCAGCGGCGGGGTCAGCAGTGCGCGCGCGATCGCGTTGGGGATCCGGGCGGCCATGGTTCAGACCACCGTCGACTGGAGGCTGTGCTCCCGGGGCCGCGGAACGTCCGCGTCCGCGACAGATGCCGGTGCTCCGGGCGTGTGGGCCAGGGTCACGGCGATCGGTGGGGCCGTCTCCCCTGCCGGGCCCATCCTCAGGGACACGTACGCGTCCAGTCCGGGCTCGACCGTGACGTGCCGACGGGTGCCGGCCGTCAGGACCCGTTCCTCCTCCATGCCTGATCCGTAGGACATGGCCACGGCGATGACGTGGTGGGAGCCGCGGGGCACACCGGTCACCTCGAATTCGGTCCTGCCGTGCGCGGGGAACGCCTCGAAGGCCAGGGGCGCGCCCTGGGGCGCGGCGTCGCCGAACACCGCCACGAGGGCGTCGGCCCTGCCGGCCGACAGAGGGACGTTGAGCGATCCGCTCAGCGTTCCGTTGCCCTCGGGCGGGATCTGTCTGTGTCTTCGTGCCTCGACCATGTCCCCGAGGCCCGGCAGCCGGGCGAAGTCGTCGGAGGCGGCGACGACCATTCTGGCGACGTCCGGGGTCCGGTACTGGGTCGGCGACATCCCGACCGCGCGCGTGAAGCGGCTGGTGAACGTGCCCACGCTGTTGTATCCGACGCTGCACACGATGTCGGAGACGGTGAGGTCCGTGGTCAGGAGCATGCGTTTGGCTGCGAACAGGCGGACGGCCGTGAGATAGCGCCCGGGGGTCAGTCCGACTGAGCGCGAGAAGATCCTGGAGAAGTGGTAGGGGCTCACGAAGACCTCGGCGGCCACATCACTGAGAGTGATGGGGTCGTGATAGCGACTACGAATGAATGTGACAGCCTGGCGGACAGCTTTTTCCACTGCTATCTCCCAACTTGAAATCAGCCGTCAAACATCGACACAAAGGGAAAATACAAGACGATGGAGGTCAGACAGGTCGGACAGCGAAGCCGATCGAAAAAGCACGGGAGGTCGGAATAAGATTCCGATTTCCAGCGGCCCCGAAAGCCACCGGATGCAACCGGAGAGCACCACCGAAGCACTGAGATTCCATTCGATCACGCTCCGTAGCAATTCTTTGTGCGGTTGAGCAGAGGGAGTTCCATACTGCCACTATCCCCTCACCCTTCGACGCTGACACCGGTCCATCGTCACACCGACGCCCCCGCCCTTCATCTTCATAATTGCGGCACCAAGCTAGAAATCACACCAAAAATATCGAACATGATTTCATTGGGAACTCAGTCCCCCATCCCCTCAACCCAACCCAACCCCGAGCCGAAAAAGCCCCCAGGGCATCGGCACATTGCAACATGAGTCACACAAGCCCTTTCAGCAACATTGAATCTCTTTGCAAAGAGAAGATTGAAGACATCGGAATCTGGGAAGTATATTCTTCTCTAGTGAAACCGGACCCACCCGAAGGGGCGGAAAGACTTCGACCAGGGAAAACCAAATGTATACGTCAGGAAAACCCAGAAGAAATAGGAACGGAACGTCCCTCGTGTGGGCCCATGACCAGGACCGGTACCGAAAAGGCCGCGCACGAGTAGAGGGGGCTGACCGGGAGAACCGATAGTGGTCCCATGAGTCCCCGCAAGTCAGACCCGCGGCTGCGGGTCTCCCTGATCGACACCGCCGCCCGGCTGCTCGCCGAGGAGGGGCCCCAGTCCCTCTCCACCCGCAGGATCGCGCGGGAGTCGGGCAGCTCCACCATGGCCGTCTACACGCACTTCTCCGGCATCGGCGGGCTGGTCCACGCCATGGTCCGCGAGGGCTTCGCCCGCCTGGAGGAGAGCCTGTCCCGGGTCCGCGCCACCGACGACCCGGTCTGCGACCTGGCGCTCCTGGGCCGGGCCTTCCGCGCCAACGCGACGCACAACGAGCACCTGTACCCGGTCATGTTCGGCGGCTGCTCGATCTCGGGCTTCAGCCTCTCCGAGGAGGACCGGCAGCACGGCCGCTACACCCTGCGCCACGTGACCGAGTGCGTGTACCGCTGCGTGGCATCGTCCCGCTTCGGCCCGGCCGACCCGGAACTGGTCGCCCACCGGCTCTGGATCTCGGTCCACGGGCTCACCACACTGCAGCTGGGCTCCTACCTCGTCACCCCCTACGACGCCGACCGCTGCTTCGAGGACCAGCTCATCGCGCTCATGGTGGGATGCGGCGACACCCCGGAGAGGGCCGAGCGCTCCGTCACCGCCTCCGCACGGCGCCCGGACCCGGCGAGCACCGAACCGGTGTGAGGCCCCGGGGGCCGGCCCCGGCACGGCGGAGGGCCGGCTCCCGCACACCGTGCACGGGAGCCGGCCCCGCCCGGGGCCTCACCCGGCCGCGCGTCCCGTCGCCCGCGGTGCTCCCAGCCCCTGGAAGGCGCCCCCGTGGAACAGCAGCGCCGACCGGTCCGGTCCCGTGACCGCGTGCAGGACACGGCCGACGAACACCGAGTGGTCGCCCGCCACGACCTCCTCCGTCACCTCGCACTCCAGCCAGCCGAGCGCGTCGGCGACCAGCGGCGCCCCCGTACCCGGGCCGGGGAACCACTCCACCGAGGCAAACTGCTCACGCCCCTCCGGCCGCGCGCGGTCGGCGAAGTAGCGGGCGGTCCCCTCCTGCTCGGCGCACAGCACCGACACCGCGAAGTGGCCCTCGGAGACGACCGCCTTGTGCAGCCGCGCCGTCCCGGACACACAGCACAGGACCAGCGGAGGGTCGAGCGAGACCGAGCAGAAGGCGTTCGCCGTCATTCCGTGGGGGGTGTCCCCCCCGACCGTGATCACCGTGACCCCGGTCGCGAACGTGGACATCACCCGGCGCAGATCCACCACGTCAGCCCACCGCCCCTCGGCCGGCCCCGACCGTCGGCACCGCCCCGTCCGTCGCGTACGGGGCCAGGGCCGCGCGCAGCTCCTCCGGCACCCGGGTGGGCACGGTCGCCGTGTTCGGCCCCCTCATGCACGCGATCCGCTGCGACCCTCGGGCCACCAGGGTCTCCCCCTCCGGGTCCAGCCGGACGTAGTCGAAGGAGAACCCCACCTGCGTCTGGGTCAGCTCCCCCAGCCGCATCCGCACGGACAGCTCGTCGAAGGCGGTGATCTCCGCGAAGAACTCGCAGTCCACCCGGAGCGTGAACAGCTTCAGGTCCCCGCGCACGTCCGCCAGGACACCGGGGGCGCGCTCCTTGAGGAACAGCTCCCGGCAGCGCCCCTGCCACCTCAGGTAGTTGACGTAGTACACGTTGCCCACCAGGTTGGTCTCCTCGAAACCGACCGTGTGGCGGATCTCGTAGTAGTCGGACATCAGCTCTCCCCTCCGTCCAGGACTGCGAAGACCACCGGGTCGGGGTCTCCGTTCAGCGTGGTCACCCAGGTCGCGATCCGGACCCCGCCCGCGGCGAGGACCACCCAGCCGTGGTCCAGGACCCGCTCCAGCGTCAGCGCGCGCCCGGTGTCGCCCGCCTTGCGCAGGCACTCCAGCGCCCCCCACACGCGGGTCGCCGAGACGTGGACGGACTCGTCGGCCTCCTTGGCCACCAGGTGCCGGACCGAGGCCGCGTCCGGGCCGAGCAGCCCGTCCCACTCGGGCTCGGAGCGCTCTCGGACGGTCTCGGCGTCGCAGGCCAGGCGCCCCCGCCCCGCGACCGCCAGGGTGAGGCCGCCGCCGTGGGAGGCCGACACCACCGCGCCGGGGACCTCGGGCCGCCCGTCGGGGCGGTGGCGCACCCGCACCGGCTGGTTCAGGGCCCGGCCGACCGCCAGTTCGCTCCTGTCCCGGCGCTCCTGAGGCCCGTCACCGGACACCGGATCGACCACCACGGCCCTGGAGCCGCCGAGCACCCGCTCCAGCTCCCGCTCCAGGTGGGAGCCGAGCAGCGCGGGAACCCACGGCCCCGGGCCGCCGCTGCGGCGCACCGCGCGCAGCCGCAGACCCTCCCAGCGCTCGACCATCCGGCCGGAGGGGTCGCGCACGTCCACGTCGTAGACGTAGGAGTCCCCCTCCTGGAAGCGCTCACGGGCCTCCAGCAGGACACAGTCGGACTCCTGGTCCTCCGGCCGCGCCAGGACGATCCGGTCCACCCCCTCGGGCAGGAGGGTGCCGTCGGGGACGCACGCCTGGAGGACGTGCATGGCGGCGTCGCGCACCCCAGGGTCGGCCAGGAGCCGGTCCTGGGGCAGGAACGAGCCGAACCAGTCGCCCGGCGCGGCCGTGGACAGCTCCGCGACCACGTGCCGGGCGCTCACCCTGCGGTAGGAGAGCAGTCGGCGGAACCGCTTGCCCTGGAAGAGCACGTCCCCGTACATCTCCCCGGGGTCGATCGACACCACGGGCAGCAGGGGCGCCGCGGCCTGCTCGGAGCCCGCCTCACCCACCTGGTCGGGACGGGGCCAGCGCAAAAGCGCGCGGAAGTGGTCTGCGTCGTAGCCCGTCTCCTCGCTGCGGATGACGACCTCCACCGTCGACGCGTCGCGCACCAGCGCGGCCACCCGAATGGTGGTGCTCCCCCCGGGCCGGACCGCGACGGGGCGCAGGAACCGCGCCCCCTCCATGACTGGCGGGCCCTCGTGGCCGCTCACGGCGGCGGCGACCTGGGTCATCGCCTCCATACCGATCACGGCCGGGAACAGCATGTCGCCGTCGAGCAGGTGGTCATCGAGGTAGGGGTCGTCCGCCGAGGTCAGGGTGGCCTCGGTGATCAGCTCCACGTCCGGGTAGTGCACCAGAACGCGGTCCACGAAACGGCCCAGGGGCAGCTCGCGCGCCTGGGTGGCCAGCGTCGGCAGACCGCCGGTACGCCCGCTGACGACCAGGACCGGGCCCGCCGAGCGGTCGGCGAGGATCCGGTGCAGCAGCGCGATCCCCTCCTCCGCCGCCACGGGGGTGATGCCGTCGCGCATCAGGGCCTCGACCACGCCGAGGCGCTCGCCCATCCCCGCACCGGACCACACCGACCACTCCAGGGCCAGCACCCGCGTGTGCGGGTGCTCGCGCCCGTACTCGACGGTCATCTCGGTGAGCCAGTCGTTGGCGGTGGAGTAGTGCGCCTCACCGCGCAGCCCGGCCCGGCCGATGATGCTGCCGAAGGTCACGAGCAGCCGCAGACGGTCCGGGTCGAGGGCGTCGAGGACCGCTCCGAGACCGCCCGTCTTGGGCGCGAGGGTGCTCCGGAAGGCCGACTCGGTGAGGCTGCCCACCGCGGTGGGCTCGTTGCGGCCGGCCCCGTGCAGGACCGCCGTGACGGTGCCCAGCTCCTCCTGGAACCGGCGCACCGCGCCCTGGACCTCCTCCGGCCGGGTCACGTCGGCACGGGCGTACCGGAAGCGCACGCCCGCCGCCGCCATCCGCTCCAGGTTGGCGGCCAGCTCGGCGTCCTCCCCCTCCGAAGCGCGCCCCAAGAGGGCGAGCGCGGTCCCGTACTCGGCGGCCAGTGACAGGGCGCACTCGGCGGTGATGCCCTTGCCCCCGCCGGTGACCAGGAGCACGTCCTCCGGGCCGAGCGGGGGAGCCTCCCCCTCGCCCCCGGGGAGCACCGCGCGCAGCACCGGCACCGTACGTCGGCCGCCGGCATCGTAGTACACCTCCGCGTAGGCGGCGTCCGCCGTCGCGGCGGCCTCGGCCGCCACCCGGCGCACCGCCTCCGCGACCGCGTCGGGGACAGCCGGTTCGGGGTCGTGGAGGGTGACCACGGTGGTCGTCACACCCGGCAGCTCCTGGTGCAGGGTCCTGGCCACGCCGGACGCACCGCGCCGCCCCTGGACCACGACGAACCGCATCCGCTCACCGGAGGCCAGCACGGACCGGGCCGCGTCGAGGAACGTGCCGACCAGTTGCTCACCCCCCTCGTCGGGAAGGCACAGCAGGACACCGTCCCCGAACCCCGACAGCGCCTCGCGCAGCGGCCCGGCCAGCGGGTGGCCCGGAGAGGAGTACACACTCCACCCCGCGCCGTCGTCCCCGGCCGCCGCGGGCACGGCCGCCTCCGGCACGGCCGCGGCGACGCGGTCGACCTCGAAGGCCCGGACCCAGGAGGCCACACCCGGAGCCTGCCCGGACGCCCCCCTGCCGTCGTCCGTCCCCGCCAGGGCGTCGATCGTCTCGGCCAGCTCGCTCAGGGTCGACGTGGCATAACCGGAGGTCGCGCCCATCGGGGGCAGCCCCAGGCGCTGCGTCACCTCGTTGACGACCTGGCCGACCGTGATGGAGCTGAGGTGCAGGTCATCCAGCGGCCGCATGCCGTCGCCCACCATGGACTCGGGCAGCTCGACCCGCTCGGCCACCAGCGCGCGCAGCAGCCCCAGCGTGTCCGCGCCCTCCGGCGTCAAAGCGTCCGACGCGGTGCCGTCCGCGGCCGCCGCAGGCGCCGCGCCCTCCGTGCGCCCCACCGAGGTGCCCGGCGCGGTCTCGCACGGACTGGCCAGGAACTCGAACTCCTCCGGGAACTCGCGGACCAGCCTCCCGGAGAAGAGCGCCCGCACGTCCACGGGCGCGCCCAGGGCGTAGGCCGCGGCCACCGCCGCCAGGAAGGGCCGCAGAGACGCGGAGTCGGTGTCCACCGACAGCGCCGGGACATCCGGGACGGCCGCGGCGGCCAGACCCGTCAGGACGCGCCCCGGGCCCGCCTCGATGAGCAGGTCCGCGCCGTCCGCGAGCCGGGTGAGCGCCTCCTGGAAGCGCACCGGGCGCACGATCTGCTCCCGCAGCAGCGCACGCGGATCGGTGTCCGCGTCCAGCTCCGCGCCGGTCACCGTGGAGACCGCACCCGGAGAGAGGGGGGCGAACCCGGTCTCGGCGAGCCTTTCGTCGAGCACCTCCGCGGCGGGTGCCACGAACGGCGAGTGGAAGGCGTGCGAGACGTTCACCCGGGTGGCGGTGGCCCCCTCGGCGCGCGCCCGCTCACAGACCCGGTCCACCGCCTCGGCGAGCCCCGAGACCACCGTCTGCTCGGGGCCGTTGTAGCCCGCGACGACCACGTCGGGCTCGTCGGCGACCAGCGCCCGCGCCCGCTCCGGCGCCACCGACAGCCCGGCCATCGCGCCGTCGCCGCGGCCCGCCCGGGCCATGGCCCGGCCGCGCGCGGCCGCCAGGTCGAGCACCTCGGCGGCGCCGAGGCCGCCCGCCCAGTGCAGGGAGGTCAGCTCGCCCAGACTGTGGCCGGTCGCCCCGTCTGCCCTGACACCGAGATCACCCAGGACGGCGAGCGCCGCCAGGGAACCGGCGACGATCCGCGGCTGGGCCACCTCGGTGGCCACCTGGTCCCCGCCCTCGGGCAGCCCCGCCGAGGACAGGACCTCCTCGGCGCGCGCGAAACGGCGCCGGAACGCACCCGTGCGGCCGCTGCCCGACCCCTGGCCGGGGAAGAGGTAGCGGATGGCGGGCGGCGCGGTGCGGTGGGCGAGGAACATCCCCAGAGCCGGGGCGACGACCTCGCTCTCCCCCGCGTCGATCCGCTCGACGAGGGCCCGCACCGACCGTGCCGCCTCCTCGGGCGAGGAGGCCACGACCGCGGCACGGGCCGAGCCCTCACCGGGATCGGCCGCGAGCGCGCCCGCCAAGTCGGTGAGCTCGGCGTAGGACAGCTTGTCCAGGACCTGCGCGGTCTCCGCCAGCCGTCCGCGCAGCGCCGGCAGATCCGCGGCGGCCACGGTCAGCAGTTCGGCGTCCTGGCGCCCGGACACCAGTTCGCGGACCCGGGCGGTCACACCGGACCCCTGGCTCCCGGGCGCCGCCTCGACGGTGACGTGGGTGTTGACCCCGCCGAACCCCATCGCCGACACCCCGGCGCGCACCGGTCGGCCCTCGGGCCAGGCCAGCGCCCGGTCGGGTACGCGCAGCGGCGCCGACTCCTTCTCCAACAGGGGGTGGGGGTCGTGGTGGCCGGTGGCGGGCGGGATGACCCGGTGGTGCACGGCCAGGACCGCCTTGATGAGCCCGGCGACCCCGGCCGCGGCCTTGGTGTGGCCGAAGTTGGCCTTGATCGTGCCGAGCGCGGCGGGCGGCGCGGAGGGATCGGCGTCGGAGCGTCCGCCGCCGAGCGCGGCCAGTTCGGTGGCGTCGCCCAGAGCCGTACCGGTGCCGTGCCCCTCGAAGTAGCCGACCGTCTCGATCCCGTACCCCGCACGGTCGTAGGCGCGTTCCAGGGCGCGGCGGTGCCCGCTCTCCTCGGGCCGGGTGATCCCGCCGCTGCCGTCGGAGGAGACCGCCCAGCCCGTGATGACCGCGTAGACGCGCTTGCCCTGGGCCAGCGCGTCCTCCTCCCGCATGAGCACCAGCGCGCCGGAGCCCTCCCCGGGCCAGAAGCCGTTGGAGTCCTTGTCGTAGACCTTCATCTCGCCCGTGGCAAGGGCGCCGGTCTTGGCGAAGCCGATCACCTCGAAGGGGTCGATGGACAGGTCGACCCCGCCTGCGAGCGCCGCGTCCAGGTCCCCCGAGGCCAGGGCGTTGGCCGCGGTGGAGACCGACAGCAGGGACGACGAACAGGCACCGTCCACGGTGTACCCGCCGCCGCCCAGGTCGAAGTGGTTGCAGACCCGGCCGGCGATGGTGTTGGACAGCCCCCCGGCGAGCGTGTCCTCGTCGATACGGGGGAAGGGCGCCTTGTAGGACGGCTCCAGGTCGGCCAGGAAGGCGTCCGCGTCCTCCTCCGACCACCCGTGGTCGAGCAGCGCCGAGGCGACCGTGCGGCGCACGTAGGGCCAGCGCAGGCGCATGGTGTTCGCCCGGGAGAACTCACCCGTCAGACTGTTGCCGATGACGACGCCGGTGGCCGCGCGGGGCAGCCCCGCGCCTTCCGGGAACCCCGCGTCCTCCAGGGCACGGGACATCGTTTCGAGGGCGAGCCAGTGCGTCATGTCCGTGGACCGGAAGGAACTCCCCGATACCCGGTAACGGACCCGGTCGAAGGAGAATCCACGCAGCACCGCCGCCTTTTTGGAGTAGAAGCGGTCCTCTGCGGCCGGATCCTCCGACCAGTAGTCCTCCAGGTTCATCCGCTCGTCCGGCAACCGCCTGAAAGCTCTACGACCCGCGAGAACATTGTCCCACAACTCCACCGGTGAATTGGCGTCGGGATAGCAGAGCCCGATGCCCACGACTGCTATTCTGCTCTTTTTCATACCGCGCCCAAACGTGATTTAACAAATATCCCGAAACCCGGGAACACCATCAATCATGCGATGAATCCCGAGACCCGTCTTCTCCGTTTGTGCGAAGCGGATGAAAAGCTATTCCATAACACCGTGATCATTGATATGGACGCGGGAGCGCCGATGCCCCGCTGCGGCCGCGTAGGGCCGAACCGGCGCGGGGCCGCCCACGGCGTGCGTAGGGTGGGGTGATGATCAAGGTGATCGCGGTCGTCGGCCCGACCGCTGTGGGCAAGTCGGACCTCGCCGTCGAGATGGCCCTCCGCCTGGAGGAGCGCACCGGGACACGCGCCGAGGTGGTCAACGCCGATTCCATGCAGCTCTACCGCGGCATGGACATCGGCACCGCCAAACTCGGCCGCGAGGAGAGGCGCGGCGTCCCCCACCACCTCCTGGACGTGTGGGAGGTGGGCGAGACCGCCGACGTCGCCCGCTACCAGGCGATGGCCCGCGGCCAGGTGGAGGAGTGCGCCGCCCGCGGCGTCCTACCCGTCCTGGTGGGCGGCTCCGGACTGTACGTGCGCGCCGTCCTGGACCACCTGGAGTTCCCCGGCACCGATCCGGCGGTGCGCGCCCGCCTGGAGGCGGAACTGGCCGCAACCGGGCCCGGACCGCTCCACGCCCGCCTCGCCGGGCTCGACCCCGCCGCGGCCCGGACCATCCTGCCCGGCAACGGACGGCGCATCGTGCGCGCCCTGGAGGTCATCGAACTCACCGGTGGCCCCTTCACCGCGCGGCTGCCCGACCACACCCCCTTCTACCCGTGCGCGCAGGTCGGGCTGACCGCCCCCCGACCGGAACTGGACGAGCGGATCGGCCTGCGGGTGGACCGCATGTGGGAGCGGGGCCTGGTCGACGAGGTGCGCGGCCTGACCGACCACGGACTGCGCGAGGGCCGGACCGCCTCCCGCGCGCTCGGCTACGCACAGGCGCTGCGCCAGATCGACGGGGAGCTGACCGAGCGGGAGGCCCGTGAGGACACCGCGCGCGCCACCCGGCGGTTCGCCCGACGCCAAGAGTCCTGGTTCCACCGCGACCCCCGGGTGCACTGGCTGCCCTACGACGCCCCCGGCCTCACCGAGCGCGCGCTCGCCCACGTGCGAGAGGCCATGGCCGCACCCCGGCCGGACGCCGACGCCACCCTGGTGGACATCGCCACCCTGCACCCCACCGGCCGCTACGCGGACACCGACACCTCCGGCTGAGGCCGGGGCCGCGCCCGGCGGCCCCGGCTCGGGTCAGACGTCGCAGCAGCCGCCCACCGGTTCGGCGGGCGCGGGGGGTGCCCCCACACCCGGCATGCCCAGCAGAACTCCCGGGCCGCCCGCCTCGGCTGGCGCACCGTTGCGCGCCGCCCAGGCGTCCCCGGCGCGTGTGCGGCGCAGCTCCCGCACCCCGGAGTCGGCCACCAGGTGGTGCGGAGCGGCGTAGGTGACCTCCACGGTCACCGTGTCGCCGGGGCGCGGCTCCTTGCCCCCTGCCACGGAGAAGTGCACCAGCCGGTTGTCGGGGGCTCGGCCGGACAGGCGGCGGTGCTCGCCGTCCTTGCGCCCGTCGCCCTCGGAGACCAGCAGCTCGACCTCGCGGCCGACCAGCTTCCGGTTCTCCTCCCACGAGATACGGTCCTGGAGCTCCACCAGGCGCTGGTAGCGCTCCTTGACCACCTCCGGCGGCACCTGCCCGTCCATCGTCGCCGCCGGGGTCCCCGGACGCTTGGAGTACTGGAAGGTGAACGCCATCGCGAACCGCGCCTGGCGGACCACGTGCAGCGTCTCGGCGAAGTCCTCCTCGGTCTCGCCGGGGAAGCCCACGATGATGTCGGTGGTGATGGCGGCGTGCGGCATCGCCGCGCGCACCTTCTCCACGATGTTCAGGAAGCGCTCCTGGCGGTAGGAGCGGCGCATGTCCTTGAGTACCTTGCTGGACCCCGACTGCAACGGCATGTGCAGTTGCGGCATGACGTTGGGGGTCTGGGCCATCGCTTCGATGACGTCGTCGGTGAAGTCGCGCGGGTGCGGGGAGGTGAAGCGGACCCGCTCCAGGCCCTCGACCTCACCGCAGGCCCGCAGCAGCTTGGAGAACGCCTGCCGGTCGCCGAACCCGCTGCCGTAGGCGTTGACGTTCTGCCCCAGCAGGGTCACCTCGCTGACGCCCTCCGCCACCAGGGCACGGATCTCGGCCAGCACGTCGCCGGGGCGGCGGTCCTGCTCCTTGCCGCGCAGTGCCGGAACGATGCAGAACGTGCACGTGTTGTTGCAGCCCACCGAGATCGACACCCACGCCGCGTACGCCGACTCGCGGCGGCTGGGCAGCGTGGAGGGGAAGTGCTCCAGCGACTCCGCGATCTCCACCTGGGCCTCGCGCTGGACGCGGGCGCGCTCCAGCAGGGCCGGCAGGGAGCCGATGTTGTGGGTGCCGAACACCACGTCCACCCAGGGCGCGCGGCGCACGATCTCACCGCGGTCCTTCTGCGCCAGGCAGCCGCCCACGGCGATCTGCATCCCCGGGTGGGCGTCCTTGACCGGACGCAGGTGCCCGAGGTTGCCGTACAGGCGGTTGTCGGCGTTCTCACGGACCGCACAGGTGTTGAAGACGACGATGTCTGCGGTGGTGTCCTCGGCTGCGCGCGCGTACCCAGCGTCCTCCAGCAGACCGGAGAGGCGCTCGGAGTCGTGGACGTTCATCTGGCAGCCGTAGGTCCGCACTTGATAGGTACGACTCTGGCTCACCGCTCCAGGCTACCGCCGCGCGGAGAGGGGTCCGTGCCCTCCGGCACGGACCCCGCAGGACCCCTACTCGCCGACGGCGGCCGGGGCCTCCTCGGCCGGGGCGCCCTCGCTCCGGCTCCTCCCGCGGCCAGACCGCGCCTTCTCGTAGCCGATGACCGCCGCGATCAGCACCAGGCCGGCCACGTTGGTCTCCCAGCTCGCCGAGACCAGGAGCAGGCCGCCCACGACCAGTCCCAGCCGCTTGTACCAGGACAGCCTCCGGTCCAGATACCCCACCAGGCCCAGCGCCACCATGGCCGCGCCCAGGACACCGGACACCGCGGCCACCGCCCCGCCGGCCCAACCCACGCCCTGCAGCAGGAGCTCCGGCGAGAACGCGAACATGAACGGCATGACGAACGCCGCCACCGCGATCCGCATCGAGTAGAACCCGGTACGGATCGGATCGCCCCCGGAGATCCCCGACGCCGCGTAGGCCGCCAGACACACCGGCGGGGTGATGTCGGCCAGCACCCCGAAGTAGTAGACGAACAGGTGCGCCGTCAGCAGCATCGCCAGCGTGCGCGTCTCCAGGTCCCCCTGGAGGACCGCGATGATCGCCGGGGCCGCCAGGGTCGCGGTGATCACGTAGTTCGCGGTCGTGGGCAGCCCGATCCCCAGGATCAGGCAGGCCAGCATCGACATGAACAGGATGAGGAACAGGTCGACGCGCATCGAGGCGACCGCCTCCGCGCCGAAGCCCGCACCCGCACCGGTCCACGCCAGCACCGGCGAGGCCGCCACCGCCGTCAGCAGCGACGCCAGGGCCGAACTGATCGACTCGGCGATGCCCAGCAGGCCGTCACTGAGCTTGAGCCCCAGGTCGGTGGTGGTGATGACCCCAGCGATGATGCCCGCCGCCGCGCACGCCACGATGATCGGGATGGCCAGCCGGGACGCGCCCACCAGGCCGTCCAGGAACGAGTGCAGGTTGAGCTGGTCCTCACCGCTCGCCTTCCAGCGGCCGAAGAGCAGCATCACCGCGATGGCCAGCACCGTCAGCGCCACGGTCGCCACCAGGGCCACCATGCCGCGGTTCAGCTCCGTGGCCTCGCCGATGAGACCGGCCAGGAAGACCACGCCCACCGCCGCGGCCGCGGCCACCGCGATCGGCAGCGACAGGCGGACCGCCGTCCCGGCCACGTCGCCGAGCGAACGCCGCCGCAGCCTCCCGTCCACCCGCTCCCACGGAGCCGCGACGAGCTGGGTGACCAGGTTCACCGCCACCGTCGCCACCACGGCGCCCATCGCCGAGAACATCGGCGAGAAGCCCATCGACAGCAGCGCGAAGATCGCCACCACCGGCGCGATCAGGTAGCCGCGCGTGAGCAGGAGCCGCCGCAGGTTCGGCAGCATCTCCTTGGGCAGCCCGCCGATCCCCATCCGTTTGGCGTCGTAGTGCACCACCACGTACTGGGAGACGAAGAACATCACCGCGGGGATCGCCGCCGCCGTCAGGATCTGCTGGTAGCTCGCCCCGGTGAACTCGATCATGATGAACGCGCCCGCACCCA
Organism: Nocardiopsis sp. LOL_012; assembly: GCF_048060475.1. Taxonomy (NCBI): domain Bacteria; kingdom Bacillati; phylum Actinomycetota; class Actinomycetes; order Streptosporangiales; family Nocardiopsidaceae; genus Nocardiopsis; species Nocardiopsis sp. LOL_012. The sequence continues at coordinate 89,850 of NZ_JBHMIV010000001.1, read as the reverse complement.
TGATCGGCGGCATGATCTGTCCGCCCGTGGACGAGGCCGCCTCGACCGCACCCGCGTACTCCGGCTTGTACCCCGACTTCTTCATCATCGGAATGGTGAACGCGCCGTTGGAGACGGTGTTGGCCACCGAACTTCCGGTGATCGTGCCGGAGAAGGCACTCGTGACGATACCGACCTTGGCGGTGCCGCCCACCGAGGAACCCGTCGCGCCCAGCGCCAGATCGGTGAAGAACCGCTCCATACCCGTGCGCTGGAGCATCGACGCGAAGATCATGAACAGGAAGATGAACGTGGCCGAGATGCCCAGCGGCGTCCCGAACACCCCCTCCGTGCTCACGTACAGGTTGGTGACGATCTGGTCGACACTGGAGCCGCGGTGGCGCAGGAACCCCGGCATCGCTTGCCCGAAGTAGGCGAAGGCCACCAGAGCGCTGGCCAGCACCACCAGTGCGGCGCCCAGCACCCGCGAGGCCGCCACCAGGATCAGCAGGATGCCGACCGTGCCCACCATCACGTAGGTCGGGTTGAGGATGCCGACCGTCCGCGTGATCTGCTCGTAGTTGACGAACATGTACAGGCCCGCGTACAGGCCCAGCCCGGCCAGCACCGCGTCGAACACCGGCATCCCCCACACCGTGAAGGGCACGTACCGCGCCCCCTGTACCAGCGCCAGGACCGCCACCGCCGGACCCAGCACGTTCCAGTCGGCGACATCGGCCAGCCACATGTAAAGGACCGTCCCCAAGCCGACGGCGGTCAGGCCCCACCGGCTCACCGCGGGCCACAGCCACCCGGGCAGCACCGACGGGAAGCGCAGCAGCACCACGGCCGCCGCGGCCGCCGCCGCCACCAGCACCAGGCCCAGGATCGGCAGCCAGAAGAACCCGCCGCCCGCGTCGCTGGTGACCAGGTCCACCGAGATGAGCGCCGTCCCGGCCAGCAGCACCGCGCCCGCCCCGGTCTGGGCCCGCGAGGCCGCCGCCGAGGCGCGCGTCCGCCAGAGGTAGAACACCGTCCCCGCGAGCAGCACCGCCGCCAGACCGCCGAACACCGCCTGCGGCAGGTACAGGTACAGGCTCGCGTTCTCCCCCGAGAGCACCCCGACGAAGACGTAGGCCACCAGCAGGGCGCTGAAGGCCATCGCGGCGCCGTAGAAGGGCCCGTGCGGCCCCTCCTTGCGCTCCTTGGCCGGGTAGAGCAGGAACACCAGTCCCAGCCCCAGCGCCAGGTGGAAGGAACGCTGCTGCAAAGGCGGCAAGGTCTGCGTGAACGCCGTCCACAGGTGGAACACGGCCAGGGCCAGGGCTACGGCGAACACCCCCCAGCGCCACACCGCGCGCAGGTCCCCGCGGACCTGCTCGACCCCGGTGTCGTCGGTGAAGTCGTGTTTCTCCAGAGCCTCGATGTCGTGCTCGATACTCTCCAGGGCCCGCTCGTCGAGCCCGCCGCCCGCGGATCCCCCGCCGGCGGTGGTGGCGGCACCGGACTCGCCGGCGCCCTTGGGATCGGTCGTCATCACCCTCATCCTCGTCGTCGGTGGGGGGATCGCCCCCACGTCTCCCGCCGGGTTCACCCACCCGGATGGGTCTGCACGTACAGTTCGACCCCCGCCCCCGGACCCACCAGGTCCAGAAGCCGGACGGTCCGCCCCTCGAAGGTGAGCCGGTGGTCGACGTCGGCGGTCCCCACGACCATCCGCACCGACCCCAGCGGCCGACCGTGGTGGTCGACCCGGTAGCCCGAACCGTCGCGGGCGAACGTGCTCGTCGCACCGTCGACCGTCTCCGGCCCCGAGGGGAGGTTGGCTCCGTGCGCGTCGGCCCGCAACTCCTCCATCGCCAGCCCCGCCGAGGGGGAGACGGAGTAGACCTCCGTGACCGGGCGGCGGTGCACCGAGTGCGTGTGGGCGAGCCCGACCAGGTCGCCGACCCGGACCGGAACACTGAGGACCGGCCGGTCCTCACCGACCACCCGGACACAGAACCAGGCGCTCGCCGTATCCGCGGAACCGGTGAGGAGCAGCGCGCACCCCAGCAGCACCACCGCAAACACAGGACCGCCCGGCGTCCACCGGGCGGCCCTGCGCGACAAGGTCATCGTCAGAGGATCCCCTGCTCCTCGTAGTAGCGCTGAGCGCCCGGGTGCAGCTCGACGTCGCCCAGACCGTCGATCGCCGTCTCCAGCAGGACCTGGCTGCCGACGTCGTGGCCGATGTCACCGGCGTTCTCGTACATCACGCGGACCAGCTCGTAGGCCGTGTCCTCGTCCAGCGCCGACGTGGTGTACAGCGTCGCCCACTGGGTGAGCGTGTTCACCGGCTCGTCCTGGCCGTTGTAGGTGCCGCCCGGGATCTCCAGGATGCTGTAGCTCGGGTCGTCGGCCATCAGACCGGACTCGATCTCCTCGGTGTCCAGCGGCAGGAGCCGGACGTCGTTGCTGGCCGAGACCTCGACGATGCCCGCGGCGGGAACCGACAGGATGCCGAACGCGGCGTCGACCTGGCCGTCGCCGAGCGCGGTGGCCGCGTCGCCGAAGGTGCTGTCGAAGGCGTTGATGTCCTCGTCCGGGTCCAGGCCGTAGGACTCCAGGATCGCCCGGGCCGCCACCTCGGTACCGCTGCCGGGCGGGCCGATCTCGACGTTCATGCCCTCCAGGTCGGCGATCGACTCGATGTCGGAGTCGGCGCTGACGACGACCTGCATGACCTCCGGGTAGATGTTGCCCAGGGCCCGGATGTCACCGGGGTTGGCGAGCGGCTCGTCGGCGAAGGGGCCCTCACCGGCCAGGGCCTGGTTGGCCACGCCGTTGATCGCCATCACCAGTTCGCTCTGGTCGATCGACTCGCCCTCGTTCTCGACCGCGCCCTCCAGTACGCGCATGTTCTGCACGGAGGCGCCGGTGGCGAAGGTGTCGACCTGAATACCCTCGATGTTGTCGCCCCATATCTGGGCGATCTCACCACCGAGCGGGTAGTAGGTACCCCCGGTGGAGCCCGTCGCGAGCTGGAGGAAGGTGGTCTCCTCCTCCCCTCCGCCGCTACCGGGGCCCTCGGTGTCCTCGGGTGCCGCGCAAGCGGACAGACCGACCACACCGGCCAAGGCGATCGCCGCCGAGGCACGCATGGTCCTGCGTCCCACGCTCATCCTGGCTTCCTCTCTAGAAGTCTGCGGTGGCGGGACCGCCTCCCACGGCTTGTGGCCGCGTTGAGACCCGGTCCCGTCGTCACCATGTGACGTCCGCGAAAGCATAGAACGCCCTTCCGTTCACCCCGAAGTCACAGCAGTCACGAATGGAGAACAATGGGCGGAAGCCGGACGGGGCCGGAATCACAGGGGCGCGCCACCGCCTCAAGCCTCCCCGAAAGCACCGGATGACCACTAAGGTCGGTATGTCAACTCTTCACCCACGACCCTTACCTGAGAGGGACATGTCTGACCTGTCGATCCCTCACGGCACCTGGCCCTCGCCCATCAGCGCCGACGACGTCGCCCGCGGGGTACGCCGGATGGCCTTCCCCTCCGTCGTCGGCGACGAGATCTGGTGGGAGGAGGAGCGCCCCGAGGAGAGCGGACGCGCCACCGTCATGCGCCGCGCCCCCGACGGCACCGTGACCGAACTGCTCCGCGCCCCCTGGGGGGTCGGCACCCGGGTCCACGAATACGGAGGCCGGTCCTACCTCCCCGTCCCCAGACGCGACGACAAGGCGCTCACCCACATGGGCATCGCCTTCGCCAACGCCGAGGACCAGCGGCTCTACCTGCTGGATCACGACGCGACCGTCCCCGTCCCCCTCACCCCCCAGCCCGAGGCCCCCGGAGCCCTGCGCTACGCCGACCCCGCCCTGAGCGCCGACGGCAAACACCTGTTCTGCGTCCGCGAGGAGCACACCGGCGGCAAGGTCCACCGGTCGATCGTCACCGTGCCGCTCTCCGGCCGCGCCTCCCACGACCCCTCCGCCGTGCGCGTCCTCGTCTCCGGCGCCGACTTCTACGCCTCCCCCGTCCCCTCCCCCGACGGCAACCGCCTCGCCTACGTGCGCTGGAACCACCCCCTCATGCCCTGGGACGGCACCGAACTCCGGCTCGCCACCCTCGGCGAGGAGGGCGTCACCCGCGAGTTCCGACTCAAGGGAAGCTCCGACGAGTCCGTCCTCTCCCCCACCTGGGCCGGCGCGGACACCCTCTACCTGGCCTCCGACTGGCCCGGCCACTGGAACCTCTACCAGGCGGGCGTCCACGGCCAGGCCATCGCCCTCTACCCCGCCGAAGAGGAGTTCCACGCCCCGCCCGGCCGCCTGGGACACCGCTCCTTCACCGTCCTGGACTCCGGCCACGTGGTCGCACTGCACGGCACCGGCGACCTCACCCCGAGCGTCTACGACCCCGACACCCTGGAACTGACCCCCGTCGCCACCGACCTCACCTCCTGGTCCCAGATCGACGGCGACGGACGGACCGTCGTGGCACTCGCCGCCTCCGCCACCCGGCCCCAGTGCCTGGTCCGCCTCACCCCCGGCTCCGGGCGGGTCGAGGTCCTGCGCGAATCACTGGAGACCGTGCCCGAGGCCGCCTACCTGCCCGTCCCCGAACACGTCACCCTCCCCGGCCGCTACGGCTCCCGCGTGCACGCCAACGTGTACCGGCCCACCCACCCCGAGGCCGACACCGAGGGCCCCGCCCCCTACGTCGTGTGGGCCCACGGCGGCCCGGTCTCCCACGCCACCCACGAACTCGACCTCGCCAAGGCCTACTTCACCAGCCGCGGCATCGGCGTCGTCGACGTCAACTACGGCGGCTCCACCGGCTACGGGCGCTCCTACCGCGCCCGGGTCCGCAAGGAGTGGGGCGTGGTGGACGTGGAGGACACCGCGGCCGCCGCCCGCGCCCTGGTCGAACAGGGCATCGCCGACCCACGGCGACTGGCCGTCCGCGGCCCCAGCGCCGGCGGTTTCACCGCCCTGCTCTCACTCACCGGCGACACGTTCGCCTGCGGGGTGTCCTACTTCGGCGTCGCCGACCTGCTCTCCCTGGCCGAGACCACCCACGACTTCGAGTCGCGCTTCCTGGACTCGCTCGTGGGCACCCTGCCCGGGTTCTCCGAACGCTACAAGGAGCGCTCCCCGATCAACCGGACCGAGGAGATCGACGTCCCCGTCCTCCTGCTCCAGGGCACCGACGATCCCGTGGTCACCCCCGACCAGGCCCACGCCATGGCCACCGCCCTGGGCGAGCGCGCCGTCCCGCACGCGCTGCTGGAGTTCGAGGGCGAAGGGCACGGCTTCCGCTCCGCGGAGTCGCGCGTGCGGGCGCTGGAGGCGGAACTGGCCCTCTACGCCCACGTGTTCGGCTTCGAGACGGACGTGGAACCGCTCACCCTGTCCACCGAGCCTCCCCCGCCGCGCCCCGGACCCGAGACGCCCGCCGCGCCGGAGAACACCGGCGAAGACAGCGAAGCGAACCCGCCCGGAGAAACGGAGACCGAGGAGAGCGGCACCGCCGAAGGGCCGGTCCCCCGGCCCTGAGCGGACGGTCCTCCGACCGGCCCGGCGGAGACGGTCACGGGTCGGGGGCGTCGAGATCCACCTCGGCGCCTTCGGCCTCCAGCCCCTCCCGCACCACCCGGTAGGACAGACCGGCCGGGTACCCCTTGCGGGCCAGCACGCCCAGCGCCCGCCGGATCCGCGTCTCCTGCGCCTTGGCCCGGCTCCCGGCCAGGCTCTTGCGGGCCAGCGCGCGGGCGGCGTCCACCTCGTCCTCGTCCGACAGGTGCGACACCGCCTCCCGGACCGTGTCCTCCTGCACCCCGCGCGTGCGCAACTCCCGCGCCAGAGCCCGCCGGGACAGCCCCCGCGCGTGGTGGCGCGAGTCCACCCAGGCCCGGGAGAACGCCTCATCGTCGATCAGCCCGGCCCCGGTGAACGCGCCCAGGACCGACCCCACGACCTCCTCCTCGAACCCCCGCCGCAGCAGCGCCCGCTCCAACTGCGACCGGGTGCGCGGCGTGTGCGCGAGCATCCGCAGGCACAGCGCCCGCGCCTTGGCCTCGGGGTCCTCCCCGGGCGGGTGTGCCCCGCCCGGGGAGACATCGTCGCCGGCCGCCTCCGCGGACCGGCGCCGCTCACGCATCCGTCACGGGCGCCTTGGCGGACTTGGCGGCCGAAGCGCGCTTGGCGGTGGTCTTGGCGGCGGGCTCCTTGGCCTTGGCCTCGGCCGCGGGCTTCTCCGACTCCGCACCGGAGACGGAGCCGTCCTTCCCGGTGGGAACGCCGAGCTTCTCCTTGATCTTCTTCTCGACCTCGTTGGCCACGTCGACGTTCTCCAGCATGAACCGGCGGGCGTTCTCCTTGCCCTGGCCGAGCTGGGTGCCCTCGTAGGTGTACCAGGCGCCGGACTTGCGCACGATCCCGTGCTCCACGCCCAGGTCGATCAGACTTCCCTCACGAGAAACGCCCATACCGTACAAAATATCGAATTCTGCTTGTTTGAAAGGGGGCGCTATCTTATTCTTTACGACCTTTACCCGGGTGCGGTTTCCGACCGCGTCGGTTCCGTCCTTGAGCGTTTCGATGCGCCGCACGTCCAGCCTAACAGAGGCGTAGAACTTCAGCGCCTTTCCACCGGTAGTGGTTTCGGGGCTGTTGTGCACCATGACGCCGTCAGCAAAGTAGTTATGACTCCCCTCCACCTCGATGTCGAACCTACTCATCCTTTGGTGATCCCTCTTAACCGAGACCTCCTTGATAACAGCAGGCGTGGGGTGCATAACAGGCTCACTGAATTCCGGGACAACCTCACACTGCCCCCTGAACCGAGGAAGCAGCTTGTAGTCCATGGACTCGTGCACGTAGGGGGCGATAATCTTCTGGAACTGCGCGCTGGCTGCCGTGGTGAACCGGATGAAGGGAATACGTCGGCTCCCCTTCAGTGCCAGCTTGCAGTCCAGGCCGTAGGTGTCACGCAGATAGTCGGTGATGCGCCCACGCGAGGCAGGGCTCATGGCCTCGACGCAAATCTCGATCCGCCCGCTGCCGCCCTCGGCCCTGGCCTGAGCACCCTTAGAGCGCAGGGTGAAGCAGCCGTCATCCATGTACCATACGGCAAGGGCCAAAGGAGTGAGCGTCTTGAGATACTCCCACCCAATGTGTTTCTTCCCGTCACCGATATAGACCGACTGGCGCAAATCTCCAAGTTCGGCTAGCGGGGCGAAGTCAGCAAAAACCGCTTCTTTGTCATTTCGACTGATCGAGTGCTGGATGTTCTCCAGCATGGAGACCTTCCATGCCAGATATCCCTCTTGCTTCTTTCCGTGCCCCATTCGAAAACGAGCGCTTTCGGTCGATCCATTGACTGGGGCAGAAAGACTACCGTCACCAAGGAGAGAGCCGAGAATCACCTGGCGCTGGCTGTCACTGAGAAGATAGGGCTGGGCGATCATCACTCGATCACCCACCATGAGATCTCCAGCTTCCCGCCACCCTCCGGGTGTACGGACCAAGTGGTTGTGTGTGAGGTCCATGGAGCTGCATTCCCGGCCGGTACCCTCTCCAGGACGCTCAACCCTAAAGTGCAGAAACTCTTCGGCCCGACCGTTGTTAAACCAGTTGGTTACCCGCCGGGGAACGATCTTCCCAATTTCGGGGTCGTACGAAAGAACCTCGACATCCATCTTCTGGTCGACGATCTTACCGATACGCTCACGGGACCCATCACCCAAAGTGACCCAGGTATCCCAGGATGCGCATCCGAACATCACGCCGACTTTTTCGCGCAACTGGTTGATGAAGACCGCGGTGGTGCCGGTCTGGTGCAGGGCACCGGCGATCTTGCGCAGCGCCTGGGACATCAGGCGGGCCTGGAGGCCGACGTGGCTGTCGCCCATCTCGCCCTCGATCTCGGCGCGGGGCACCAGGGCGGCCACGGAGTCGATGACGATGATGGAGATCGCGCCGGAGCGGATCAGCATGTCGACGATCTCCAGCGCCTGCTCACCGGTGTCCGGCTGCGACAGCAGGAGGTTGTCGGTGTCCACGCCGATCTTCTTGGCGTAGGCCGGGTCGAGGGCGTGCTCGGCGTCGACGAAGGCGGCGATGCCCCCGGCCTTCTGCGCGTTGGCCACCGCGTGCAGGGCGACGGTGGTGTTGTGCGAGAGGACCCCGTTGGCGAGGAAGCTGTGCGACTCGGGGAGCATGATGTCGAAGGTCGGCTGCTCTCCGCCGTCCTCGATCGCTGTGACCGCCTCGTAGGTGCGGGCCGCGGCGGCCAGCTCCTCCAGGTGGACGAGGATGGCCTCGGCGGAGGCGGGCAGGTGCCGCTGGCGGCTCCTGGCCCAGTCGATGACGGCGGCGAGCCGGTCGCGGCCGCACGACGGGTCCGCCTCGCCGCGGAAGAGGTCTCCGGCCACCCGGTCGAAGTCGCGGTCCCCGCCGACGGCGTCGCGCAGGTCGGCGATCAGCCCGGACAGGTGCGGGATGTTCTCGGACCGGGCGCTGCGGCCGGAGAGGCGGAAGTTCTTCCGCACCTGGGCGGCGCGGCGCCGGGAGCGGAATCCCACCTCGTCGAGGAAGCGGTGGGCCAGCGAGGGGTTGACCGCGACGGTCCAGTCGTGGCGCTCGTAGGCGGTGTTGAACGTGCGGTGGAGCGAGGCGGGGATGCCCAGGCCGTAGAGGAGGGCCTGGACGTCGCGGGCCAGTTGTTCGGAGGCGCTGCCCAGGCCGATGGTGGAGCTGTCGTCGATCCAGCCGTCGCACTCGTAGAGGGCGGAGAGGAAGGCGCGCTGGATCTTGTCGCCGCCGGTGCGCACCGCGTGGGGGATCCGCTTGCCCGCGGAGCCGATGTGGTCGAGGCCGTAGCGCTCGGCGATCTCCCGGCGCAGGCGGACGCCCGGCAGGACGTACTCGCGGCAGTTGCTTCCCTGGTACACCTTGGCCTCGGTGTCGAAGAGCCAGCGGGCGATGGAGGTGAACTCCTGACCGACCTCGTCGTCGCCGTTGGTGAAGCGGATGGAGGTGGTGGAGCCGAGCGTGCCCTCCGCGACGAGGTAGCCGAGGAAGACCGCCTCGTCCTCGCTCAGGCCGCCGCCTTCGGCGGCCTCGTTGGCGCCGAAGCGGGCGGAGACGAGCGTGTCGCCCTCCTGGAGCCGTCCGGCCTTGCGCCAGACGACGAAGCCGCGCTCGTTGAGGACCCGCAGGGGGTGGTTGCGGGTGACGGTGACGCGTCGGCCGGACTCGGTGGTGATCCTCAGGACGGGCTTGCGGTTGTTGTGGGTGAGGGCGGCGACAGTCTCCAGTTCGCCGCGCTCGTTGACCACGCGGATGCCCTGGTCGCGCACGTCCGTGACACGGCTGGTGCAGGTGGCGCGCTGTCCGGCGCGCTCGAAGAGTTCGGCGATGGTCTCCATGCCCCGGTCCGTCCACACGTAGGTGTCGGCCGTCAGGCACTTACCACTCGATTCGGGACCGTAGATCTCGACGATCCGACCCTTGGGGATACCCCCGATGCCGAGGGCGACGTCGAGGGCGATCGCGCCGGTGGGGATCGCCTCGATCGGCGGGCGGTCGTCGTCGCCCAGGCGCATGACGGAGCCCTTGCCGAACTGGCGCTCGATCTGTGCTAGGGCTGTTTCGAGAGCCTTGTCTCGGTCTCCAGATGCCACGGGGTACCCCTGCTGTTGGGTGGATGCCTTCTTCTTCATGATGGGCACGACGCTACGCGGGTGCTAGGACAAACGCGATGCACGGCGCAGTGCCTGTGGACAACCCACACTACCCGAAACTGTGTTCGATTTTGAGCCGAATCCTCGAACGGGTCGAAGACCCGATGGCCGGGGTCAGCGGACGGAGAGGGGGAGGTCGAAGGCCTCACACACGGCGCGCCACACCTGCTTGGCGGCCACACCGTCGGCGAGGGCCTGGTGCACGGTGCGCGAGCCGAGCCCCTCGATGACGTAGTCCCGAGCCAGGCTGTCGGCGTAGGCCGCGCCGAACTGCTCGTGCATGTTGTTCCAGAAAACCGTGAGTCTCATCGGCCCCAGTATCGGCGATCGGCGCGCCCGGGGCACCCTCTTCGGCTATGTCACCGGCGGTGGCGGCGCGGGGGTACGCGGTCACCGCCCGTGGGAGCGCTCACACGGTGGAGGAGAAGACCTCCTCGCGGGCGCGTTCGAGGGCGCTGAGGAGGGCGCCGCGGGCGACGGGGCTGCCCTCGACGGTGCCGAGGGCGACCTCGGCGGCATTGGGGGCGATGCGCGCGGTGGCCTTCTGGACGCGTTCGGCGAGCTTGGCGCCCCCGGCGCGGGCGACGTCGCCGCCGAGGACGACCAGTCCGGGGTCGAGGATGACGGTGACGGCGGCGACGCCCCGGGCGAGGCGTTCGGCGAAGGCGTCGAGGAAGGCGTCGCCCTCGGGGGTCGCGGCCCCGGCGGCCTCGGTGACGACCTCGGTGACGTCGGAGCCGCCGATGCCGTACCCGGCGGCGAGGTCGACGACCTGTTTGGCCTTGACGAGGGCCTGGAAGCCGTGGGGGAGGTCGCCTCCCCTGGGTTCGTAGGCGCCAGAGGCCCCGACCTCGGAGGGCATCGGTGCGCCGGGGACGGGCAGGTAGCCGATCTCGCCGGCGCCACCGGAGCGCCCGCGGTGGATGCGGCCGTCGATCATGGTGGACATGCCGACGCCGCCGGCGGCGCTCAGCCAGATGAGGACGAACTCGGAGGTGTCGGCGGCGGCGCCCTCTGCGTGTTCGGCGAGGGCGGCGAGGTTGACGTCGTTCTCGATGACGACGGAGCGTTCGAGGTCGGCGCGCAGGGCTTCGAGGACGCCTTCGTGCCAGGACATGAGGTCGAAGGAGAAGCGGATGTCGCCGGTGCGGGGGTCCACGACGCCCGGGGTGCCGATGACGCAGGCGCGTACCCTGTCGAGGGGGACTCCGGCGGTGTCGGCGAGGCGCATGACGGAGGTGTGGACGAGGGCGACGGGGTCGTCGGACTCGGTGGGGTCGACGGTCACCTCGCTGACCACGGTGCCGGTGATGTCGGCGATGGTGGCGGTGACGCGGCGGGCGCTGACGTCGAGCGCGGCGACGTAGGCGCTCTCGGGGACCAGGGCGTAGAGGGCGGCGTTGGGGCCGCGGCCGCCGGCGCGGGTGCCTACGACGCGGACGAGGTCGCGCTCCTCCAGGCGTGCCAGGAGCTGGGAGGCGGTGACCTTGGACAGGCCTGTCCTGGTGCCGATCTGTGTCCTGGTCAGGGGGCCTGACGACAGGAGTAGTTCCAGTGCCGCGCGGTCGTTGAGTTGGCGCAGCAGTCGGGGAGTCCCCGGGCGTTGAGACATAACCGTGACACCTCGTCCTGTTTTTATTAGGAAAGTTTCCTGTTAATTTAGCTCACAACCTCAGAGGAGGTCACGTCCCGGCAGGGTCCGACGTTCGGAAGGATCCCGGACCAGGACCGTCCCCGGCGGCACCCGCACCGTCGGGACCGGGCGTGGCCGACGTGCTATCCCAGCACATCCCCCGATCAGTCGTCGAGGCGGGCGGGGTCTTCCCGACCCGCTTCGAGCACAGGCGTCCTGCGCGGCGCGTCGTGCGAAGGGAGAACAGGTACACATGAAGTTCCCGAAGATCGCCGCGGCCTCGGCCGTGGTCCTGCTCGCCGCAGCGTGCGGTGGCGGCTCCGACTCCACCGGCGACGGCGGAAGCGCCTCGGCCGACAGCCTCACCGTCTGGGTCATGGGCAACTCCCGTGACGACCTCGTCGAGTACTTCGACGGGATCGAGGCCCGCTTCCAGGAGGGCCACCCCGACACCGCGGTCGAGGTCGAGTTCATCCCGTGGCCCGACGCACAGGAGTCCATCACCAACGCCGTCGCCGGCGGTGACGCGCCCGACGTCATCGAGATCGGCAACGACCAGGTCTTCAACTGGGCCTCCCAGGGTGCTCTGCTGGACATCACCTCCCAGGTCGAGGGGTGGGACGCGGCCTCGGAGCTGGACCAGAACGCCCTGGAGTACGGCTCCTACGACGGTTCCCAGTACGGCGTGCCGTGGTACTCCGGCGTGCGCACCCTGTACTACCGCGCGGACTGGCTGGAGGCGCTCGACAAGGAGCCGCCGACGACCTGGGACGAGGTGCTCGACGTCGCCGAGGCCATCGAGGGCGAGTACGACGTCCCCGGCTTCGCCGCTCCGACCGACTTCACCAACGGTATCGCCAGCTTCATCTGGAGCAACGGCGGCGAGATCGCCACGCAGGACGCCGACGGCTCGTGGGTGGGCCAGCTCACCTCCCCGGAGACCATGGAGGCCATCGAGTTCTACGCGGGCCTGTCCCTGGACGGCGTCTCGCCGCAGAGCTACGTCGGTGAGAACGAGCTCATCCCGCTGGCCGACATGGCCAACAGCGAGCTGGGCATGTACATCGACGGCGGCTGGGCGCTCGGCGCCATGGCCGACCAGGCCGAGGACCCGGCGGTCCTGGACAACATCGTCGCCGCGCCGATCCCCGGTGCCGACGGCATCGCCCCGGCCTTCGCCGGCGGCTCCGCCCTGTCGGTGTTCTCCACAACCGAGCACCCCGAGCTGGCCTTCGAGCTGCTGACCGTCCTGGGCGACCAGGAGGGCGGCAAGGGCTTCGCCGACGTGGCCGGCTTCTTCCCCGCCTACCCCGCGCTGCTGGACAGCGAGGAGTACCAGGAGGACCCGAACACCGCCGCCGCGGCCACGCAGATGCAGAACACCCGCTTCTTCCCGACCACCCCGCGCTGGACCGCGGCCGACCAGGACAGCAAGATCCTGCCGGGCGCCGTCCTGGACATCGCCCGGGGCGAGGACCCCGAGACGGTCCTGGAAGAGGCCAACGAGGAGCTCTCCACGATCCTCAACGAGCCGGTCGAATAGCCGGAACCGACTCACCGTGTAGTGCTGTTGCCGGGCGGGGTCCGCGTGGGGCCCCGCCCGCCGTATCCGGCCCGCGCCTCGATTGAGAAGACCATGGCACAAACCGTCGAACCAGCGACCACAGACGGGGCCGAGCGACCCGCCGAGCCCCCCGCGGCCCGAGCCGCGAAGCGCCGCCGCAGAATCCCCACCCCCTACCTGCTCATCGCCCCGGCACTGCTGATCCTCGCGGTCGTGCTGCTGTGGCCGATCGCGCAGATGGTGTGGTACTCGCTCACCGATTTCACCACCCGCAACCTCCTGCCCAACCAGCCCGGACCGAGCTGGAACGGCTTCGCCCACTACCGCGAACTGCTGACCGACGGCGAGTTCTGGACGATCCTGCGCAACACCGTCGTGGTGTGCGTCCTGATGGTCGGCATCACCATGGTGCTGGGCACCCTCGTCGGACTGCTGCTGCACAAGATGCCGAAGTGGTTCGCGGGCTTCGTCTCCATCGGCATGATGCTCGCCTGGGCCACACCCGCGCTGAGCGCCTCGCTGGTCTTCCGCTGGCTCTTCCTGCCGGAGCGGGGACTGGTCAACGTCGCCCTCGACAAGCTGCCGGACTGGCTGGTGGGCGACGGGTGGCTGGAGTACAACTGGTTCCTCGAACCGCTCTCGCTGTTCTCCGTCCTCATCATGGTGATCGTCTGGCAGTCCTTCCCCTTCATCGCCGTCTCCGTCCTGGCCGGGCTCAAGAGCATCCCGAGCGAGCTGTACGAGGCGGCGAAGATGGACGGCGCCAGCGCGTGGAAGGCCTTCTGGAACATCACGTTCCCGATACTGCGTCCGCTGTTCGCCCTGCTCCTGGTCCTCCAGATCATCTGGGACCTGCGGGTGTTCACGCAGCTCTACACCCTGGCCAACAGCTTCGCGAACAGGGACGTCTACCTGCTCTCGTACTACATCTACCAGCAGGGCTTCAGCGCCACCCCGGCCAACTACGGCATGGGGTCGGCGATCGCGGTGGTCATGACCGTGATGATCCTGGCCGTCACCGCCTACTACCTGCGCATCATGATCCGCCAGGGGGAGACCCGATGACCGCCGACGCCACCACGACCACAGCCGTAGCGCCCGGAGCCGCCGGGCAGGACGCCCACACCGGAAAGGGCTACCGGCGCAGCCCGATCAAGCGCCTGCGTCAGGCACCCCTGTACCTGGCGGGCCTGGCGGTGTTCCTGTTCTCCGTCTTCCCCGTGTACTGGATGGTCGTCACGGCCTTCAAGCCCACGGGCGAGATCTTCACGAGCGACCAGCGGGTCTTCCCGCAGGAGCCGACCCTGGAGCACTTCGACCAGGTGCTCAACGGGCAACTGATCCCCGGGGTGAACTTCTGGCAGTTCCTGGGCAACAGCCTGATCGTCACGGTCGGCGCCGTGGCCATGGGCGCCGTCCTGTCGCTGCTGGCCGCCGTCGCGGTGGCGCGGTTCCGCTTCCGGATGCGCAGTGCCTTCATCTTCGTGCTACTGGTGATCCAGATGGTGCCGATGGAGGCGATGATCATCTCGCTCTTCATCAACTTCCGCCAACTGTCCGACATCACCGGGGCGGAGCTGCTGGGCAACCTGTCCGGGCTGCTCATCGTCTACACGGCCGTGTCGCTGCCGATCACCGTGCTGATGCTGCGCGGTTTCGTCGAGGCGGTCCCCAAGGAGTTGGAGGAGGCCGCGGCGATCGACGGGGCCGGACCGTGGACGGTCTTCTGGCGCATCCTCATGCCGCTGGTCGCGCCGGGCCTGGTCGCGGCGAGCATCTTCGCCTTCATCACGGCCTGGAACGAGTTCGTCGTCGCACTGACGTTCCTGGGCCGCAGCACGGACGACTTCACGCTGCCGCTGACGCTGTCCTACTACTTCGGCCGCTACGGCACCGAGTGGGGCGCCATCATGGCGGCGTCCACGCTGCTCACGGTGCCCGTGATGGTCTTCTTCCTCTTCGTCCAGAGGCGGATGGTCTCCGGCCTGACCATGGGCGCCGTCAAGGGCTGAGGCCCGCCCCCGCCCAACAGGCCGCCCCCGCCCGGGTGGTCCCCCGGGCCGCGTCCGCGGGACCACCCCCCTCCACCAGCCACACGTCTGCCTCGTGCGCCCCCGCGCGCCCGGGCACCCGCGCTCACCGAACGGAAAAGATCACCATGCGCAACGACCGGACCCTGGAGCGGTTGGCCAACGCCACCCTCCTGGTGCCCTTCGAATCCCACCACGCCCCGCGCTGGGTCCTTGAGGGTCTGGCGGACGGTGTCGCCGGTGTCTGCCTGTTCCACAACAACCTGGAGGGCCCCGAGCAGGTGGCCGCGCTCAACGCGCGCCTGTCCGAGGCCGCCGACACCCCCCTGATCTCACTGGACGAGGAGGGGGGCGACGTCACCCGCATCGGCCAGGCCCGGGGCAGCGACTACCCCGGCAACGCCTCCCTCGGCGCGGTCGACGACCCGGAACTGACCCGGGCCACCCTGCGCTCGCTGGGCGGGGTGCTGGCCGATCTGGGCTTCAACCTGGACCTGGCGCCGTCGGTGGACGTCAACGTCGCCGACGACAACCCGGTCATCGGGACCCGCTCCTTCGGTTCGGACGCCGCGCTGGTGGCACGCCACGCGGCGGCGTCGGTGGCCGGGCTCCAGGAGGCGGGTGTGGCGGCGTGCGCCAAGCACTTCCCCGGGCACGGCGCCACCTCGCAGGACTCACACCACGTGCTGCCGCGCGTGGACGCCGCCGCCGACCTGCTGCACCGGCGCGAGCTGCTGCCGTTCCGGGCCGCGGTGGAGGCCGGGGTCCGATCGGTGCTGACCGCGCACATCGAGGTCCCCGCGCTGGGCGCCGAGGGTCCGGCGACCCTGTCGGCGAACGTGGTCACCCGTCTGCTGCGCGAGGAGCTGGGGTTCACCGGCACGGTGGTCAGCGACGCCATCGAGATGCGCGGGGTCAGCGCACGCATCGGGATCCCCGAGGCGGGTGTACGGGCGGTTGCGGCCGGCTGCGACCTGCTGTGCCTGGGCCGCCTAGTCTACGGCGAGGAGGTGGCGGCCGTGCGCGACGCGCTCGTGGCGGCCGTACGCGAGGGGCGCCTGCCCGGCGAGCGGCTGGAGGAGGCGGCCGAGCGGACGCTGGAGCTGCGTTCCTGGATCCGCGCCGCGGCGCCCCTGAGGGCCGCGGCGGCGGGGTCGGCTGCCGAGGGGATCGGGCTCACGGGTGCCCGGCGGGCCGTACGGGTGGAGGGCGGCCTGCCGCCCCTGTCCGACCCGTACGTGGTGGAGGTGGACGCCCCTCCCGGTATGGCCGTGGGCGACGTCCCGTGGGGGCTGGGACCGTGGTTCCCCGACACCGAGCGGGTGGCCCCCGTGCCCGACCTGGCCGGGGAGATCCTGGACCGGGCGGGCGGGCGCGACCTGGTCGTGGTGGTCCGGGACGCCCACCGCTATCCGCAGACGCGGGAGCTCGTCACACGGCTGCTCGACGCCCGGCCCGGCGCCGTGGTCGTGGAGATGGGACTGCCGGTGTGGCGGCCCGGCACGGGCACGCACGTGCGCACGTACGGGGCGGCGCACGTCAACGGGCTGGTCGCGGCCGAGCTTCTGGGTGCCAGGGACGCGGTGGGCACGGTCCGCTGACGCTCTGTCTCGGTGTATGTCCCATCGACCCGGTCGGAGAAGTACTCTTGACGGTAGCAAGCCGGGCGGCGGCCTCTCCGCCGCCGCCCGGTGCCCTATTCGCCCTTCCAACCACGGCATAATCACAGCATGCGCCTTTCAGCCCGGGTCGACTACGCGCTACGCGCGGCCGCAGAACTCGCCGTCGCCGGCGAGGGGCCGGTGACGGCCGAGCAGCTCGCACGCGCCCAGGCCATCCCCGGAAAGTTCCTGGAGAACATCCTCACCCAGTTGCGCCGGGCCGGCCTGGTACGCAGCCAGCGCGGTCCCGTGGGCGGCTACTGGCTGGCCAAGCCCGCAGCGGAGATCTCGCTGGCCGACATCATCCGCGCGGTCGACGGTCCCCTGGCGAACGTGCGCGGGGAGCGGCCCGAGCATGTGGACTACGACGGTGCGGCCCGCAGCCTGCAACAGGTGTGGATCGCGCTGCGGGCCAGCGAGCGGGCGATCCTGGAGGGGGTCAACCTCCAGCACCTGGTGTCCGACGAGCTGCCGGAGACCGTGCGGGTGCTGGCGGAGGATCCAGAGGCCTGGGTCAACCACACGCACACCTGAGCGCCCCGTGGCGCGGAAGGAGCCGACCACCGGTGGTGGTCGGCTCCTTCACGTGGTCACATCGACGAGACCGGACGGACTTCGGGGGTCAGACCCCCACCATGTCGGCGACTTCGGGAACGCGGTCCGGCACCGGTTCGATGCCGAGCTCCTCGGCGGCCACGGGATCGGCGACCGTGTCGCCCAGCAGTGCGGCCTCCTGGAGCTCCGCGAGAGCGAGCTGGTCGGAGACCTCCCGCAGAACCTGCGAAAGCGGGACACCCAGTGCCCCGCAGATCGATGAGAGCAGCTCGGAGGAGGCCTCCTTCTGCCCGCGTTCGACCTCCGACAGGTATCCGAGGGACACCCGAGCATCGGCCGACACCTCGCGGAGGGTTCGGCCCTGGCGCTGTCGCAGCCGCCTGAGCACGTCACCAAGTAGGTGACGAAGCAGGACCATCATTCGCGCTCCCTCCCACCGGTAGCGACCTTCATATACAACACCGTACCTGTCCCACGCCCGATTCGGGCATCTCTTACCCTCCTGTTCGCTGGAGGGGGAACCACCAGGTGAGGCGGTGGTATTCCCTGTGGCCGGGGGATGGGGCCCGTCTCGGGGTCAGGGTCATACGGGGTCCGCGGCGCCTGCGCGGACGGTCGCCTCCAACAGTTCCAGGGCACCCTCGACCGTGAGATACCGGATACCCGCCCGATCGCCGGTGAAACGGAATTCCCTGATGGTGTCGGTCTCACCGGGTGTGGACACGGCGGCGAACACGGTTCCCACGGGCCTGCCGTCCTGGGGGTCGGGGCCGGCCACACCGGTCACCGCGACCCCGTAGTCGGCGTTCAGCAGTCCGCGCACGCCCGCGGCCATGCGGGCGGCCACGTCCGGGTGCACGGCTCCGCGGGCGGCCAACAGGTCGGAGGGGACGCCCAGGAGCGCGGCCTTGGTGTCGGTGGCGTAGGTGACGACGCCGCCCCGGTAGGTGTTCGAAGCGCCCGGCACCGAGGTGAGGTGGGCTCCGATGAGCCCGCCGGTGAGGGATTCGGCTGTGGCGCAGGTGGCACCGCGCTCCAGCAGGGCGCGGTGGACCGCCGCAGCGGCGGACGCGGCGGCGGGGTCCGTGCTCTGCGGGGCGCTCACTCGGGGCGGTCTCCCCCGCCATTCCCGGCGGATCGGACCAGGCGGACCGCGTCGAGGACGTAGACCAGGCCGGTCCACAGGGTGACGGCCAGGGCGGCGGCCATCGCGATGTGGGCGATCCACGTGAACACGTCGGTGAACGGCAGCAGCCCGAACGGGAACAGGTAGAGCAGCAGTGCGGTGATCTGGAGGACGGTCTTGAGCTTGCCGCCCTGACCGGCGGGCATGACGCCGTAGCGCAGGACGGCGAAGCGCAGCGCCGTGACGCCCCACTCGCGGACGAGGATGGCGATGGTCACCCACCACCACAGGTCGCCTTGGAGGGAGAGGACGACCAGGGCGGCGCCGGTGAGCGCCTTGTCCGCGATCGGGTCGGCGATCTTGCCGAAGTCGGTGACGAGGTTGCGGCGGCGCGCCAGTTCACCGTCGATCCGGTCGGTGATGGCGGCGATCGCGAAGAGGGCGAACGCGGCGAGCCGCCACCACGGCCCGTCGAGGAACATCCACCATACGAACACCGGCACCATGACCAGGCGGCTCATCGTGAGGATGTTCGCGATGTTCCACAGCGGAACGCGGGGGGCGGGGGACGCCGCGGAATCGTGGCTGCTCATCGATCTCCGATTTCACCGTCCGGGGCGGGCTCCTCCTGTTCGGCGACCAGGTCGGCGCCCAGGGACTGGACCACGGTGGCCGGTACCAGGTCGCCCACGGCCAGGCCCTCGCCGTAGAGGATGGTGCCGCCGTCCACCTCGGGGGCCTGGTGGTCGGCACGGCCCTCGTAGGCGCCGTCCTCCAGGACGGCCTCGACCAGGACGTGGACGCGGTCGCCGACGCGCTCCTCGGCGCGCTGGGCCATGAGCTCCTCGGCGAGGCGGTTGAGCCGGTCCACGCGCTCCTCGATCACGTCGTCGGGGAGCTTGCCCTGGTGGCCGACGGCCTCGGTGCCCTCCTCGTCGGAGTAGCCGAACACGCCGACCGCGTCCAGCCGGGCCTCGTTGAGGAAGGCGACCAGGTCCTCGAACTCCTCCTCGGTCTCGCCGGGGAAGCCCACGATGAAGTTGGAGCGGGCTCCGGCCTCGGGGACGCGTTCGCGCACGGTGCGCAGCAGGTCGAGGAAGCGCTCGCGGTCGCCGTAGCGGCGCATGCGGCGCAGCAGCGTTCCGCTGGCGTGCTGGAAGGAGAGGTCGAAGTAGGGGACGACGCCCGGTGTGCGGGTGAGGACCTCCACCAGGTCGGGGCGCATCTCGGCGGGCTGGAGGTAGCTGACGCGGACCCGGTCCAGCCCCTCGACGGCGGCCAGGCGCGGCAGGAGCTTCTCCAGGGCGCGGACGTCGCCGAGGTCCTTGCCGTAGGAGGTGGAGTTCTCGCTGACCAGGAACACCTCGCGCACGCCCTCGCTCGCGAGCCACTGGGCCTCGCGGACGATGTCGTCCGGGGTACGGGAGATGTAGGCACCGCGGAAGGCGGGGATGGCGCAGAAGGTGCACCGCCGGTCGCAGCCGGAGGCGATCTTGAGGTTGGCGACCGGGCCGCCGGTGAGGCGCCTGCGCGGGACGGCGGCACGGTAGGGCAGTGCGGTGCCCTCGGCGCCCTCGGAGTCGGCGAAGGCGGCGTGTCCGGGCACGTGCACCTGGGAGGCGTCGCGCTCGACGGGGCTGATCGGCAGCAGGGTGCGCCGGTCGCGGGGGTCGTGGGGGACGAGGGTGCGTCCGGCGACGACGTCGTCGAGGCGGTCGGAGATGGTCGCGTAGTCGTCGAAGCCGACCACCTGGGCCTCGGGCAGGGAGGCGGCGAGTTCGGAGCCGTAGCGCTCGGCCATGCATCCGGCGGCGACGACGTGGCCGCCGTTCTCGGTGGCCTCCAGGATGGTCTGGATGGAGTCCTGTTTGGCGGCGTCGATGAACCCGCAGGTGTTGACGACGGTCACGTCGGCGTCGCCGTCCACGAGTTCCCATCCGCCTTGCGCGAGGCGTCCGGCCAGCTCTTCGGAGTCGACCTCGTTACGCGCGCACCCCAGGGTGACGAGCGAGACAGTACGGCGCGATGACATGGCTTCCAAGGTGTGGGAGAGCTTCGTTTGCGTGTGGGGCGCCGCGGATCCGTCCGCGCACGGCCTTGGCGCCGACCGGCGCCGCCCACAGCCCCCCACACTACCGCGCGCGGCCCACCCGCACGTACCTCGCCCCGCCCCGCCCGGAGGGGCCGGGTTCGGTGCCGTGTCCCTCAATCGAGGACGCCGTCGGCTCCGACGGTGACGGTCGTGACCTCCCTCTCCGCGCTGAGGGGACCCATGTCGCGTCCGTCGACGCTGAGGTCGAGGGTGTTGGCGTTGCCGACCCACAGTTCGAGGGTGTCCCGGGTGGTGAAGGTGCGGGTGTCCCCCGCCAGGAGGAACCCCGTGTAGAGGGGGGTGCCGTCGGAGCGGGAGACCTGGAGCCAACTGCGTTCGGTGGCGGTGAGGCCGATGGCGGTCTCGGTGTCCCCGGCGGCGGTGCCCTCGGCGACGGCGCCCTCACGCGGGGCGGCCGGGGTGGGTCCACCGTCCAGGGAGAGCGCTTCGGAACTGCCCAGTCCGGCTTCGAAGGCCGAGCGCAACTCCTGTCCCCTCTCCCAGTCGTTCCAGGCGCGTACGCCCACCAGGACCGCCAGGGCGAGGATGATACCGACCACGGCCCAGGGCCAGATGCGGCGGACCCGGTCGGAGCGGCGGGTGGTGCTGACGGCCGGGCGGGGTGCCGGACGGCGCTCTCGCGGACGGCGCCCGCTCGGGCCCTCCGGGCTCGTGCGGGGCGCGGGGACGGCGCCGCGCCGGGGCGCTCTCCCGCGGACGGAGCCGGGCAGGTGCTGTCTGCGTTCGAAGTGGCCCCAGCGCTCGGAGCCCCCGGCGGGGTCGGTGCCCCCTCCCTCCTCCGGGGTGCCTCGCGGCACCACGTGCACCTGTTCCCGGTCGGCCCCGGCGTTCTCCGGGGGCGTCTGGGAGCGGCGGTGGACGGGGGCGAAGGCGGGTCTGTCGCGGCCCGCGTGCTCGCGGTCGAACTCCTCCAGGAACGGTGCCGGGTCCAGGCCGAGGGCGCGGCAGATGCCGCGGATGTGGCCGCGGGCGTAGAAGTCACCGCCGCAGGGGTGGAAGTCCTCCGCCTCGATACCCAGCAGGACCGGGACCCGGATGCGTGTACGGGTGCTGAGGTCCGCGACCGTGAGCCCGGAGGCCGCTCGGGCCGCCGCCAGGGTCTGACCGATCGTCGCCATGCGCACTCCCCCGCTACTGTGGGCACTCACACGTCTCCACTCTGCTATCAGAGTCGGGTTCGCGCAGGTCACCACGCCCAAGAGAGGCTCAAAAACCATCCCAAAAACGGAGGGACCGCCCTGGGCGGGCCTCATCCGCCGCGGATGTCCTCCAGGACGGCGGGGAGGTCGTCGGGGGTGACGAGGACGTCGCGGGCCTTGGAGCCCTCGCTGGGGCCGACCACGTCGCGGCTCTCCATGAGGTCCATCAGCCGCCCGGCCTTGGCGAAGCCTACGCGCAGTTTGCGCTGGAGCATGGAGGTGGAGCCGAACTGGGTGGTGACCACCAGTTCCACGGCCTGCACCAGGAGGTCGAGGTCGTCGCCGATGTCCTCGTCGATCTCCTTCTTCTTGGTCTCCGCGACGGCGACGTCCTCGCGGTAGTCCGGTTCCGACTGCTTCTTGCAGTGCTCGACGACCGCCCGGATCTCCTTCTCCGACACCCAGGCGTTCTGGAGCCGGATGGGCTTGCCCGCGCCCATGGGCAGGAAGAGCGCGTCGCCCTTGCCGACGAGCTTCTCGGCCCCGGCCTGGTCGAGGATGACGCGGCTGTCGGAGAGGCTGGAGGTGGCGAAGGCCAGGCGGGAGGGCACGTTGGCCTTGATCAGGCCGGTGACGACGTCGACGCTGGGCCGCTGGGTGGCGAGTACCAGGTGGATGCCGGCTGCGCGCGCGAGCTGGGTGATGCGCACGACGGCGTCCTCGACGTCGCGGGGGGCGACCATCATGAGGTCGGCGAGCTCATCGACGATGACCAGCAGGTACGGGTAGGGCATGTACTCGCGTTCGCTGCCGGGGGGCGCGGTGAGCTCGCCCGTGCGCACGGCGGCGTTGAAGTCGTCGACATGGCGGTAGCCGGAGGCGGCCAGGTCGTCGTAGCGCCGGTCCATCTCGCCCACGACCCACTGGAGGGCCTCGGCGGCCCGTTTGGGGTTGGTGATGATGGGGGTGATCAGGTGTGGGATGCCCTCGTACATGGTCAGTTCGACCCGCTTGGGGTCGACGAGGATCATGCGCACCTCGTCGGGGGTGGCGCGCATCATCAGCGAGGTGATGAGCCCGTTGATGCAGGTCGACTTACCGGCTCCGGTGGCGCCCGCGACCAGCACGTGCGGCATCTTGGCGAGGTTGGCGACCACGTTGGTGCCCTCGACGTCCTTGCCGAGCCCGACGAGCATCGGGTGGTCGTCCGCGGTGGCCGAGGGCGAGCGCAGCACGTCGCCCAGGCTGACGATGTCCTTGTCGGTGTTGGGGATCTCCACGCCGATGGCGGACTTGCCGGGGATGGGCGACTGGATGCGCACGTCGGCGCTCTTGACGGCCAGGGAGATGTTCTTGGCCAGCGCGGTGACCTTCTCGACCTTGACCGCCGGGCCCAGCTCGATCTCGTAGCGCGTCACGGTGGGGCCGCGGGTGAACCCGGTGACCTGGGCGTCGATGCCGAACTGGGTGAGCACGCCCGACAGCGCCTCGACCACGGTGTCGTTGGCCTTGGTACGCGGCTTGGTCGGGCTGCCGGGTTTGAGCGCCGCGGGCGGCGGCAGTTCGTAGTCGCCCTCCACCACGCGGGAGGGGATGGAGAGCTGCTCGGTGGCCTCGGGCGGCGGCGAGGGGTCGGGAGCCTTGCCGCGCTTGCGGGGGGAGCCCTTGCCCGGGGCGGGCTTCCTCCCCTGCCCCTTCCCGTCCCGTTCCGTCTCCTCGTCGTCGCCGAGGGCGGGGGCCAGTGGTGCCTGGTCGCGGTCGCCGGGCAGGACGGGGCTGTCATAGGGGCGCTCGTGGTCTCCGGCGACCGTCTCGCCCTTGCCGGGGCGCCGCTTGGGGCCGCGCCGCGGCCTGCCCTCGCCCTTGTCGGGCCCGTCGCCCAGGATGCCCAGGCCGGAGTCGGGGCCGCCGTCGCGCTCCATGAGGGCGCCGAAGAGCGCGTTGAGCCGTTCGGGGATGCGCCGGATGGGGGTGGCGGTGACGACGAGGATGCCGAAGAGCAGGACTAGGACCAGGAGCAGGCCGGTGAGCCAGGGGGTGATGACGGCGCTGAGCGGGCCGGAGGCCACGAAGCCGATGAACCCGCCCGAGCCCATGAGCGCTTCCAAGCCGTCGGAGGGGCCCGGCACCCCGTGTCCGATGTGGATGAGCCCCAGCAGCCCCAGCATGATCGCCGTGCCGCCGATGAACAGGCGTCCGGCGTCGCCCTCCCGGACGGTGCCGGGGGTGCGCATCAGCCTGACCGCCAGGGGCAGGAACAGCAGGGGCAGGATCGGGGAGAACGTGCCGAAGGCGCCGACCACCACGGCCCGGGTGACCTCCAGCAGCAGGCCCTCGCTCTGCCACCACACGGCACCGGCGATGAGCAGGCCGGTGGCGAGCAGGACCAGCCCCAGGCCGTCCCTGCGAAGGTCGGGGTCGAGGCCGCGGGCGCTGCGCCCCACCGCGCGGGCGGCGCCTCCGACGGTGTGTGCCACGATCTTCCACAGCACCAGCATGAGCTCTCCGAGCATGGTGAAGGCGTAGGCGATGGGTCCGTCGGGCATCCTCGGGGACGAGGACCCCTTCCGCTTGGAGCGCCCGGAGGGGGTGGAGCGCGGGGCCATCGGGGGTTACCTCCAAGGGACGCCTCGTTCGACTCCGGCGGGCAGGGCGGCACGCCGCGCCCGGCCATTTTACTAGGGCGGCGCCGTGCCGTCGGATTTCACGCGGCGTGTCCCCTGTTCGGTCCCGTGAAGAGCGCACGGCCCGGAGGCGCCGACTGCGCCCCGGGCCGTGCACGGGTCGGCACCGGTCAGACCTCCACCAGGACGGGGATGATCATGGGGCGTCGACGGTAGGTCTCGTTCACCCAGCGTCCCGCGCTGCGCCGGACGAGCTGGCGAAGCTGGTGCGGGTCGTTGACGCCGTCGGCGGCGGCCTTGTCGAGGGCGGCCTGGAGGCGGTCGATGACGTCGTCGTAGGCGTCGGGCGCGATGCCCGCTCCGCGGGTGTGGATCTCGGGTTCGCCGAGGATCTTTCCGGTGGTGGAGTCCACGGCCACGACCACGGAGATGAACCCCTCCTCACCGAGGATGCGGCGGTCCTTGAGCGAGGCCTCGGAGACGTCGCCGACCGAGGAGCCGTCCACGTAGACGTATCCGGCCTGGACCGCGCCGACGATCTTGGCGCGGTTCTTGTACAGGTCGACGACGACGCCGTCCTCGGCGATGGAGATGCGGTCCTTGGGGACGCCGGCGAGCTGGGCGAGCTCGGCGTGGGCGCGCATGTGCCGCCATTCGCCGTGCACGGGCAGGAAGTTGCGCGGGCGCACCATGTTCAGCACGTACAGCAGTTCACCGGCGGAGGCGTGTCCGGACACGTGGACCAGGGCGTTGCCCTTGTGCACGACCTTGGCGCCCCAGCGGGTGAGGCCGTTGATGACCCGGTTGACGGAGTTCTCGTTGCCGGGGATCAGCGAGGAGGCGAGCAGGATGGTGTCGCCCTGCTCGATCCGGATCTGGTGGTCCCGGTTGGCCATGCGGCTCAGGGCGGCCATGGGCTCGCCCTGCGAGCCGGTGCACACCAGCAGGACCTCCTCGGGCGGCAGGTCGTCGAGCTGCTTGACGTCGACGATGGTGCCGCCGGGGATGCTGAGGTAGCCCAGGTCGCGCGCGATGTTCATGTTGCGGACCATGGAGCGGCCCACGAACGCGATCTTGCGCCCGTGCTTGACGGCGGCGTCGATGACCTGCTGCACGCGGTGCACGTGGGAGGCGAAGCAGGCCACCACCACGCGCTTGTCGGAGGTGCGGAAGACCTTGTCGATGGCCTCGTTCAGGTCGCGTTCGCTGACGACGAACCCGGGCTGCTCGGCGTTGGTGGAGTCCGACAGCAGCAGGTCCACACCCTCGTCGCCGAAGCGCGCGAAGCCGCCCAGGTCCGTGAGGCGCCCGTCCAGCGGCAGTTGGTCCATCTTGAAGTCGCCGGTGTGCAGCACCGTGCCTGCGGGGGTGCGGATACCGACCGCCAGTGCGTCCGGGATGGAGTGGTTGACCGCGAAGAACTCCAGGCTGAAGGGGCCGAAGTCGTGCCGCTCGCCCTCCTCCACCAGGAACGTCTCGGGCTTGATGCGGTGCTCACCGAGCTTGGCGGTGATCAGCGCCAGGGTGAGCTTGGATCCGACGATCGGGATGTCGGGGCGCTCGCGCAGCAGGAAGGGGACCCCGCCGATGTGGTCCTCGTGCCCGTGGGTGAGCACGACCGCCTCGACGTCGTCGAGCCGGTCCCGGATGTAGTCGAAGTCCGGCAGGATGAGGTCGACGCCGGGCTGCTCCTCCTCGGGGAAGAGGACGCCGCAGTCGACGATGAGCAGGCGGCCGCCGTACTCGAAGACCGTCATGTTGCGGCCGATCTCGCCGAGGCCGCCCAGTGGGACGACGCGCAGGGCCCCGTCGCCGAGCGGCGGCGGGGGCCCCAGTTCGGGGTGCGGGTGGCTCACAGCGACCCCTCCGCCAGGCGCTCGACGTGGACGGCGCTGGCGGGGACGGCCTGGTGGGGGGCGAGGCCGATGGGGCCCTTGACCCCGGCCGCGGCCAGGTCCTCGCGCAAGAGCGCGGTGAGCTCGTTGGAGGCCTCCGCCAGGGGGGTGCGCACCGGACCGGCGGGCAGGCCGAACAGGTTGAGCACCGCCTTGGTGGTGATGACGCCCTGGGTGCGGAACATCCCCGTGTAGACGGGCGTGAGGCGGCGGTGGATGGCCAGCGCCTGGCCGACCTCTCCGCTCTCGAAGACGTCGATCATGTCGTGCAGGTCCTTGCCGACGATGTGGCCGCAGACGCTGACGAACCCGGCGGCGCCCACCGACAGCAGGGGGAGGTTGAGGATGTCGGTGCCGCAGTAGTAGGCGAGGTCGGTGCGCTCCATCACCCACGAGCTGGCGCCGACGTTGTCCTTGGCGTCCTTGTTGGCGACGATGCGCGGGTGGTCGGCCAGCCGGACCAGGGTCTCGGAGGCGATCGGCGTCCCGGTGCGGTGGGGGATGTCATAGAGCATCACCGGCAGTTCGGTGGTGTCGGCGATCGTCGTGAAGTGCTGGATGAGCCCTTCCTGCGGGGGCTTGTTGTAGTACGGGGTCACGGCGAGCAGGCCGTGCGCCCCGGCCTTCTCCGCGCCCTTGGCGAGCCTGACGCTGTGGCGGGTGTCGTTGGTGCCCACACCGGCCACGACGGTGGCACGGTCGCCGACCGCCTCCAGGACCGTGCGCAGGAGCCGGTCCTTCTCGTCGTCGCTGGTGGTGGGCGACTCCCCCGTCGTCCCGCTGATGATGAGGCCGTCGTTGTTCTGCTCGTCGACCAGGTACGTGGCCAGCCGGGCCGCGCCGTCGTAGTCGATCTCCCCGTCTTCGAGCATGGGCGTGACCATCGCGGTCAGCATCTTGCCGAAGGGACGGTTCTTCGTGTCCGTCATGGCTGTTTCAGGCTTCCGGGCCGCCCGCCTCGTGTGCACGGTGGCCCGGGGTGCCCCTCCTCCTCTCGTCGGTGTGTCAACAGTCGAAAGGACCCGTGCGCGGGCACGGGTCTGCGGCACTGCGTACCGCCACCGCGACCGGCGGAGTCCGCTCCGGCCGCGGGAAAGATCCTGTGGGCTCCGCGGCCGGTGCCGCGGTGCCGTTGCGGGTCCGCCCGTCCTCGTGGGTCGAGGTAGGGGGCCCGGGAAGTGAACCTACCCTCTCCGGGCCCGCTCCACGCGGGCGGGCCCGGATCCGCCGCAGGTCAGGGCGGCGGGAGCGGGGAGGTCGAGGGGTGGGTCAGTCGTCGCCGTCGGGCAGGAACAGCCCCAGCAGCCAACTGACGACGGAGATGACGATCGCCGCCCAGAACGCCGGCCAGAACCACTCGACCTCGAAGGCGAGGCCGACCTGCCCGGCGATCCACCCCGTGAGCAGGAGGAGCAGCGCGTTGACGACCAGCCCGATCAGCCCCAGGGTCAGGGCGTAGAACAGGCATCCCACGGACTTCACGATCGGTTTGATGATCGCGTTGACCAGGCCGAAGATCGCACCCACGCCGAGGTAGACGAGGATCTGCCCGAAGGTGTCCTGGGCCGTGACGTCGACGCCGTCGATGAGGAAGACAGCCGCCCAAAGGGCGAGCGCGTTCACGATAACTCTGATAATGAGGCTCACGAAGTAGATGTTCCCATGCCATGGCAAGGTCGGGAAACTCCGATCACGATGATCTTGCCTCGATAAGGAGGCCGACCGTGTCCGGCGCCCAGTTCGTCCGCCCCGCCCGCACCTCCGACGTGGACACCGTCGTGGCCGTCCAGGTGGAGTCGTGGCGGGCGGTGTACGGGGACCTGATCCCCGGTGAGGTCCTGGCGGAGATGTCCGGTCCGCAGGCGCGCACCGGCTTCCACGCGCAGTGGACCGCGGCGCTGGAGTCCCCGCCCACGTCCAAGCACCGGCTGGTGGTGGCCACGGACCTGATCGACGGGAAGCGGACGGTGACGGGCTTCGCCGCGTTCGGTCCGGCCGGGGACCCCGACCTGTGGCCCGCCAGGGACGCGGAGGTGTTCGCGCTGCACGTGTCCCCGGCGCACGTGCGCCGGGGACACGGGAGCCGCCTGCTGAACGCGGCGGTGGACCAGCTCGTGGAGTCCGGCTTCGTGACCGTCCACGTGTGGGTTCCGGAGGCCGACAACGCCCTGCGCGCGTTCTTCGAGTCGTGCGGGTGGCGCGCGGACGGGGCCCGGCGGGAGATCGACCTGGGCGAACGGCTGCCGATGGTGCGCCTGCACGCCGCCATAGCCCGCTAAGAACCTCCGCTCCGCTTTGGTTCGTGCTCGGGCGCCCGAGCCACCCCCGGAGCAGGGGGCATCACAGTCGGCTCTCGGGGAGGAGCAGCCGCAGGCAGCGGCTAACGTGAGGGGACTACTGTTCGGTAAGTGAAGTCGTGGGAGGACCGCCGCGTGGCCACGTTCAGTCAATGGGTCTCGGGGACGCGCCCCCGCACCTTCCCGAACTCGGTCGTCCCCGTCGCGGCGGGCACCGCCCTGGCCCTGGCGCTGGACGGGTTCGTGTGGTGGAAGGCGCTGCTGGCCATGGCGGTGGCACTGGCGCTCCAGATCGGCGTGAACTTCGCCAACGACTACAGCGACGGCGTCAAGGGCACCGACACCGAGCAGCGGTCCGGGCCGGTGCGGCTGACCGCGGCCGGGCTCGCCCCGCCGCGCCAGGTGCTGGCGGCGGCGCTGGCGAGCTTCGCCGTCGCGGCCGCCGTGGGCCTGGTGCTGGTGGCCGTGTCGTCGTGGTGGCTGCTGCCGGTGGGCGCGGTCGCGATCGCCGCAGCCTGGTACTACACCGGCGGGCGCTCCCCGTACGGCTACCGGGGCCTGGGCGAGGTGTCGGTGTTCGTGTTCTTCGGCCTGGTGGCCGTGGTGGGCACGGTGTTCGTGCAGGTGGGATCGGCTCCGTGGCAGGCGTGGGTGGCGGCGGTCCCGGTGGGGCTGCTGTCGTGCTCGGTGCTGGTGATCAACAACCTGCGGGACATCCCCACCGACCGGGAGACCGGCAAGATCACCCTGGCGGTGCGGCTGGGCGAGGCGTGGACGCGGCGGCTGTACACGGGCGCGATCACGGCCGCCTACCTGGTGGCGCTGGCCCTGGCGCCGCTGTCGTGGTGGGTGGTGCTCGTCCTGCTGTCGCTGCCGCTGGCGGTCGCCCCGCTGCGGCGGGTGCTGGGCGGGCAGACCGGCCGCGACCTGGTTCTGGGGCTGGGCGAGACCGGCAAGCTCCAGATGGCGTTCGGGGTGCTGTTCTCGGTCGGGATCGCCCTGGGCTGAGCCCGGCGGCCGTTCCCCTAGGGTCGGGGGCGTGGAAACCGAGGAGGAGTTCTTCGCGAACCTGCCCGCCACGCGCGGGGCGGCGGGCGCGGTGATCCGTTCGCCCTCCGGCGGTGTGCTGCTGGTGGAGCGCGTCTACGTGCCCGAGCAGCCGTGGGGCATCCCCGGCGGGGTGGTCGAGAAGGACGAGTCGCCGCTGGCCGCCTGCCGCCGCGAGCTGCGCGAGGAGCTGGGTGTGGCGGCGCGCGTGGTGCGCCTGGCCGCCGTGGACTGGGTTCCGGCGCGGCCGCCGCGCACCGCGGCGGTGCAGTGGCTGTTCACCGCGGAACTCCCCGAGGGCGCTGAGCTGCGGCTGCCGCCCGAGGAGCTGTCGGGATGGGCGTGGCACGACCCGGCCGACCTGCACGGGGTGCTGTCGGCGAACGCGGCGCGGCGGATGCTCGCCGCGCTGTCGGTGGCCGACGGCGGCGGCCCGCTCTACCTGGAGGACGGCAGGCCGGTGCTGCCGTCCCCCTGACGGGCCGGTCCCTTCTACTCCAGGCCCAGGAGCGGTTCCAGTCCGAGGGTGAGCGGCTCGGGCAGGTCGGCGACCCGTCGCACGCCCAGCAGCACGCCCGGCATGAAGGAGGTGCGGTTCATGGAGTCGTGCCGGATCTTGAGGGTCTCGCCGTCGGTGCCGAACACGACTTCCTGGTGGGCGATGAGCCCGGAGATACGCAGTGCGTGGACACGGACGCCGTCGACGTCGGCGCCGCGAGCCCCGGGGATCTCCGAGGTGGTGGCGTCGGGCATCGGGGCGGCACCGGCCTCGCGCCGCGCCCGGGCGACGAGTTCGGCGGTGCGGTAGGCGGTGCCGCTGGGGGCGTCGGCCTTGTTCGGGTGGTGCAGTTCGACGATCTCGGTGGAGTCGAAGTAGGGGGCGGCCCTGCGCGCGAAGTCCATCATGAGGACGGCGGCCACGCCGAAGTTGGGGGCGACGAGGACCTTGGCACCGGACCCTGCGGCGGTCTGCATCGCGCGCACCTTCGCCAGCCGGGCCTCGTCGAATCCGCTCGTGCCGACGACGGCGTGGATGCCGTGGCCGATGAGCCACTCCAGGTTGTCCATCACCGCGTCGGGGTGGGTGAAGTCGACGACGCAGTCGGACCCCAGCACCCTGTCGCGGTCGTCGCCGGTGTCGACGCCCGCGGTGAACTCCATGTCGTCCGCGCCCTGAACGGCCTTGACGACCTCTGACCCCATGCGCCCGTCGGCGCCGAAAACCCCTACCTTGAACACGGCACCACCGTACCGGAGCCGGGGGCGCCGCCGGTCGTCCGCGCTGCGGCGGGCCCGTCGCCGGCGGTCAGCGGGCGGTGGCCAGGACGAGTGCGAAGTCGTCGGCGGGGTCGGTCCACCAACGGGCGGGGGCGAACCCGGCCCCCTCCAGTTCGGTGCCCAGGCCCTCGCGGCGGAACTTGGCGGAGATCTCCGTGCGCATCTCCTCCCCCTCGGCGAAGCCGACGGACAGGTCGAGGCCGGCGACGCGGACGCGCTGGGCGGTGCGGGCGCGCAGGCGCATCTCGATCCACTCCCGTTCGGCGTCCCAGAGGGCGACGTGGTCGAAGGCGGCCGGGTCGAAGTCGGCCCCCAGTCGGTGGTTGATGACGCGCAGGACGTTGCGGTTGAAGGCGGCGGTGACCCCTTGGGCGTCGTCGTAGGCGGCGACGAGGCGGGCGGGGTCCTTGACGAGGTCGGTGCCGAGCAGGAGCGAGTCCCCGGCGTCCAGGACGCCTCTGATGTCGCGGAGGAAGGCGGCGCGGGCCCGGGGTTCCTGGTTGCCGATGGTGGAGCCCAGGACGGCGAGGAGGCGGCGGCCGCCATCGCGGGTCACGGGGAGCAGCCCGAGGTGCTCCTCGAAGTCGCCGACGACGGCGTGCACGTCCAGCCCGGGGTAGTCCCCGGCGAGCTCGGCCGCCGAGGCGGCGAGGAAGTCGCCGCTGACGTCGACGGGGACGAATCCGGTGATGCCACCGTGGCGGAGCATGGCGTCGAGCAGGAGGCGGGTCTTCACGCCGGAGCCGGAGCCGAGTTCGATGAGGATTTCGGCGTCGGCGGCGTCGGCGATCTCGTCGGAGCGCTCGGCGAGGATCGAGCGCTCGGCGCGGGTGGGGTAGTACTCCGGGAGGGCGGTGATGTCCTCGAAGAGGGCGCTGCCGTGTTCGTCGTAGAACCACTTGGGCGGGAGCCGCTTGGGGGAGGCGGTGAGTCCCTCGGCGACGTCCTCGCGGAGGGCCTTGTCGAGGTCGTCGGCGGTCAGGTTTCGGTCGATCCGGAACATACTGCCTCCTGGTGTGGTGGTGGGGCGTGCTCCGTCAGAGGGCGCGTCAGGGTGCGCTTCGCGGTGGCGAGGACCACCGATTCGTCGGGCACCTCGCGCCAGTCGGGACGGTCGTCGAAGGGTTCGGAGGCCAGGAAGACCCCTCCCCCGGGTTCGCGCAGGGTGAAGAGCGTGTCCCCGGCGGCGGTGGCGACGATCGAGGTGCCGTCGCTCGCCAGGAGGTTGTACCGGCCCGCGGAGTGCTCACGGGCGCGGGCGACCACGGCGGCCAGGGTGCCCGCCAGGTCGCCGGAGGAGCGCCACAGCCGTACCGTGTGCGCGAACAGCGGGGCCGAGTCCACGGGGGCGCGGGCGTCCAGCGCCCCGGACGGCGGGGGGCCGGACAACGCGGCGGCGAGCGCCTCGTCGTCCTCGGCGGCGCCGTTGTGGCTGAACAACAGGCGGTCGGCGCGGAAGGGCTGGGCCCCCGACTCCTCCGAGCCGAAGCCGACGGTGGCGTCGCGGACCGCTGCCACGACGCATCCGGAGGAGATGGACCGGGCGGCGTCGGCGAAGGAGGCGTCGCCCCACATCGGCATGGCGCGCCGGTAGCGCAGCGGCTCGCCGGGGCCGGGGTACCAGCCGACGCCGAACCCGTCGGCGTTGACGGTGCCGTGTCGCTGCATCCGGGGCGCCCAGGACTGGACGAGCAGGGCGTGGGGCGCCGCGTACAGCAGGTCGTGCACCGTACGCGGCGGCCCGAGGTAGGCGAGGTGTCGGCACATCAGGCGGGCTCGGCGTCGCGTGCGCAGCGGAACCCGCTGAAGATCTGCCTCCGGATGGGGAAGTCCCAGTTGCGGAAGGTGGAGCGCACCGCCGTGGGGTGTGTGGCCCACGAGCCGCCGCGCAGCACCTTGTACCCGTCGTCGAAGAACACCTCGGAGTACTCCCGGTACGGGAAGGCCCTGAACCCGGGGTATCCGGTGAAGGTGGTGGAGGTCCACTCCCATACGTCGCCGATGAGCTGGTGCACGCCCAGCGGGGAGGCCCCGTCGGGGTGGCGGCCCGCGGCCGTGGGGCCGAGCCGGCGCTGGCCGAGGTTGGCGTGCCGGGGCCCGGGCTCGGTGTCGCCCCACGGGTAGCGGGTGGAGCGGCCCGTGGCGGGGTCGAAGCGCGCGGCCTTCTCCCATTCGGCCTCGGTGGGCAGGCGCTTGCCCGCCCAGCGGGCGTAGGCCTGCGCCTCGTGGTAGTTGACGTGCTGGACGGGCTCCTCCGGGGGCACCATCTCCAGGCGGCCGAACCTGCGGCGCGACCACTGGTCGTCGCCCTCGCGGCGCCAGAACGCCGGGGAGGCGGCCTCGCGCCGCCGGACCCACTCCCACCCCTCGTGCGACCACCAGCGGCGGGTCCGGTAGCCTCCGTCGGCCATGAAGGCCTGGTACTCGGCGTTGGTGACGGGGCGCGTGTCGATCCAGTACGGCCGCAGGTCGACGGTGTGGGCGGGGCGCTCGTTGTCGTAGGCCCAGGGGTCGTCGGCGGTGCCCATGGTGAACGGCCCCCCGGGGACGAGCACCTCGGGTTCGGCGGGCGGGCGCAGGGGCGCCACATCGGCGGTCTCCTCCAGCAGCACGGGCTCGCCCTTGCGGAGCTGGTGGGTGGCGAGCATGGTCTCGTCGTGCTGGTGCTCGTGCTGGATGACCATGTGGAAGACGAATCCGGCGTCGAGGAGGGCTCCGCGCGGGTCGGAGCCGTCGCGCTGCCGGGGCGCGGGGGGTCCGAGGTCGGCCCGGTCCAGGACGTCGAGGACGCGGCGGCGCACCCGGTCGTTGTAGTCGGCCGCCTCCTCGGGGGTGAGCAGCGGCAGTTCGACGCGGTCGACGCGCGGGTTCTCGAAGGCGTCGTAGAGCTGGTCGATGTCGGGCCGCAGTGCCTCGCGCCCGCCGGCCGCGCGCAGCAGCCACTGCTCCTCGTAGTTGCCGATGTGCGCCAGGTCCCAGACCAGCGGCGACATGAGTTCGGAGTGCTGGGCGAGCAGCCCGGCGTCGTCCAGCGCTTCGAGTGTCAGTCCGTTGCTGCGTCGGCGGCTCGCGGCGAGCTCGGCGGCGATGCGTTCCTTGACGGTGCCCTGCTCGTGGTTCACTCTGCTTCCTCCGCGTGGGTCGGACGGGTGTCGGCGGGGCACAGGCCACGCCGGGTGTACTGGTCCGCGTAGTCGTCGACGAGGGAGGCGAGTTCGGCGGCGCCCATGCGGGGCAGGGCGTCGACGGCGGCGTCGAGGCAGGTGCGCGCGCACGCTCCGATACGGGGGTCGGCGACACCGCGCAGCGCCGATCGGAGCCAGAGCCGGGGCGCGGGGGCGCCGTCACCGCACATACGGGCGGTGGCCTCCTCGGCGGCGGCGCGCGCGGCGGGGTCGTCGAGCAGCGCGGCGGCCAGCGCCATGGGGACGGGCCACCAGCGGTGGGGCAGGGCATCGATCATGCGCAGTTCCCACCATCCGCGGGGGCGTACGGGCGGGAAGAGGGTGCTCAGGTGCAGTTCGAGGTCGGCGAGTGTGGCCGGGCGGGGGCCGCGGCCCCGGAGCCACTCGGCGAGGGTGAATCCGGGGTCGGCCGTCCAGGGGGTGCCGGTGCCGTGTGCGGACACCGCCATCACGGGGGCGCTGAGCGCGTACTCGGTCCACGCGGTGGCGGGGTCGCGGTGGTCGGTGCCGGACAGGACGGGGCGGGTGCGGGCGGAGTCGATGGCCGCCCAGACGGCCCAGCGAGCCGACTTCCAGCCGGTGGGGCGTCCTCGCCAGAGGGCGGAGTTGGCGAACGCGGCGACCAGCACGGGGCCGAGGCGGTGGAGGAGTTCCCAGCGCGACCTCAGATCGGCGGTGTCGGCGCCGTTGTCCAGACAGACCTGGACCGAGGCGGTGCTGCACATCATGGTGCGTCCGCTGGCGTGGCGGCGGCCGGAGTAGAAGCCGTCCATGGCCTCGTAGCGCGGCGAGTGGAGTTGGCGCAGCGGCGGCCGGACCGGGTCGAGTGCCTGTCCGGACAGCCGGAGGCCGTCCCCCTCCAGGATCTTGCCCACGTGTTCGAGGTCGGCGGCGAGGGCGGCGTAGGCCGCGGCCGGTCCGGGCAGGGCGGGAGAGCTGAGTTCGACCTGCCCGCCGGGTTCGAAGCTGATCCTGCTTCCGGCGGGCGGTGGTCCGCCGGTGTCGAGCACGCCGCGGAGGCGGTCGACACGGACCGGTTCGGCAGGGTGCGCGGGGTCGGTGACGAGCCATTCGGTCTCGGCTCCGACCTTCCCGGGCGGGCCGGTCTTGAAGCAGACCCCGTTGATGTGGTCGTGGACGTCGTCTTCGGTGATGTGTGCCATGGGACGCCTCTCGCAGTGCGACGCTGCTCCGGATGACGCCTCAGGGTTGTGCCCGTGACTCGGTGCGGTCGAACATGGGAAGTGGCCAGGAATCGGACGGAAGATCCGGCCTGAGGGGTTATGTCCGGCGCGTGCGCGCCGACATGCCTGGCCACTCCGGGTGTTCACGTGCGGACGGAAGGCGCGCGCGCCCCGATGTGTCATATGTCACTCTCCAGTGGGGCCGTCTGGGGGGCGCTCCATCTGTCGCGACGACCGGATCCGGCCACGTCCAGGACTTGACCCACCGGCGTCCGGCACGTTACGGCGCCGTGCGCGGAGGGGCTTCCCCCGGAGCACTCCGGCCCCGCCCCGGGAGGGAGGCGGAAGGCCCCGCGCCCTCGGGCGGGGCAGGGTACACACCTCTCCGAGCCGCCGTCGATCTACGGCGCCCTGGTGACAGAACGCAAGGAAACGGAACCCTCAGGCCGACATCACCCACGGTTGCTTCTCGTCAGGATGGGTGAATGTGGATGTCCGGAATGGTCGGCGCGATTCGCGCTGATTGCCGTGCTCCGCTACCGTTCCCGCCATGATGGGGCACTCTCACGCCTTGAGCGGCGTGGTCGGTTGGATGGCGGTCGTTCCTCTGATCCAGGGGAAGGAGT
Organism: Nocardiopsis sp. LOL_012; assembly: GCF_048060475.1. NCBI lineage: Bacteria > Bacillati > Actinomycetota > Actinomycetes > Streptosporangiales > Nocardiopsidaceae > Nocardiopsis > Nocardiopsis sp. LOL_012. Next base: position 54,182 of record NZ_JBHMIV010000001.1, on the reverse strand, counting down.
TCTACTGGCTCAGTTTCGACCTGGGGCCGGGCGAGATCGTCGCCGGCGCGCTGGTGTGCGCCGGGGCCGCGCTGCTGCCCGACCTCGACCACAAGAGCGCGACGGTGACCAAGACCTACGGCAAGGTCACCGAGACCCTGAGCGGGATGCTCGGGTTCCTGTTCGGCGGGCACAGGAACGGGACCCACTCGTTCCTCTTCGCGCTCATCATGGGCGTGATCGTCCAACTCCTGGCCCTGTGGTCGGAGCTGGCCGTGCAGGTCTTCGTCTTCCTGCTGATCGGTGTGGCCCTGCAGGGACTGGGCTTCGGCCTGGAGAAGAACCGGGCCGCCTCGGGGATCATCAACGCCCTGGCCACGGCGGCGATCACCCTCGCCCTGTTCACCATCGGCACCAACTACACGTGGCTGGGCCTGGCGGTGGCCTTCGGGTGCATCCTGCACTTCATCGGCGACATGATCACGAAGATGGGCGTGCCGCTCTTCTGGCCCTTCTGGAAGAAGAAGATCGGCCAGAACATGGGCTTCGTGACCGACGGCCCGGTGGAGAAGAAGTTCATCACCCCGCTGCTGACCACGGGTGTCATCGTCTACTCGATCTACCTCTTCGACTGGCCCGCCCTCCTGCTCAACGCCTGACGGGGAGCACGTCTAGTGTGGGGTGCGTGACACGTACCACGGAGACCATCACCCCGGAACTGCACGCCTACGTCGCCGCGCACAGCGAACCCGTCGACGACTGCCTGGCCGACCTGGCCGAGGAGACCGCGAAGCTCTTCCCCGACCGGGTCGGCATGCAGATCGGCCCCGAGCAGGGGGCCTTCATGACCCTCCTCGCCCGAGTGGCGGGAGCCCGCGACGTGGTCGAGATCGGCACCTTCACCGGCTACTCCTCGATCTGCCTGGCGCGCGGCATCCCCGCCGACGGCACGCTCCTGGCCTGCGACGTCAGCGAGGAGTGGACGTCGGTCGCCCGCCGCTACTGGGAGCGCGCCGGGGTCGCCGGCAAGATCGCCCTCGAACTCGGCCCCGCCCTGGAGACCCTGCGTGCCCTGCCCCGGGAACCGCGGTTCGACCTGTCCTTCATCGACGCCGACAAGGCCGGCTACATCGGCTACTGGGAGGAGATCGTCCCCCGCACCCGTGCGGGCGGTCTCATCCTGGCCGACAACACGCTCTCCCACGGCCGGGTGGTGGACCCCTCGGAGACCTCGGAGTCCGTGCAGGGGATCCGTGACTTCAACGACCACGTCATGGCCGACGACCGGGTGAGCCGGGTCCTGCTGCCCATCGGCGACGGCCTCACCCTCGCCAGGAGGCACTGACCCCGAGCAGGCGCGAGCCCGCGCCGCCTGTCCACAGGGTCCGCACTTCGCCAGCGGGTAGGGCTGTATCTCCGATATCGTCCGGTGCCATGCGCCTGCTGCACACCTCGGACTGGCACCTGGGCCGCTCCTTCCACCGTGAGAACCTCGTCGACGCCCAGGCCGTCTTCCTCGACCACCTCGTCGACACCGTCCTGAACCGGAGCGTGGACGTGGTGGTGGTCGCCGGCGACCTCTACGACCGCGCGCTGCCCCCGGTGGACGCCGTCAAGCTCTTCGACCGGGCACTGGGCCGCATCCGCGCCACCGGGGCCCGCGCCGTGCTCATCAGCGGAAACCACGACTCGATGGCCCGCATGGACTTCGCCACCGGCCTCATCGACGCCGCCGGGGTCCACCTGCGCAGCTCCCTGGACGGGGTCGGCACCCCCGTGGTCATCGACGACGGCCACGGCCCCGTCGCCTTCTACGGCATCCCCTACCTGGAGCCAGAGATCGCCCGGCACCGCTGGGAACTGCCCGAGCGCGGGCACACCGCGGCGGTCGGGCACGCCATGGACCTGGTCCGCGCCGACCTGGCCAAGCGCCCCGGCACCCGCTCGGTGGTCCTCTCGCACGCCTTCGTCACCGGCGGGGAGCCCTCCGACAGCGAACGCGACATCTCCGTCGGCGGCGCCTCGCACGTGCCCGCCTCGGTCTACGACGGTGTGGACTACGTCGCCCTCGGGCACCTGCACGGCCGCCAGACCATCACCCCGTCGGTGCGCTACTCCGGCAGCCCGCTCGCCTACTCCTTCTCCGAGGAGCACCACGTCAAGGGGTCCTGGCTGGTGGACCTGGACGCCGACGGGCTCGCCGGGGCCGAGTTCGTCGAGGCGCCCGTCCCCCGGCCGCTCTCGCGGATCCGCGGACGGCTGGAGGACCTGCTCACCCGGCCCGAATGGGAGTCCCGTACCGGGCACTGGCTCCAGGTCACCCTCACCGACCCCCGCAGGCCGGCGCGGCCCATGGACCGGCTCCGCGAGCGCTTCCCCCACACCCTGCTGCTGGACTTCGCCCCCGAGGGCGCCGCCGCCGAACACCGCGCGGCCACCGCGCCCGTGGCCGACCGCGGGGAGCGGGAGGTCGTCGCCGACTTCGTCACGTGGGCCCGCGGCGAGGCCATCACCCCCGAGGAGGCCGCGCTGGTGGACACGGCGGTCGAGCGGATCCGGATCCAGGAGGCGCGCTGATGCGGCTGCACACACTCACCGTCCAGGCCTTCGGCCCCTTCGCCGACGAGCAGCGCGTGGACTTCGACCGCCTCAGCGCGGGCGGCCTCTTCCTCGTCCACGGACCCACCGGGGCGGGCAAGACCTCGGTGCTGGACGCGGTGTGCTTCGCGCTCTACGGCCAGGTACCCGGGACCCGCGGCGCGGAGCGCTCGTTCAAGAGCGACCACGCCCCGCCCGACCGCGAGCCCCGGGTGGACCTGGAGTTCACCGTCGCGGGCCGCCGCCTGCGGATCCGGCGCAAGCCCGCCTGGCTGCGGCCCAAGAAGCGGGGCAGCGGCACGACCAGGCAGAACACCAAGGTCCTGGTCATGGAGCAGCGCGCGGACCGCTGGGAGGACGTCACCAACCGCCCCGACGAGGCCGGTCAGTTCATCGGCGACCTGCTCGGGCTCACCCTCCCCCAGTTCTGCCAGATCGTCCTGCTGCCCCAGGGCGACTTCGCCCGGTTCCTGCGTGCCAGGGCCGAGGACCGGCGCCAGTCCCTGGAGCGGATCTTCAACACCCGGGTGTTCCGGGACGTGGAGGACTGGCTCCAGAGCCACGCCAAGCAACTGCGCTACCAGGTGCAGTCCGCCCAGGAGCGGGTGCACGAGACGGCGGGGCGGATCTCCGAGGCCGGCCGCTCCCCCGCGCCCTCCGACCCGGAGGAGCTGTCGGCGTGGGCCGCCGAACTCGCCGCCGTCACGGCGGCCACCGCCCGAGACGCCGCGACCGTGGCTGCCGGGGCCACCGGCGCCCGCGACGCCGCACTCGACGCGCGGGAGGCGGGGCGGCGCACCCGGGAGCGGCAGGACCGGCTCGCACGGGCGCGCCTCCAGTACGAGGAGTCCGGCGAGCGCGCCGAGGAGCGGGCCGGGATCGACGTCCGGCTGGCGGAGGCCGAGCGCGCCGCGTCGGTCCTGCCCTTCCTGGAGGCCCGCGACCGCTCATACACCGAACTGGAGAAGGCCGAGGCGACGGTCGCCGAACGCGTGCTGCTGGTGCGCGGCCTGCCCGGAGCGGTCACCGAGCCCGTGGCGGCCGGCCCCCTGGAGGGCGCCGAACGGGACCGCCGCGACGAGACCGCCCGCCTGGACGCGCTGCTGGGCGACGCCGAGCGGCACTCCTCCCTCGGGCACACCGTCACCGCCCTCACCGGACGTCTCGACAGGCTCCGCGAGGAGCTCGACGGCACCCGCCAGAAGGTCGCCGCCCTGCCACCGGAGGTGGAGAAGGCCGAGGAGGAACTGCTCAGGGTCCGGGAGCGGGCGGCCCGCGCCGAGGTCGAGCAGACGGCCCTGGAGGCGGCGCGGCGGCGCCTGGCCGCCGCCGAGGAACACACGGCGCTGGGCCGGGAGCTGGCCGCCGCCGAGGACGCGGCCAGGGCGGCCGTGGACGCCGACCAGAACACGCGTGAACACGCGCTGCGCCTGCGTGAGCGGCGCACCTCCCACATGGCCGCCGAGCTGGCCGGGAGACTGGTCGGCGGCGAACCGTGCTCCGTGTGCGGGTCGCCGGACCACCCGGCCCCGGCCCGGCCCGCCGAGGAGGGCCTGGTCACCGACGAACAGGAGCGGGCCGCGCAGGCCGAGGCGGACACCGCGGCCGCGCGCCGGTCCGAGGCGGAGAGCGCCGAGGCGGCGCTGCGCGAACGGCGCAAGGGGGCCGCGGCCCGCGCCGAGGGCCACACGGTCGCGTCGGCGCGGGAGGAGGTCGACGCCCGCGTGCGGGCGCTGGCCCGGGCACGGTCCGCCGCCGACGAGGCGCGCCGCCTGGAGAAGGCCGTCGGGGAGCTCACCGCAGCCCTGGAGCGCCACCGGGAGCGGGAGGGCGACCTGGTCCGCCAGGAGGCCCAGGTCCGGACCGAACTCGACCACAAGGCCGCCCAGCGCGACGAGCTGGCTCGGAAGCTGGACGCGGCACGCGGGGACGATCCCGGGATCGGTGAGCGGATCACCCGGCTGCGCGGTGAGGCCGACCTGCTGCGCGCGGCGGCCGACGCGGTGCACGCGCGTGAACGCGCCGCCGAGGAGGCGCGCACCGCCGCCGCCGAGGCCGAGGGCCGTTGGGAGGAGGCCGGTTTCGGCTCCGAGGGGTTGGTGCGGGAGGCCGCGCTCGACGAGCGGGAACGTCGGGGGCTGCGTGAGAGGGCCCGTGGCCTCGACAGGCTCAGGGCCGCTGCGGAGGCGGACCTGGCCGACCCGGAGCTGGCCGCGGCGGCGGCCGAGCCCTCCCCCGACCTGGACGCGCTGGCCTCGGAGGCCGCCCTCGCCGCCGAGGCCGCCGACCACGCCGTGTCCTGGCGGAGCGGGCTGGAGGAGCGGGCCCGCAGGCTCGCCGAGCTGCGCGGCGAACTCGGGGTACGGCTGAGCGGGTGCGAGCCGCTCCTGCGCGAGTACGGCGTGGCGGAGGGGATGCGCGCCCTGACCGCGGGGACCTCCGCCGACAACACCGACGGCGTCCGGCTGTCCGCCTACGTGCTGGCGGCGCGGCTGGAGCGGGTGGTCGCCGCGGCCAACGACCGCCTGCTGACGATGTCGGACGGCCGGTACGAGCTGCGGTACACGGTGGACAAGGCCTCGGGCGACGGCCGCTCGCGTTCGGCGGGCGGCCTGGGCATGCGGGTGGTGGACGCCTGGACGGGGGTGGAGCGCGATCCGGCCACGCTGTCGGGAGGCGAGACCTTCTTCAGTTCGCTGGCGCTCGCGCTGGGACTGGGGGACGTGGCCGGGGCCGAGGCGGGCGGCGCCGACATCGACACCCTGTTCGTGGACGAGGGGTTCGGCACACTGGACGAGGACACGCTGGAGGAGGTCCTGGACGTGCTGGATCGGCTGCGCGAGGGGGGCCGTGCCGTGGGCGTGGTGAGCCACGTGGCCGACCTGCGCCAGCGCGTGTCCACACGTCTTCGGGTGGTCAAGGGGGCCTCGGGTTCGCGGGTGGAGCACACGGGCTGAGCACCGCCCCGCGGCCGCCGCGCCCTGGAGCGGTGCAACAATACCCGGGTGGATTCCCTGGTCGACATCGCCGTGTTCGCAATCGGGGGCGCCATCGTCATGGCGGCCCTCATCGGTCTCCTCCTCGTGGTCTCGCGGGGCGGGCGCGAAGGCTCGCCGCTGACGCGCGCGCTCTTTGGTGCCGCCTCGGTGGCGGTGCTGGTCGTCCTGCCCGCGCTGGCGGCGGTGACGGCGCTGCCGAAGGGGTTCTGGACGGCCTTCGCCGCGGCGGCGTGTGTGGCGGTGGTCCTGTGCGCCGTGAACGTGCTCCTGCTGCCCGCCGTGACGCGCCGCGGCGCCGGGGCGGGCTCCGCACTGTCCGCGGTCCGGCCGACCCTGCCCGTGCTCGCGGCGGCGCTGGTGCTCTGCGCGGCCCTGGGTCTGCTGGGCGCGGGTGCGGCGGCGCTGCTGGCCTGAGGCCGCTCCCGCTACGCGAGAGCGCGTGAGGGCCGCCACGTGTGGCGCGGCCCTCACGCGCGGGCACGGCTCAGCGCTGTGAGCGCCGGTCCAGTTCGGCGAGGTAGGCGTTGTAGGCGTCCAGGTCGGCGTCGTCGGAGCCGTCGCGGCGGCTGTGCCGTTCGCGCCTGCGCTCCTGTTTCTGGTCGTCGCGGAACCACTGGCCGACCAGCATGACCAGGACCAGGGTGGTGGGGATCTCCCCGAGCGCCCAGGCGACGCCGCCGCCGGTGTACTGGTCCTCCGCCAGGCCGTCGCTCCAGGGGACCTCGAACTGTCCGTAGAACTCCGGGGCGATGGGGCCGGTCTGCATCATGATCGTGATGCCGAAGAAGGCGTGGAAGCCCATGGAGACCATCAGCAGGAGGATGCGCAGGAAGTAGGGGATCTTCCGGGGCGCGGGGTCCACGCCGATGATGATCCAGTAGAAGAGGAAGCCCGAGACGAGGAAGTGGGCGCTCATGAACAGGTGGCCGAGGTGGTCGTTCATCAGCGCGCCGAACAGCGGCGTGAAGTACAGCGCGTAGGGGCTGAAGACGAACAGCGGTGCGGCGACCGCCGGATGCGTCACCACCTTGGAGAAGCGGCTGTTGAGGAACAGGGTCAGCCACTCGCGCGGCCCCCGGTCCCCGCGTCGGCGTGCGGGTTTGAGGGCGCGCAGGGCCAGGGTGGCCGGGGCGCCCAGGACCAGCAGGATCGGGGTGAGCATGGCGAGCACCATGTGCTGGATCATGTGCGCCGAGAACAGCACCATGGCGTAGGTGGCGAAGCCGCTCAGCAAGACGGCGACGACGCTGAGCAGGCCCAGTGCGAAGAAGACCGTGCGGCTGGCCGGCCAGGTGTCCCCCCGGCGCCGCAGCCGGACGACGGCCGCCGCGTACAGCCCTCCGGCGACGGCGACGAACATGATGAAGAACAGGTCGGGGCGCCAGAGCGTGAGCAGTTGCACCGTGTCCATGGGCGGCGGCACGGGGAAGCCGAGGATCACCGCGGCCGGGTCGACCTCGCTGTCCAGCGGCGGCGGGGGCGCGGTCCGGCCCAGCGCGACGGAGATGCCGATGACGGCGGCCATGACCATGGTCTCGATGCCCGCGAGGAACAGGAACTGCCGCCTCTGGAGGGCGCCGTCCCCCTTCGCGTCGTGGATCCGCTTGAGGGCGTACTCGCGCTGCATGTAGCCGAACACCCCGAGGAGGGCGAAGAGCGCGAGCTTGACGAGCATGATGAGGCCGTAGGCGGTCGTGAAGAGTTCGGAGGCGCTGTAGAGCCGGGCCAGCGCGCTGCCGATCCCGCTGATGGCCACCCCCGCGTACAGCCATAGGGCCATGCGGCTGAAGCGGGCGACGGCCGTCTCCGGCGCCTGGGCGTCCTTGCGCATGGCGTGGTAGGTGACGGCGGCCAGGCCGCCCACCCAGGCGGAGATCGTGATGATGTGCATGGCCAGGGCGGTGATGGCGAGTTCGTGCGCGCCGGCGGAGGCCGAGTGGCCGGTCAGCCCGGGGGGTGTGAGCGCCACCACGGCGGCGATGAGCAGCCAGAGGGCTCCGGTGGCGGAGGTGACCGTCCGGCCGAACAGGGCGATCCCGGTCGTGATGAGCACGACGAACATCATGGCGATGCCGGTGTCGACCGAACCGGCGAAGGCGGTGACCTCGTCGACGCTGACACTGCCGACGGGCAGGGCCAGGAACTCCGACGCCTGGAAGTAGAGGGTGAACACGGCGGCGGTCGCCCATGCCAGGGCGGCCCAGGTGGCTCCGCGCACGTAGTAGCCGGCCTGGTCGCTGAGGACCCCCTTGTCGGAGGGGAGCAGGACTGCGCCCAGTAGGAGGAGGCCGACCGCCAGGACGGCGGAGGCGTCCATCACGACCTTGGCCAGGGGCAGCCCCCAGCGCACCCCCTGGCCCGCGTCCGGCAGGCCGGGGATGAGTTCGGGGTAGGCGGCACCGCCCAGGAGGAGGGTGCAGGCCAGTGCCGCCAGGCACAGGAGTGCGGCCGCCCCGGCGAAGAGCGGCACCCGGGCGGTGCCGGGGGCGTCCTGGGTCGGGGTCGTGTCATGCAGGGGAGGAGCCACGCGCCACTCCGTCTTCGGGTTCGTTCTCGGCTGGTCGGCGCTCCCGGTCGCGGAGTACCGCCTGTGGGGCGCGGCCGGACCGGTCGGTGGCCTCGCGGGGAGGACGCACCGCGTTCCAGGTTAAACCGCCCGATCGACTCCCTCTTCTCGGGGGATGCTCGGGATTCACGCGTTCCGCCCCCGCAGTGGGCGCCCCGGCGGTACGGTCGTGCCGACATCGCGAAAAGGTGGCGCATGGCCGAGTTCGACAGTGTGATCAGGTCCCGGTGCGTGGTGACGCCGGAGGGGTCCGGGCCGCGCGCCGTCGGGATCAGGGACGGCCGTATCGAGGCCGTGGCGGGTTACGACACGGCGATGCCCGCCCGCACGGTCACCGACCTGGGGGACACGGCCCTACTGCCGGGCGGGGTGGACGTGGGCACCGGTGTGCACCGGCCGGGCGAGGACCTGGCGGAGTCCTACCGGGCCGTGGGCAGGGCCGCTCTGCGCGGCGGGGTGACCAGTGTGGTGGCGTCCGCGGCTCCGGCCCGGCCCGCCGTGGACCGTGTCGGCGCGCTCGGGGCCCACCGGCGGGCGGCGGCGGGCACGGCCGTCTCGGTGTCCTTCCTGGGCGGGGTGGGCGCGGACAGCGGATCGCTGGACCTGACCGATCTGCTGACCGCGGGGGTCGCGGCGCTCCAGTGCTCGCTGTCGGACGGCGGCGAGCCGGACCTGTCGGCGCTGGACGACTCCGCGCTGCGCAAGACGATGGCGGAGCTCGCCGCCGTGGACGCGGTGCTGCTGGTGCACGCGGAGGACTCCGGGGAGCTGTGCAGCCCTCCGGTGGGCACGGGTCGGCCGCCGCGGGCCGAGCGGCGCGGTCTGGAGCGGGTGCTGGCCGCGGCGCGGATGGCCGGTGCGCGCACGCACGTGCACCCGTTCACGGCCGCCGAGTGCGCGGCGCTGCTGGCCGCGGCCGGAGCGGTCGGGGTGGAGCTGACCGCTCAGACGTGTCCCCACTACCTCTGCCTGCCCGCTGAGTCGCTGGTGCGGACCTCGCCCGCACACGCCTGCCGCCCGCCGCTGCGTTCGGACGCCAACCGTGCGGCGCTGTGGAGCGCGCTGTTGGACCCTGCCGGTCCGGCGGTCACCACGGTCGGTTCGGGCCACCTGCCCGCGCACGGGCTGTACACCCTGGAGTGGAGCCTGTCCGCGCTGTGGACGGCGGCGCGCCGACGGAGGCTGGGGCTGGAGGACGTGGTGCGGTGGACGGCCCAGGGCCCGGCCGACCTGCTGGGGCTGTCGGACAAGGGGCGGATCGGTGTGGGTGCCGACGCCGACTTGGTCGCCTTCGACAGTGCACGGCCGGTGGCGGTGCCCGCCGGGGACCCGAGTCCGTACGCGGGACGGGAGCTGGCCGGTGCGGTGGGTCCGGTGTGGATCGCCGGGCACCGAGTCCGCCCGGAATAAGGCTTTTGCCTGGTTTTCGTGTTCTTCGCATTTCCTGTCCCTCACACCGGCGGCGCACATCGCGTGCCGCGCTGACACGCTGTCAACAACCAGGCCCGGGCAGAGGCATGTTGTCGATGGCGCGGAGGTGCCCAAGCAGGTCAGAGTGGGGGTATCAACGGAGATACCAGTTGGAGGAACCGTGCGCATCGGTGTGCCCCGCGAGATCAAGAACCACGAGTACCGAGTGGCCATCACCCCCGCCGGGGTCCACGAGCTCGTCGGCCGCGGCCACGCTGTGGCCGTCGAGCGCGATGCCGGGACGGGCTCCTCGATCGCGGACGGGGAGTACGCCGCCGCGGGCGCGCGCGTCCTGGACACCGCCGACGAGGTGTGGGAGTTCGGTGAGCTGATCCTCAAGGTCAAGGAGCCGGTCCCGGAGGAGTACCACCGGATGCGCGAGGGGCAGATCCTCTTCACGTACCTGCACCTGGCGGCCTCACGCGAGTGCACCGACGCGCTCCTGGACCGCAAGGTCACCGGTATCGCCTACGAGACGGTGCAGACCCCCGACGGCGCGCTTCCGCTGCTGGCCCCGATGTCGGAGGTGGCCGGGCGTCTGGCCACGCAGGTGGGGTCGGTGACGCTCCAGCGGCCCAACGGCGGTCGCGGGGTCCTGATGGGCGGGGTTCCGGGGGTGCGCCCGGCGCGGGTGACCGTGGTCGGCGCGGGGGTGTCCGGGCTGAACGCGACCCAGGTCGCCGTGGGCATGGGTGCGGACGTGACGGTGCTGGACCTGAACGTGAACAAGCTGCGCCACGTGGACGCGCTGTACCGGGGCCAGGTCAAGACCGTGGTCTCCAACACCTTCGAGCTGGAGCTGTCGGTGCTGGAGTCGGACATGGTGGTCGGTGCCGTCCTGGTGCCCGGCGCCAAGGCCCCCAAGCTGATCTCCAACGAGCTGGTCGCGCGGATGCGCCCGGGGGCGGTCCTGGTCGACATCGCGATCGACCAGGGCGGCTGCTTCGAGGACTCGCGGCCCACCACGCACACCGATCCCACGTTCGCGGTGCACGACACCGTGTTCTACTGCGTGGCGAACATGCCGGGCGCGGTGCCCAACACGTCCACGCACGCCCTCACCAAGGACACCCTCCGCTACGTCGTGGCGCTGGCGGACCAGGGCTGGCGGCTGGCCCTGCGCGAGGACCCCGCGCTGGCGGGAGGGCTGAACACCCACGACGGCGAGGTGGTCTACGCCTCGGTGGCCGAGGCGCACGGCCTCAAGCACCGCGAACTGGAGGAGGTCCTCGCCCAGGGCTGAGCGGACCGCCCGGTGCCACCGGGAACGCGCCCGGGCTGGTCGGGCCGGTCGGCCGGAGGTACGGTCGAATCGGATAGCCCGCCTCCGGGCGGGACACGAGGCACCGAGGTGGGAACACACGTGGCACATACCGGATCGGCGACCGTGACCAGGATCGTCGAGGTGGAACTGGTCCGGCTGCGCCCTCCGTCCGGAGGGCGCGGCTCCGGCGGCGATGCCACGGTCCTGGTCCGGGTGGGCGACGGCGAGGGGCTCAGCGGCTGGGGGGAGATCGCGCGGACCTCCCCCGCGCGGTGGGAGGCGCTGGTTTCGGCGTTCGCCCCCGCGCTGCTGGAGCACGTGTGGCGGCGCCCGACCGAAGTGGTCGACGCCTTCGCCGACCTGCCCTGGGACGCGTCCGTGGCGGGGGCGCTGGACACCGCGTGCTGGGACCTGTGGAGCCACCAGCGGGGCATGCCGCTCTCGCACGCCCTGGGCGGGGAGCGCACCGCTCTGACGGCAGGGGTGACCCTGCCGCCCCAGCAGCGGGTGGAATCGCTGGTCACCGAGGTCAACCGACAGGTCGGAGCGGGTTTCCGCCGAATCAGGATCCCGGTCGGCCCGGGGTGGGACGCGGACGTGGTGCACGCCGTGCGGGCCGCCTTCCCGTTCCTGGTCCTGCAGGTGGACGCGGGCGGACGCTACACCGAGGACCCGGCCGATCTGGACGCCCTGTGTGTGTTGGACGAGTTGGGGCTGCTGGCGATCGAGGACCCCTTCCCCGCGGACGACCTGCGCGCGCACGCCCGGTTCGCCACGCGGGCGCGCACACCGGTGGCGCTGTACCGCTCCCTGGGTTCGGCGGAGGACCTCGGCGAGGCCGTGCGGCTGGAGTGCGGCGGTGCGGTGCACGTGGACCCCGCCCGGCTGGGCGGGCTGACGGCGGCCCGTCGCGCGGTGGACCGCGCGGCGGACGCCGGGTGGCGGGTGTGGTGCGGTTCGTCGGCTGTGACCGGTGTGGGCCGTGCCGCCACCGTTGCCCTGGCCTCGCTGGCCGGGGCATCCCTGCCGGTGGAGGCGGTGCCCGCGGGGACGCGCGGCAGGGATCTGGTGGTTCCCGCGGTACGCGCGCACGAGGGCGTGCTTCCGGTGCCGCTGGCGGAGAGCGGGCTGGGGCACGGTGTGGACCGGGCCGCGCTGACGGAGCGCACCGCGCGGGCGGTGCTCGTGGACGCCGACGGGACGCGGGAGCTGTCGACGGGACGGCGCCCGAGGAGCGGGGGCCGGGGCCTTCGGGGCACCGGTCGTCCGGATGCCGCCACACCATAACCGAACACCGTTAGGTAGAGTTGCCGGGCACTCTCCGGTACTGCCGGAACCCGACGATCAGGGAGGCCTCGTGCGCGTTTTCGCCGACATCCAAGAGGTGGCCGCAGCCAAGGGCGAACACCTGGGCTGCACCGACTGGTTCGAGATCGACCAAGACCGCATCAACACGTTCGCCGACGCGACCAACGACCACCAGTGGATCCACATCGACCAGGAGAAGGCCGCCTCGGGCCCCTTCGGTGCGACCATCGCCCACGGTTACCTGTCCCTGTCGCTGCTCGCCTTCTTCTCGCCCCAGGTCATCTCGATCGAGAAGAAGCCGACCATGTCGATCAACTACGGGCTGAACAAGGTGCGCTTCGTGCAGCCCGTGACGGTGGGCTCGCGCGTGCGCGACGACGTCGTCCTGTCCGACGTCAAGGAGACCGGCAAGGGCGTGCAGGTCACCATGACCCACACCGTGGAGATCGAGGGCAAGGACAAGCCGGCGCTCGTGGCCGAGGCCCTGGCCCTCTGGGTCCCCTAACGGACGATCCTACGCAGGATTCGGCGTGCCAGGCCCGGGGTGAACCAGCGCAGCCTGCGTTCTGCGCGTTTGGCCCGGGCCCGCATCCGCTCCGTCTCAGCCCGCGCGCGGTCCAGTCTGCGGCGCAGTTCCCGCCCGCCAAGGCCGTCCTCCGGTTCGGTGGAGCCGTCCTCGGGCAGCGCGGCCCAGCGGCTCCCGTAGACCCGTGCCACGACGCCGTCGAGGTCCGTTCCCTGCGCCCCGGGTGCCAGGTGGCGGGCCCGCGCGAAGGCGCAGCGGCGTTCCAGGCGCAGCTCCCCCTGTGCCGCGGCCGTGACGCCCGGCAACGGTGTGCGCAGGAGCCCGACCCCGTCGGTGTCGGCGGCGGTGATCAGTCTCCGCAGGCAGGACCGGGAGGGACGGGCTCCCACCGGGAGGTGCAGGCGGAACGGGACGCGCGGGTCCTCCTCGGGCACCTCCTCGACCAAGTGCACCCGCGCATCGCCCCGGAAGGTCTCCCCCACCAGCCGCAGGTCCAACCACTCCTCGTCCAGCGGAGACCTGCGCCCCCCGTCCAGATTCTCCCACGGGCCCACCAACCACAGCCGCAGATCCGGAGTGGTCCCGCCCAACAAAGCCGAAGCGGTGGCCTCGACCTCCTCCAGAGTGCGGCCCTCCACGTCCAGCACCGCATCGACCAGCGGCACCTCCCAGGCACGTCCGGGAAGCTCACGGCGCGGCCCGTAGTCGGGCACCCGGTTGGCCACGTAGGGGAGACGGTAGCGCTTGCCCTCCTCCCTGCGGGACTGCATCTGTGAGCTGCCCAGGTGCCAACTGCTCGTGTCCAGGTCCGGGACGAACACCGCACCCTGCTGCGACAGCCGGTACCCGAACTCGGTGTCCCCGCCCAGCACCATGCCCGGGTCCATCCGCCCCGCCGCCTCGAACAGGCCCCGGTGCAGCGACCCCGTCGCCCCCACGAACACCTTGTAAGCCTGGGAGGCCGCGGTCCTCAGCTTGTCCTGCCGGTCGATGGTCTTCTCCACCCAGTGCGGGTTGGCGCTCTCCCGATCGAACAGGGTGTCCGCCCGGCCCTCGGCCACTTCGGTCCGCACATGATCGGGCGTCATCGCACCGGGAACGAAGTCCACGAACAGCTTGTGCCCCAGCACCACCCCGTAGTCCACCAGGTGGTGCCAGCGCATCTGCGACTCCACATGCTCGCGGTACACCACCATGTCCGCGTCCAACCGCAGCACCACCTGCCCCGAAGAGGCCGCCACACCGCAGTTCACCGCATGCGCCGAACCCCACCCCCCGGGACCCGAAGAGATCAGACGCGTGTTCTCCGGACGCACCTGCGGCAGCACCAACGGCTCCGGAGAACCGTCGTCGACCACCACCACCTCCATCAGGTGCCCCGGATAGCTCTGCCCCGCCAACGCCGCCAACACCAGATCCAACTTCTCCTGGTGCCCGTGCGCCGGAATCACCACACTCACCGACAGCACCGGCGTCCACCCACCCAGAACAGGCGGCTCAAGCACCGAATAATCATTGCCCCTGACCCAGGGCTGCGCCCGGTTCGCCCCGGTCTCGCGCGGCTCCGCGCTCTCGGCCACGGCAGCCGCGCCGTCGCGGGGTTCACCGCCGTAGGTGCGGTCCGAAGTGGTCAAGGAAGTCCTTCCGTCCGGAACACGAGGCGCGGCCCGGCGGACCGCCGGAGACACGACAATCACCACTCATTGTAATCAAATAATAACTTTATGGTGTGATTCTTGTCGTGTGTCGCCTGGAGTACTCATCGCGCCGAAGCGGGACGCAACACATCGGCCGCCGCCCAAGGGGACGGCGGCCGAGAGCGCGGGTCGCGGATCAGCGGGCGATCCTGCGCAGAGCGCGGCGTGCCAGTCCCGGGGTGAACCAGCGCAGCTTGCGCTCGGCTCGTTTGGCCCGGGCCCGCTGACGGTCCGCGTCGGCCTGGGCCCTGGCGAGCTCCTCCCTGAGCTTTCGGAGCTGTTCGGGATCGTCCTCCGCCGCGGTCGCCACGACGAACCTCTCCGCGGGCATCCAGTGCGTTCCGTGGACCTCCTCCACAGCCCGGTCCAGTTCCTTGCCCTCGGCTTCGGGCACCAAGCGGCGGGCACGGGCACGGGCGGAGGCACGCTCCAGGCGCAGGAACCCGTCCTCGGCACGGGCAGTGCCGGGCAGCGGTGCGCACAGAAGGCCCGCCTTGTGCTTGTCGGCCTCCCTCACCAGGTCGGCGACGGCGACGGGAGAGAGCCCGGTTCCGGTCGGAACGTGCAGGCGGAACGGGACGCGCGGGTCCTCCTCGGGCACCTCCTCGACCAAGTGCACCCGCGCATCGCCCCGGAAGGTCTCCCCCACCAGCCGCAGGTCCAACCACTCCTCGTCCAGCGGAGACCTGCGCCCCCCGTCCAGATTCTCCCACGGGCCCACCAACCACAGCCGCAGATCCGGAGTGGTCCCGCCCAACAAAGCCGAAGCGGTGGCCTCGACCTCCTCCAGAGTGCGGCCCTCCACGTCCAGCACCGCATCGACCAGCGGCACCTCCCAGGCACGTCCGGGAAGCTCACGGCGCGGCCCGTAGTCGGGCACCCGGTTGGCCACGTAGGGGAGACGGTAGCGCTTGCCCTCCTCCCTGCGGGACTGCATCTGTGAGCTGCCCAGGTGCCAACTGCTCGTGTCCAGGTCCGGGACGAACACCGCACCCTGCTGCGACAGCCGGTACCCGAACTCGGTGTCCCCGCCCAGCACCATGCCCGGGTCCATCCGCCCCGCCGCCTCGAACAGGCCCCGGTGCAGCGACCCCGTCGCCCCCACGAACACCTTGTAAGCCTGGGAGGCCGCGGTCCTCAGCTTGTCCTGCCGGTCGATGGTCTTCTCCACCCAGTGCGGGTTGGCGCTCTCCCGATCGAACAGGGTGTCCGCCCGGCCCTCGGCCACTTCGGTCCGCACATGATCGGGCGTCATCGCACCGGGAACGAAGTCCACGAACAGCTTGTGCCCCAGCACCACCCCGTAGTCCACCAGGTGGTGCCAGCGCATCTGCGACTCCACATGCTCGCGGTACACCACCATGTCCGCGTCCAACCGCAGCACCACCTGCCCCGAAGAGGCCGCCACACCGCAGTTCACCGCATGCGCCGAACCCCACCCCCCGGGACCCGAAGAGATCAGACGCGTGTTCTCCGGACGCACCTGCGGCAGCACCAACGGCTCCGGAGAACCGTCGTCGACCACCACCACCTCCATCAGGTGCCCCGGATAGCTCTGCCCCGCCAACGCCGCCAACACCAGATCCAACTTCTCCTGGTGCCCGTGCGCCGGAATCACCACACTCACCGACAGCACCGGCGTCCACCCACCCAGAACAGGCGGCTCAAGCACCGAATAATCATTGCCCCTGACCCAGGGCTGTCCGGCATAGTCGACCTGTCCTTGGGGAAGTGGTGCCGCTGTTCGCGGGTCGCCGTCGCCGGCCGCTTCCCGGCCGGTGTCCAGAGTGGTCAACGCATGTCTCCCGTGTGTTCGGTGGCGGGCTGGCCGAAGGGGACCGGTTCACCCTCCAGAAGGGCGCTCGGGTGCCAGCCGGACCACTGGTGATCGGTGTTGCGCAGGAAGTAGGCGATGTCCTCCGACCAGGTGTGCCCACCACCCGTGCGGCGCAGCACGTATCCGAGCCCGTGCGTGCGGTGGATACGACCCCCGCCCTGAACGACAGCGAGCAGAAGCTGGCTGTCGATGGCACGGGGCAGTGGACGGAAACCCCCGGTCTCCTCCAGCACCACGCGGTCGGTGAGGATCGTACCCCCGGCGATGAAGCGGCCCGACCGTTCGGACTCCTGGCGGCGCATGACCGTCCGGTCGACCTCTTGGAGGTAGACGAAGTCCTGGGAGCAGCCGACGAGCTCGGCCCCGGAGTAGGTTCGGGCCAACAACAGGTCGGAGAGGTGGTCGGGGCCGTACCAGTCGTCGTCGTCCCACTTGGCGATGAGGTCACCGGATGCCCTGGCCACGGTGTCGTTGAGCACGGAGCCGAAGATCTGGTCGGCTGGCGCCTCGTGGACGGTGACCGGCAGCCCCGTGGCCCGGAACCCGGCGATGGCAGGGGCGACTTCCGGCAACGAGGCGGGGAAGCCGTGCAGGGTGAGCACCACCTCGACGTCCACCCCGCGCTGGCGGGCGATCTGGGCCAGTGCGAACCCCACCATCTCCGGCCGCCGAGTGCACAGGATCACCGACACCGCCGGCTCGGCGGGCACGGGCAGACCGGCCTGGACCGCCATCGCCCGCCACCGCGCGCGCAGGCCGTGGGTGTACAGGGCGGCCCGCCGCAGCCGGACACTGTGCTCTTCCCGCGTCAGCAGGTGAGCCAGGTCGCGTTCCTCAGCCGAGAGCAGGGCCCCGGCGAGAGGACGGCCGAGGGCGGCGGCCCAGTCGGGAACGGGGCCGCTCACCAACGGAACCCCGCCCGCGGCCAGCGAGGCCACCGCCCGCACGGCGGAGGCCGGACCGGTGTGCCCGGACCAGTCCACCCGGACGCCCCGCAAGGAGCGCAGGCGTGAGAGGTCGACGTCGGTGACGGTGCCGTCGGCCGGCACGACCACCAGGTCCTTGCCACCCTGGCGCACCACGGCACGCCCGTCCCCGACCGTGAGATCGGCCATGGCCGCCCCGGTGCGCTTGGTGAACCCCACGGGGTTGACGGTGAGTTCGTCGATGGGCGCGACCGTGTGCACCACTTCGTCACCGGCTTCCCGAACAGCGGCGTCGACCGTACGGGCGCGCGCGTGGCCGCCGGGTGCGGCGATCCGCTCCCAGGCATCGGCACCGGTGGTGGCCCGCTCCAGGGCCGGAGCGGGGTCCGACCACTCGGGCAGCGACTCCTCGCCGCTCACCCGCAGCACCAGGTCGGCTCTGGGGCTGACCCTGCGCAGCGGGACGGGTCCCTCCGCCGGTACGCCCACGGCCTTGATGTCACCCGGCCGCCACAGGGCGCCCTCGGCACCGTGCAGCGCGGCCAGCGGGCCAAGCGCAGGGGGGCGTCTGCGCCCACGGGTGCCGTGCATGACCGCGTCGAGCGCTTCGGGCGTGTCGACCGCGTTGGGGAAGAACAGTTCGCACAGCCACCCCCGGTCATCCATGCGGCGCACACGCACCTCTTGGATGTCGCGCCACTGTCCCAGCCCCGGCGAGGCCGGGATGGGCGGGTCCTGGTGGCCGGGTGTGGACACCAAGGCGACGACCACGTGCACGGCCCTGGGCAGGTGCGTGCTCACGGTCAGCGCCCGGTTCAGGTCGGTGGCGGTGGCGGCCACGACCGCCACCAGCCCGGCCTCCGTCGTCTCTGGGTCGCCCTCCAGGACCTGTTCGCCCATGGGGTGGGTGTCCAGGTCCACGAGGCGGTCGCCCGACCGCAGCGGCAGTCCGGTCAGAGGAGCACGCGCGGTGTCGTGCGCGCCCGCGTGGCACAGCACGGCGGCTTCGGGGCCGCGTGTGCGTAGGGCGTTCCGGAGAACGGTGGTGATCATCGGTGTCCTCGGCGATGGGTGGATGGTCGGGGCGCGGAGGTCAGGCCCCCCTGCGGCTGAACACGTGGGTGCCCTTCTCCGTCGGTTCCTCGGTGCGCCTGAGCTCGGGGTACTCGGTGAGCCAGCGGTCTCCGGCGGCGCGCTCGTCGACGCGGTCGGCGTCGTCCAGGACGATGACGGCGTCCTCCCGGCAACGCGGCAGGAGCACCGGGACGGCGGGGTAGCGGACCAGGCGGCCGGTCGGCTTGGGGGGTCCGTCGACGAAGACCAGGCCGATGCCCTCCAGGTCGGCCAGGGGCTCGGGGTCGTACCAGAGGCCGGCGGTCCGGACCACCTCGCCGCCGACCTCGACCTCGGTAGCCTTGATCTCGGCCAAGGGGGCGTGGCGGACCTCGACGACGTCGCCGAGCCCGTGCGCGGCGACCATCTCCCGGGTGAGTTCGGCGTAGGCGGCGTCGTGGTCGATCGCGACGAGCCGTCCGTGGCCCGCACGCCGCAGCGCGTACCCGATCCAGATACTGGAGGCGCCGCTGCCGAGTTCCACGACGAGTTCGGGGCGGAGCCGGTCGATGTGGCGGACCAGGGTCCTCAGGACGTCGGGGGAGGCGGCCCATCCGCGCAGGGACGGCATGAAGGGGGCGGTGTCCAGCCACTCGCGCAGTTCGGTCCAGGCGACCTGCTGTTCGTAGTCGTCGCGGCCCTGGGCGGTGACGATCTCACGGAGCTGTCGGGGGAAGGAGGGACCGGGGAGGCGGTGGGAGACCGAGTCCAGGGAGCGGGTGATCTCCAGGCGGTCCCTACCCAAGGCCTCGGTGACGAGGCGGGTGTGCCGGTCGAGGGCGGCGGGCACGCCGGCCACGGCGCGCTGGAGGCGGAGGACCGTAAGCCCCAGTGCGGCCACCAGGGCACCGAGCAGGAACGTCGCCGCGAGCAGGAGCGCCTCGCCCGGACTGGCCGGGCCGAGGACCGCTAGGGCCGTCGGGGCTGCCACCACGACCGCGACGGCCGCGGCGGCTGCGGCGGCTGCGGCGAGCAGGAACGATCGGCGGCGTAGTACGGCGCGCATGGCGACGACCTCCACGGATTTCTGACGCTGGCGAGGGGGTGGGGCGGCACAGGCCCGGTGAGGGTCCTTTTCTACCCGAACCGGTCTGACTGGCGAGCGTTCCTTCGGCACCGGAGGGAGGATGGACAATGGTTGTGACACTAACGGGTCAAAAGAACACCCGTGCCCACCTGTGAGGGAATCGAAAGCGGACCGCGGCGCAAAGATCCGAGTGTTCATGTCCTCATCACCTCCCCTTCTTCCACCGGATGCCTGATATTCCCTGAAGCGTACGGCGGGGTCCGCTCGGCGTAGCACCGGTATCGGTGTCCGTTCCCGCTCCCCCGGGCGAACGGAAAGGAACCGGTGTTCCAAAGATCCTTCGGTGGCGTGTGGAAGTGGGGAATACGCGGATCTCGGAGCGTTCACACTTCCCCTGACGAAGGGGACACAACCGGCGCGGCGGCCAGGGACCGCCTCCGCCCCGGACCACCGCCCGCCCGCACACTCACAGTTGGCGGAGCCGCCCGGTGCGCCAGCGCCCCCGTCCGGCAAGGTTTATTCCCGCTCCGGCATGTGAAGAGCCTGGCCTGGGGCTTGCGGCCGCTCGGCTGATAGCTTGCTGCCTAGCGATCCCATCGCTGGTAACCACGACGAATCGCGTCACTGGAAAGGTGCGTAGAGATGTCTGCGCCATACTCGCTGCCCGAGCTGTCCTACGACTACGCGGCCCTGGAGCCGTGGATCTCGGGTGAGATCATGGAGCTTCACCACTCCAAGCACCATGCCGCCTACGTGGCCGGTGCCAACACCGCCCTGGAGAAGATGGCGGAGGCCCGGGAGAAGAACGACTTCGGCACCATCCCGATGCTGGAGAAGAACCTCGCCTTCCACCTGGGCGGACACGTCAACCACTCCATCTTCTGGCAGAACCTCTCCGCCGACGGCGGTGACAAGCCCGAGGGCGAACTGGGCGCCGCCATCGACGACCAGTTCGGCTCCTTCGACGCCTTCCGCGCCCACTTCGGCGCGGCGGCCAACAGCATCCAGGGTTCGGGCTGGGCGATCCTCGCCTACGAGCCGCTGGGCCAGCGGCTCATCATCGAGCAGCTCTACGACCAGCAGGCCAACATCCCCCACAGCACGGTCCCGCTGCTGATGCTGGACATGTGGGAGCACGCCTTCTACCTTCAGTACAAGAACGTGAAGGCGGACTACGTCAAGGCGTTCTGGAACGTGGTCAACTGGGCCGACGTCCAGGAGCGCTTCGCCAAGGCCCGCGCGGTCAGCTTCTAGGGCTTGCGCGTCGGCACGGTCCGGCCCACCCGTCACCCGCCACCGCCCTCAACGGACGCCTGGCGGCGCGGTCCGGCCCACCCGTCACCCGCCACCGCCCTCAACGGACGCCTGGCGGCGCGGTCCGATCCCGATCGGAACCGGGTGCGGTGTGTACGTGTCAGGGGCGGCCTCTCCACGTGAGAGGCCGCCCCCACCGCTGTCGCGGGCCGTTCAGACCACGACCCGCGCGGGGTCGGCCACGACGGGGCCGTGGCGGTCGAGTTCGCGCCAGGCCCGGCTCAGCCGCCGCACCAACTCCTCCAGCGTCTCCTCGTCGTAGGCGAAGGGCAGCCGGATGTACTCGGCGAACCGCTCTCCGCCGCTGGAGGTCATCACCGGACCCGCCATGATCTCGACCCCGTGGGAGAGGGCGACCTGGGCGAACTCCCGGGCGTCCGCCCCGGGCAGCCGGATCCACAGGGCTCCCCCGCCCGCGGGCCGCTCCCACTCCCAAGAGGGCACGGAGGCGCGCAGCAGGCGCTCCGCCCGGTCGAGCGCCTCCGTCAACTGCTCAGAGCGCCGGGCGGCGAGCGCGTCGTAGCCGCGCAGCAGCCGCACGGCCACGGCCTGGTCCAGCAGGGGGCTGCCCAAGTCTGCCAGGACCTTGCGGCGGCTCAGCCGCATCGCGATCTCCGTGGGCGCCCGCAGCCAGCCCAGGCGGATGCCCGCCCACCCCACCTTGGACAGCGAGTCGACCGTGATCACCTCGGCTTCCCGGGGGGCGTGGGCGGCGATCGGCGGGGGCTCGTCCGGGGCGCGCATGCCGGTGTAGGCGTTGTCCTCCAGGATCGGGACGCCGCACCTGGCCGACAGCTCGCCCAGTTCACGGCGGCGGGCCGCTGACATGAGCACGCCGGTCGGGTTGTGGTACGAGGGCATGGTGTAGATCAGGTGGGGGGCGTGCTCGGCGACGGCCCGACGGACGCCGTTGGCGTCGATGCCCTGGCCGTCCAGGGAAACGGGGTGGAAGCGCGCTCCCCGGTCGCGCATGAGGTCCAGGCAGCCCGCGAAACCGGGGTCCTCCGTGACCACGGGTGAACCCTCCCGCAGGTAGAGCTGGGAGACGAGGACGACCGCCTGGTGGGCCCCGGTCGTGACCACGATCTGGTCGGGTGTGGTCGGCAGCCCCCGGCCGGTGTAGTGGTCAGCGACGGCCTCGCGCAGCACGGGCAGCCCGCGCGGGTGGTAGGTGTCGTCGGCCATGAGCGCGGGCAGGTCGTGGTCCACGACATCGCGGACGGCCTCCGCCACGGCCTCCAGTGCCGGCGTGCGCAGGCAGGCCACGGAGATGACCTTCGGGGTGTCACGCAGCAGGTTCTGGTACATCGGGTTGGCGTGGCTGCCGGGCACCCAGCCGTCGGAGCGCACCGGGCCGACGCTGGCGCTGACCCTGGTTCCGCTGCCCCGCCTGCTGTCGAGGACGCCGTCCGAGCGCAGGGCGTCGTAGGCGGCCACGACCGTGGTTCGGCTGACGCGCAGGGCCGTGGCGAGCGCCCGTTCGGAGGGCAGCCGCTCGCCCGCCGTGAGCGTGCCCTGGCCGACCAGGCCGCGCAGGCCGGCTGCAAGCCGACGGTAGAGCGGCCCGTCCCCGTCCGTCCAGGCGCCGAGATGGTCGACGAGGGAGGCCACCGTCCGAGAAGGGTCCATTTTTCGCTCCATTGGATCTACTGCGTGGGCACACCTCCCACCAGAATGGCACCTGAAAGGCGAGGTCCACCAGAGCCAAAGTGGACCCTTTATCGCAGTCCACTGTTATTCGGAGTCTTCGATGCGGACCCAGATCCCTTGGCGAAACACCCCCGACACCACCGCTCCGCCCTCCCCCGCCGGTCTGCCCGCACCGCGGACCGGAGAGCGCGGGCCGACCGTTCTGGCCGAGGCGCTCACCGTGTCCGCGGACGCGGACCACCGCGGCGCGCTGGCCCTCCTCACCCGGGCGCTGCGGGACCGGGCCCGTGGCCACCCCGACTCCCTGGGCGAGGTCCACACCGAGGACGGGGACGAGGAGCATCGCACGGTGGCCCTGTGGACGTCACCGGTGGGTCTGCGGGACTTCGTGACGGCCGCGCACACCGACCTCCTGGCCTTCCGCGCGCGGACCGGGGTGTTCCCGACCGTGGAGCGCACCCTGTGGTGGGCCCGTGCCGACGAGGTCACCGGCCGTGAGGCGCTGCGGCGCTCCGAACACCTGCGCGAACACGGGCCCGGGCCCGGGGCGTTCACCCTGCGCTCCCCGGTGCCGCCTCCGTCCCGGATGTAGTCCGGTCCTACCAGGTTTTCCACCTAAGTTTGTGGACTTCGCTCTACCGGGCCCCCTGGGGATCCGGCAGAGTGGGAACCGCCTCCCTGGCACGGAGGGCAGGGACCGTCCCAGCGGGATTGGCCGCCGCTGGGCCGGTCCTGCCTCATCCGACCAGGACCGATCCGTGCGGGTAGTCTGTCGCTGGCAACAAGGACGGTCCGGACCCGGGAGGCGTAAGCGGACGTGTCAATGCGTGATGACGGAGCCTCGACCCCCGCTCCCCCGTCCCGGGAGGACCCCCCCGTCCCGGAGTCCCCCGAGTTCGGCCGGCCCGGTCACAGGCCGACGCGAGACCGGCCGAAAGGCCGGCGCCGCGCCCGCGCCGCCCTGGTCACCGCCGCGGTGGCGGCCATGGCCCTGGTCTTCACCCTGGTCGTGCCCACCAGCCGCGAGGCGCTCGTGCGCCTGTGGTGCGAGTCCACCGGGGGCGTCTGCCCCGTCGAGGAGCTCCCTCCCCTCACCGAGGACGAGGTGAGCGACGGACGGGTGGTCCTGGAGCCGCAGGAGGCGGCCCTGTGGGGCAACTACGTGGCGCTGGGCGACTCCTACTCCTCGGGGGACGGTGCCGGGGACTACGAGGCCGGGACCGGGGAACCGGGAGGCTGCTGGCGTTCCGAGCACGCCTACTCCCGGGTGATCGCGGAGGAGTTCTCCTTCGCCGGGGACCTCGGCTTCTACGCGTGCAGCGGTCACCGGGGCCGGGAGCTGCTGGAGGAGATCGGCACCCCCGAGTCGCAGATAGACCGGGTCACCGAGCACACGTCCCTGGTCACCCTCGGGATCGGCGGCAACGACCTGGGGTTCATCCCCGTCCTGCGCACCTGCATGGTGCGGATGCCGCTGATCGAGAGCGGGGTGTGCACCGGGCAGGAGGACGAGATCACCGAGCGGCTGGACCGGTTCGAGGAGGACCTGGTCGAGATCATCGGCCAGATCCGCGACCGCGCGCCCGACGCCCGCGTCCTCGTGCTCGGCTACCCGCGGCTGTTCCCGGAGGAGCCCGAGGGGATGTACTACACCCTCACCGTGAGCGACCAGCAGTGGCTGAACGGGGTCGGGCAACGGCTCAACGACCGCATCCGCGACACCGTCTACCGGCTGGACGGCGACGTCTACGGGGAGCGCGGGGTCGGCAGCGTGGAGTACGTCAACACCTTCTCCGCGCTCAACGGGTACGAGGTCAGCGCCGAGGAGTCGTGGCTGAACGGCATCGTCCTCGGAGAGCAACTGGGCCAGGGGTTGCGCATCGACCGGGCGAGCTTCCACCCCACCGCCCAGGGCCAGCTCTCCATCGCCGACCGGGTGCGCCTCCAGGTGGAGGAGGGGCCGGAGCGGACGCTGTTCGCCTCCCAGGAGACCCTCGACCGCGTGGACTCGGAGCTGCTGGCCGCCGAGCTCGGCGGCCCCCTGGACCGCCCGGAGGCCGCGGCCTCGGAGGATTCGGAGACCGCGGCCTCACCCTCGGGCGGGGCGTCCGCCCCACCGCCCGACGGTGCCTCTAGCGCTCCCTGAGCTCGTCGAGGACCTCGGCGAAGCGGTCCAGGCCCCAGTCGAGGTCCTCCTCGCTGATCACCAGCGGCGGTGACAGGCGGACGGTGGGTCCGTGGGTGTCCTTGGCCAGGACTCCGTGCTCGGCCAGCCTCAGGCACAGCTCCTTGCCGGTGCCCAGCGCGGGGTCGACGTCGACCCCCGCCCAGAGTCCGATGCTGCGCGCCGCGACGACGCCGTCGCCCACCAACTCCTTGAGGCGGCGGTCGAGCAACTCGCCCAGGCGGCGGGCGTTCTCCAGATAGGGCCCCTCGGCCAGCATCGTGGTGACCGCATGCCCCACGGCCCCCGCGAGGGGGTTGCCGCCGAACGTGCTGCCGTGCTGGCCGGGGCGGAGGACCCCGAGGACGTCCTCGTCGGCCACCATCGCCGACACCGGGAGGATGCCGCCGCCGAGCGCCTTGCCGAACAGGTAGGCGTCGGGCACCACACCGCTGTGCTCGCACGCGCGGACGGTGCCGGTGCGCCCCAGGCCCGACTGGACCTCGTCGGCGATGAACAGCACCCGTTCGCGATCGCAGACCTCCCTGATCCGCGGCAGGTAGTCCTGCGGAGGGACTATGACGCCCGCCTCCCCCTGCACGGGTTCGACGAGGACCGCGGCCGTGGTGGCGTCGACGGCCTCCTCGACGGCCCGCGCGTCGCCGTAGGGCACCGTCCTGAACCCGGGGGTGTAGGGGCCGAAGCCGTCGCGGGCCTCGGAGTCGGAGGAGAAGGAGACGATCGTGGTGGTGCGGCCGTGGAAGTTGCCGCCGGCCACGATGATGGTCGCCTCCCCGTCGGGGACGCCCTTGACCTCGTAGGCCCACTTGCGGGCCACCTTGACGGCGGTCTCCACCGCCTCGGCGCCGGTGTTCATCGGCAGGACCCGCTCCTTCCCCGCCAGGTCGGCCAGGGCGGCGACCCAGGGGCCGAAACGGTCGTTGTGGAAGGCACGGCTCGTGAGCGTCACACGGTCGAGCTGGCGGTGGGCCGCGGCGAGCAGGTCCGGGTTGCCGTGGCCGAAGTTCATGGCCGAGTACCCGGCCAGGCAGTCCAGGTACCGGCGGCCCTCCACGTCGGTCACCCAGGCCCCCCGTCCCTCGGCGATCACGACGGGCAGGGGCGCGTAGTTGTGCGCCGACCGCGTCCGCGCGAGTTCGATGTGCTCCTCGCTGGAGAGCGTCCGTCCGCCGGGTTCCCCGATGCCCGGGTGCTGGGTGTGGCTCATCTGATCACTCCGATCGCCCTTGACCGCCTGTCACCTGGGTTCTTACCCACGATCGGGCCGGATCGAGCCCCCACAGGCCCCAGGAACACCGAGCGCCACGACGGGTGACGCATATCACCCGCCCCGCCCGAACCCGGCACCCTCCGCCGAACGACCCCCGAAACCCCGCGACCAGGGAGATCGAAACCCAGCGTGACCTGGGATTCCACCCCTGGTGACCGGCTCCACAACCCCGACCGCTCATCGCCGGGGAGGCGGGGGGGTACGGTCGGCACACAACAGCACCGCCCCGATGGCCGGGACGTCGCCGACGCCCGTACCCGACGGCCCGCAACCACGTTCCAGGGAGGCCAGGCGTGCCCACAGCAGCGTCCCCCGACGCCCCCTTCTCTCTGCCCCGGCTCCTCGACGCCGTGACCGAGGCGGTCCCCGACCGCACCGCGCTCATCGCCGGACCGCGACGCCTCTCCTTCCGAGCCCTGCGGGACCGCGCCCTGCGCCTGGCCGCGCACCTGCTGGAGGCCGGGGTGCGCCCCGGGGAGCACGTCGCGGTCCTGGCGTTCAACCGCGCCGAATGGCTGGAGTCCTTCCTCGGCGCCCTGTACGCGGGCACAGTCCCCGTGAACGTCAACTACCGCTACGTCGAGGGCGAACTGCGACACGTACTCGCCGGGTCCCACGCGGTCGCGCTGATCGCCGAGGAGTCCCTGGCCGCCCGGGTGGACACCGTCCGCCCGGACCTGCCGCGCCTGCGCCACGTGCTCCTGCTCCAGGACGGCAGCGGATCCGGCGGCCTGGCCGGCACCGGCTACGAGGAGGCCCTCGCCGCCGCGTCCGCGGACCCGTCCGCTCTGCCCCCGGCCTCTGGGGACGACCATTACCTGCTCTACACCGGCGGCACCACCGGCCACCCCAAGGGGGTGCTGTGGCGGCAGGCCGACATCTTCCACGCGGCCCTGGAACTGCGGCCCCCCGGCCTGCCGCGTGCCCGCACCGCCGAGGAGGTCGCCGACCGCGCCGCGCGCAACTCCCCGCTGCGGCTGCTGGTCCTCGGCCCCCTGATGCACGCCGCCGGCCAGTGGAACGCCCTGTGCATGCTGCTGAGCGGCAGGACCACCGTGCTCTCGACCGACCGCAGCTTCCGCCCCGGGCGCGTGGTCGACCTGGCCCACCGGGAGAGCGTCCACGCCGTCCAACTGGTCGGGGACGCCATGGCGCGGCCCCTGGCCCTGCACCTGCTCGCCAAGCCGCTGCTGTGCCCCGGCCTGAGGTCGGTGCGCTCGGGCGGGACCCCGCTGACCCCGGCGGCGCGCGCCCTGTGGCGCGCCTGGCGCGAGGACATCGCCCTGGCCGACTCCTACGGCGGCTCGGAGACGGGGGCGTGCGGATCGGCGACCGGCCCCGACGACTCCGGCCACCCCGAGGACCACCGCACCTTCACCATGGGCGGCAGTATCGCCGTACTGGACGAGTCCCTGCGGCCCCTGCCGCCCGGCTCGCCGGACATCGGCCGCATCGCCCGCACCGGACGCATCCCGCTGGGCTACTACAACGACCCCGAGGCCACCGGTCGGACCTTCCCCGTCGGCCCCGACGGTCGGCGCTGGGCGCTGTCCGGCGACTACGGCACGCTGGGCGCCGACGGTTCGGTCGTGCTGCTGGGCCGGGGCAGCGTCGTCATCAACACCGCCGGGGAGAAGGTCTACCCCGAGGAGGTCGAGGCCGTCCTCAAGGAGCACCCCTCGGTGGCGGACGCGATCGTCGTCCCGGCGCCCGACGAGCACCTGGGCCAACGGGTGACCGCCCTGGTCGCCACGGTCCCGGGAACCGCGCTCCGCGCCGCCGAACTGCGGGAGCACTGCCGGGGGCGGCTCGCCGGCTTCAAGGTGCCGCGCACCGTCCACATGGTGGACCGCGTCCGGCGCACGGCAGTGGGCAAACAGGACTACCGGTGGGCGTCATCGGTGGCCAGGAGGGCCGCCGCGGACGACGGCCCCGTCATCCGCCCCGCACTCCGCGCCCCCGCCCTATAACGGATACGTCCTAGACTCGGATCGTGCCCGGACCGCTTCGCCGGACCGGGCACGGCATCCCCTTCAGCCAGCCCTCATCCGACCACCGGGTGGGTCGGCGACACCCCTAGGACGGAGGACGGCGCGCACCCCTCCCGGAGCATCCGGGCGCGCGCCCCACAACTCAGATGGCCAAATCAGTAGGCTCCTACATCTTCAACGCGGTGCGCGGCGGGGCCGTGGGCACCTCCGAGGCGCTGCCCGGGATCAGCGGCGGCACGGTCGCGCTCATGGTCGGCATCTACGACCAACTGATCGGCGGCGCCGGCCACATGGTCAGCGGTATCAAGCGCTGGGTCACCGACGTTCCACGCGGCCTCGGGCCGACGCGCGCCCGGGAGCAGTTCCGGCAGGTGGACTGGAACGTGCTGCTGCCGGCCCTCGTGGGCATGGTGGTCGCTCTGCTGCTGGCGCTGATGCTCATCGCACCCCTGGTCGAGGAGTACACCCAGTACGCCTATGCCCTCTTCTTCGGCCTGGTTCTGGCCTGCCTGTGGGTCCCCTACTCCGGTTCGGGGAAGACGTGGCGGGGCTGGCACTACGTCCTCGCCCTGGCCGCCGCGGCGCTGTCGTTCACCCTGACCGGGCTTCCCGGGGCGAACCTGCCCACCAACCCGGTGGTGGTCTTCCTCGTCGCCTCCGTCGCCATCTGCGCCCTCGTCCTGCCCGGGGTGTCCGGTTCGTTCATCCTGGTCGCGGTCGGCCTGTACGTACCCACCAAGGACGCGCTGAAGGACCTGGACCTGGTCTACATGGGCGCCTTCGCGCTGGGCGCCCTCGTGGGCCTGTCGCTGTTCGTCAAGCTCCTCCAGTTCCTGCTGGAGAACTTCCACCACGTCACCCTGGTCGTCCTCACCGGGCTCATGGCCGGATCGCTGCGCGCCCTGTGGCCCTGGCAGACCGAGGACCGTACCGTCGTGGCGCCCACCGACGTCCCGGTGACGCTGGCCTTCATGGCGGTCGGCTTCGCCGTGGTGGTGGCCGCGATCGTCTACGAGCACCGCGCCAAGGCCAAGGCCGCCGCCTCCAAGCCCAGCTCCGACCCGGTGCGCTAGCCTCGGGCACACCACCTCCGGGGCCGCCGCGCCCCGACTGCGCGGGGTGCCGGATCCCCTCCGGCTGAGTTGACTTCCTCCCGGCCCTGAAGGGACCGGGCCTGACGGCCCGGTGGCGCTCGCGCCTCGCGGCACGCGCTGGTTCCTGCTTCACCGACATGGCACCCCAGAGGTCTCCACAGGCTGACACGGTTCACCCCGGTAAGGAGTTAGTCCATCCGCGCGAAAGAGTGTTGCGGGCCGCGTTCACGTCCGCGTGAGCTGTGTGCCCGCACCCGGTGCACCGAAACCGCGCTTGGCTCTCACGCGAGGACGGGTCCACATGCTTGCACTCGAAACAGGTCTGCGACGTGTAGGCGGGGTCGACCTCCACGATCCGGGTCCCCGTGCGCCGGGCCGCGTTCTGACAGGCGAGCGTGAAACCGTGCCAGCCCTTGGCCAGGATCGCCCGGTTCAACCCCGCCTTCTGCCGGACATTGCGGCCCGGGGCATCCACGGTGCCCTTGGCCGAGGCGGTCATGCCCTTCGTGTTGAGCCTCTCCAGCACCACGACCGCGTTCTCGGTGCACAGCGGGTGCGCGGTCTGGGCGGCGAAGTCCGCACGCCGGGCACGGACCCGACCGGTGAGCGTGGACAGCGCCGCCCCGGTCCTGTCCCGGTTCTTCGACCCCCTGCGCTGCCGCGAGAGCCTGCGCCGCAGGCGGCGTTCGCGCTCGGCCTCCTTCGGGCTCTGGAACGCGCGGTCGAACAGGTCCCCCTCCGAGGTGGCCACCGCCACCCCGCGGTCCACCCCCACCGCCGAGTCCGGCACGGTGTGCCCGCCGGGGGTGTGCCCACCGTCCTCGCACAGCAGCGACACGTACCGGTGCCCGCCCTCGCGGGAGACGGTCGCCGACCGGATCGTGCCCTGGGGAGCGCGCGACCAGCGAAAGCGCACCCACCCCAGCTTGGGCAGCTTCACCCGCCCCCACCTGCGCCCCAGGCGTTGGACTCCGATACGCGGCCCGTCTGGGAAGCGGAAGGAGGGCTTCCACCGCCCCTTGGCGCGCCAGCGCACACCGAACGTGCCGTGATCGCGGCAGGCCCGCTCCAGGTCCCTCAACGTCTATTGGAGGATGTGCGACGGGGCGGCCCGCAGCCAGGTCTCTTCTTTCTTGGCTTCGGCGAGCTGCGCGGCTTGGAGGTGGTAGCCGCAGCAGGGCTGATCGTAGCCTCTCTGCCACCGTTGGACGGCCTGGCGGCGCTGGTCCAGGGCGGTGTTCCACACCGCACGGCAGAGGTGGCCGTAGGCCTGACACTGCTCGGCCTGCTCGTCGGTGAGCGACAAGCGGTACCGGAACCCGGTCAGCATGGTGGGACCACCTCCCCTCGATCCAGGACCAGACCATAGTGGGGGTCGACGACATTGCGGGGTGGGGCGGCTCTCCCCGCCCCGAAGGACGGGGTCTGCGCCGCCAACGAACCAGATCACACCCGTCGAACCTGCCCTAGTTCGTACTAGCGAAGGAACGCCACGTGAGCGCGTACAACATCGTGTCCATCGCCGGCAGCGACCCCAGCGGGGGCGCCGGTATCCAGGCCGACCTCAAGGCCTTCTCCGCGCACGGGACCTACGGGATGTCCGTGGTGACGGCGCTGACCGCGCAGTCCACCCGGGGCGTGACCGGGGTGCACGGGGTCCCGGCCGACTTCGTCGCCCAGCAGATGGACACCCTGTTCACCGACGCCGCCGTGCACGCGGTCA
The DNA here is from genome assembly GCF_048060475.1 of Nocardiopsis sp. LOL_012. Taxonomy (NCBI): domain Bacteria; kingdom Bacillati; phylum Actinomycetota; class Actinomycetes; order Streptosporangiales; family Nocardiopsidaceae; genus Nocardiopsis; species Nocardiopsis sp. LOL_012. Next base: position 23,645 of record NZ_JBHMIV010000001.1, on the reverse strand, counting down.
AGGTCGGCATGCTCGCCAACGCCGGGATCACCGCCGCCGTCGCGGAGGCGGTCGCCGAGCACGGCCTGCCCAACGTGGTGGTGGACCCGGTGATGGTGGCCAAGAGCGGCGACCGGCTGCTGGAGGCCTCCGCCGTGGAGGCGCTGCGCACCCTGCTCCTGCCGCGCGCGGACCTCATCACGCCGAACCTGCCGGAGGCGGCCGACCTGCTGGGCGAGGATGAGGCCGCCGACGTGGCCGCCATGCACGGCCAGGCGAAGCGGCTGCTCGACCTGGGGCCGCGCGCCGTCCTACTCAAGGGCGGCCACCTGGCGGGCGAGGAGAGCGTCGACGTGCTCGTCTCGCGCGGGGCGGAGCCGGTGGAGCTGCGCGCCCCCCGGGTGGCGACCAGCAACACCCACGGCACCGGGTGCACGCTGTCGTCGTCGATCGCCGCCCTGCTGCCGCAGCGCCGCGACACGGCCTCCGCCGTCGCCGACGCCAAGGCCTACCTGACCGAGGCCATCCGCCGCTCCGGCGAGATCGACGCGGGCGGCGGCCAGGGCCCGGTGCACCATTTTCACGCCTGGTGGTAGACGGCCGGAAAGCCTGCGGGGCATGGACACGAACACGGTGACCACGTGCTTGTCGTCGAAGCCGCCGGGGTGCAACGCAACGCGAGGGGGACCGCGCCGGGCGCGGTCCCCCTCCGTGCCTCCGGGGTGCGTCAGCTACGCACGTCGTCCATGAGCGCGTCCGGGTTCTTCCAGTCCGGGTGGGCGAAGAACTTCTGCGTCTCCCGCACGATGACCGGCGACAGCAGCAGGAGCCCGACGAGGTTGGGCAGCGCCATGAGCCCGTTGGCGATGTCGCTGAACAGCCACACGTCGGCCAGGTCGGCGACCGCGCCGACGAAGATGACCGCGATGAACACCAGCCGGTAGGGGAAGACCATCCTGCGCCCGCCGAGGAACTCCACGCACCGCTCGCCGTAGTAGGCCCAGCCGAGCAGGGTGGTGAAGGCGAACACGGCGACGGCCACGGCCACGACGTAGGTGCCGAGCGGGGCCAGGCCCGGGCTGATGGCCTCCAGTCCGCTGGACATGGCCTGTGAGGTGAGCAGCGAGCCGTCCTCACTGTCCTCGGCCTGCCAGACCCCGGTGGTGATGATGACCAGGCAGGTCATGGTCACCACGATGAGGGTGTCGATGAAGGTCTGCGTCATGGAGACCATCGCCTGGCGGACCGGCTGGCGGGTCTTGGCCGCGGCCGCGGCGATGGCGCCGGTGCCCAGGCCCGACTCGTTGGAGAAGATGCCGCGCGCGAAGCCCTGCTGGATGGCGAGCATGAGGCCCGCCCCGGCGAAGCCGCCGGCCGCGGAGGTGCCGGTGAAGGCGTCGGTGACCACGAGCTGGAGCGCCGGGAGGATCTCCGCCCAGTTGAAGACGAGGATCACCAGGGCGATGCCGACGTAGGCGATGATCATGACCGGCACGAAGGCGGAGGCAACACGGCCGATGCTCTTGATGCCGCCGAGGATGACGGCGCCGGCGGCGATCATCAGGATGAGGCCGATGACCCACGGGGCGAGCGGGGTCACGCTGCTCACCTGCTGGGCGACGGTGTTGGCCTGGGCGCCGTTGCCGATACCGAAGGCGGCGACGGCACCGAAGACGGCGAAGGCCACGCCCAGCGTGGTGCCGAAGCCGCCCGGCAGGCCGTACTTGAGGTAGAACATCGGGCCGCCGCTCTGCTCGCCCTTGGCGTCGGTGCGGCGGTACAGGACGCCCAGGAGGGCCTCGCTGTACTTGGTGGCCATGCCGAGCAGGCCCACGACCCACATCCAGAACAGGGCGCCGGGGCCGCCGACGCCGATGGCCAGGGCCGCGCCGCCGATGTTGCCGACGCCGACGGTGGCGGCGAGCGCCGTGCTCAGGGCTTGGTAGTGGGAGATGTCCCCGGCGACGGACTCGTCCTCCTTGCGGCGGACGAAGGCCAGCCACAGGGCGTGCGGCAGGCGCAGGAGCTGGATGAGCTTGAGCCGGACGGTGAGGAAGAGGCCGACGACGAACAGCAGCGGGATGAGGACGAACGGTCCCCAGATGACACTGCTGACGACGCCGGCCATCTCGATGAGTTGATCCATGCGGGGATCTCCCTATCGCACTCAGATGGGGGTATGGAGTTCTCCACCACGGGGGCGGTGTACCGGTGGTGTCAGATTCACACCGGAAAGTCACGAGAGCGTCACATTCACGTGTCCGCTACACGTTCACCGATTCCTCACCCTCGTCCGCCTGGGCGAGCGCGAGCCGACTGAGGACGGCGGCCGCGTTCTCCGGGTCCGCGCCCCGGCCGACCGCGACACCGAGAAGGTAGACGGTGAGCGGCCCGGCGGGGCGCGCCACGGAGTGGGCGGCGTCCCTCGTCAGGTCCAGGATGCGGTCGACATCCCCCTTCTCCAGCGCGTCGGTGCCGGCCAGCCCCAACTCGTTGCGGACGAGTTCCGCCCATTCCACGAGCGTCACCGGACGCCTCCTTCGTGTCGTCTGCGTCTTGCCGTAGGGCAGGCCGCGGCCACCGGCGGGTCACCGTGCGGCCTCCAGAGCCAGCGGGCGGTGTCACCGCGCGCTCAGCGAAACCACGCCCCGCCTTCCGGTGGGGTTCCCCCTGCACCCAACCACGGTTCACCCCCGAAGCCTAGTTTCGAGGGACGTCATCCCCCTTCGTGTTGGGAGCCCGCCTCATGTCCCCGCGCCAGTCCCCAACCCCCGCGGCCGCCCCTCTCGCCTCCGACGGGGCGCCGCTCCGTGTGGCGGTCGTGACCGAGTCGTTCCTCCCCCAGGTGAACGGTGTCACCAACTCCGTGTGCCGGGTCCTGGAGACGCTGGCCGCCCGCGGCCACCAGGCCATGGTCGTGGCGCCGGGCCACGGTCCCTCCTCCTACAAGGGGTTCCCGGTCATCCGGATGCCCTCCCTGCCGCTGCCCTTCTACCGGGACTTCCACGTGGGGATGCCCGCTCGGCGCACCCTGACCGCGGCGGTGCGCGCCTTCTCCCCCGATGTGCTGCACCTGGCCTCCCCCGCCCTGCTCGGCAACGCGGCCGTGGACACGGCCCGCCGGTGGGCCCTGCCGACCGTCGCGGTGTTCCAGACCGACCTGGCGGGGTTCGCGCAGCGGTACGGTCTGCGCCGCACCGAGGTGGTGTGGTCGATGCTGCGCCGCGTGCACTCGGCGGTCGACCGCACCCTCGTGCCGTCCTCGCCCACGATGGAGGACCTGACCTCGCACGGCTTCCCGCGCCTGCACCTGTGGCAGCGCGGTGTGGACACCCGGCGCTTCGCCCCCGAGCACCGCGACGAGGAGCTGCGCCGCCGCCTCGCACCCAACGGCGAGGTACTCGTCGGCTACGTGGGGCGCCTGTCCAAGGACAAGCGCGTACACCTGCTGACCCACGTGGCCAAGCTGCGCGGGGTGCGGCTGGTCGTGGTGGGCGACGGCCCCGAGCGCGCCCGGCTGCGCCGCCACATGCCCGATGCGGTGTTCACCGGCCAGAAGACCGGCGAGGAGCTGTCGCGGCTGTACGCCTCGCTGGACGTGTTCGTGCACACCGGCGCCGACGAGACCTTCTGCCAGGCGGTGCAGGAGGCGCTGGCCTCCGGGGTCCCCGCCGTGGGGCCGGCCTCGGGCGGTCCGCTGGACCTGATCTCGGACGGGCACAACGGCCTGCTGTACCGCTCGGACTCGGTGCGCGAACTGCGGGTCGCGGTGGGCCGCCTGGTACACAACACCGACGTGCGCCGACGCATGGCAGCCCAGGCCAGGCCCTCGGTGGAGCACCGGACCTGGGAGGCCGTCGGCGACCAGCTCATCGACCACTACCGGTCCGTGATCGCTCCGAGCCGGGAACTGGCGCGGCGCGGCGCCCCCGCGGCCGCCCCCGCGTCCTGATCCCGCCGGCCCGGCCGCCGCACCCCCTTACACGCGGCGGCCGGGCCGGGGCCCTCAGCAGTACTGCGGTGCCGCGTCGTCGGCGCGGTCGGCGACGGACACCGGTTCGGGCTCCCCGGCGAGCAGCGTGTCCAGGACCCGCTCCAGCCGGTCCAGATGGGCGCGGATCCACGGCAGCTCCAGCGGGTCCGTGGCAGCGAGCGCGGCGTAGCGCCGCTCGGCGGTGTCCCCGTACAGGAGGCTGGTGGCGACCCGCATCCGCAGGGCGTCGGTGCCCTCCCCGAACTCCACCGCGGGCAGGACGCCCACACCGAACCGCTCCAGCAGCAGCCCGGTCAGCTCCGGCCCCGTGGTGACGCCGTGCAGGGCGGCCAGCCGGTCGCGGTGGGGGGCGAAGTCGGGGTAGAGGTAGAACGCCGCGCGCGGTGGAACGACCGAGGTACCCGCGCGGGCGAACACGTCGGTGACGGCGCGCGCGACGATGCCGTGCAGGCGTCGGCTGTGGTCGACGTGGTCGGTGAGTTCGGCGGGTTCGGTGAAGGCGTGGGCGGCGGCCGCCTGGACGGGCGCGGACGGGCTCGACCAGATCTCGCTGGCCACGCCGAGCAGGCCGCCGCGCAGGCGGTGGCCGATCGCGGAGTCGGGCAGTCGCAGGACCCCGATCCGCCATCCGCCCAGGGCCAGGTTCTTGCTCAGTCCGGTGGAGACGACGGTGCGCTCGGGCGCGAATTCGGCGGGGCTGGGCACCCGGGTGCGGGCCCCCGTCACCTCGGCCGGATGGACGAGGTCCCGGTAGATCTCGTCGGAGACGATCACGAGGTCGAGTTCGCGGGCCACGTCGGCCAGTCTGCGGACGGTGTCCTCGTCGGCGACGGTCCCGGTGGGGTTGTCGGGCAGGGTGACGATGACGGCGTTGACGGTGCGGCCCTGCTCGCGTGCCTCGGTCACGGAGGCGTGCAGCAGGTCGGGGTGGGGCACCCCGCCCTGACCGGCGGCGGTGGGGACCATGAGCGGGCGCCGCCCGAGGAGTCGGCTCTGGGCCGCGTAGCTGACCCAACTGGGCGCGGCGATGGCGGTGTCGCCGCCCAGTTCGAGCAGCAGTCCGTAGAGGAGCGGTTTGCTCCCGGGGCCGGCGATGACCAGGTCCGGGTCGGTGGGAAGCCCGCGCCGCTCCCAGTATCCGGCGGCCGCCTCCCGCAGGGCCGGGGATCCGGCGACCGGTCCGTAGGCGTTGGCGCCGTTGCCCGCGGTGAGCTGGTCCCGCAGGACGGGGTGGACCGGGAGGCCGGCCTCACCGAAGCCGAGCGGCAGGACGCGCACCCCCTGGCGGCGCTTCTCGTCGAGGGCTTCGTTGACGGCGAGGGTCGCGGACACAGTGACGGTCATCGAGACTCATCTCCGGCTCATGCTCTGGCTTCGACCGCACTCCGGGTGGGCGGTCTGTCACTACTCAGGGTGCCTGTTCGATTTCATCAGCACAAGCGAGTCTTTTCGATGCTGAGCATAAGATGTACTTATGCTCGATCTTCGACGGCTCCAGCTCCTGCGCGAGTTCGGCCTCCGGGGCACCATCGCCGGGGCCGCCGCGGCCCTGGGCTACACCCCTTCCGCCGTGTCCCAGCAGTTGGCCGCCCTGGAGCGGGAGACCGGGGTGGCGCTGCTGGACCGCTCCGCCAGGGGGGCCGAGCTGACCGACGCCGGCCGACTGCTGGTGGACCAGACGGAGAAGATCCTCTCCCTGGTGGAGGCCACCGAGTCGATCCTCGCCGAGCAGGCCGACGTGGCGGTCGGTGTGGTGACCGTGACGGCGTTCCCGACCGCGGCCGTGGCCCTGGCGCCGCTGCTGGCCCGCGCGCTGCGCGAGCACCAGGGGATGCAGTTGCTGCTGCGGCAGACGCTCCTGGCGACCGGTACGCACAAAGTGCGCTCACGGGAGGTGGATGTCGCGCTCGTCGACGACTGGACCGGCCAGCACCCGGGGCGCGACCCGGACGGAGGGCTGCGCCACATCCACCTGCTGCGCGATCCGCTGGTGTTGGCCGTGCCCGAGGAGCACCGGCTCGCGGACCCCCGGGAGCCCCTGGAACTGGACCGCCTCCTGGGGGAGTCGTGGATCGTGGCCCCGGAGAGCGAGCGGTCACGCTACGGTACGGACCGGCTCATGGCGGAGGCGGGCGGGCTGCCCGCCGCCGCCTGGGAGTTCGAGGGGCTGGGGACGATCCTGAGCCTGGTGTCGCGCGGAATCGGTATCGCCGCCGTCCCCGCGCTGGCCATGGTGGGGGCCCCGGTCGGCCTGGTCTTCCGGGAGCTGCCCGCCTCGGCCCCGGCGCGGCACGTGTACGCGGTGCTGCGCCCGGCCGCTCTGCGGCGCCCGGCGGTGCAGGTGACACTGGCCGCCCTGAGGGACGCGGCCGCGGAGGTGGCGGCCCGCCTGTCCCAGGAGGGTCCCCCCGTCCGGGGCCCCGTCCGCGACGTGTAAGGCCCGTTCCCGGCCGACGCGAAACGGTTGTACCACCGCCGTGGGCGGCGGGAGAATGGCCCCATGGCCGATCTCACCATCACGGGCATACCGGAGGGCGTGGTCAGGGAGATGAGGGTGCGTGCGGCGAGGGCCGGAGAGTCCCTTCAGGACTATGCCCGTACCGTGCTCACCCGCGACGTCGCCGAGCCCACACTGGCCGACGCCGTAGCCGGCGCCCGCCGCACCGCCCTGGCCGACATCCCGGTCTCCGACGTCTTGGCCACCGTCGATGAAGGACGGACCGAGGCGGAGCAGCGGTCCGCGCGAAGGTGCGGGCCCTAGGCTCCGCCGCCGCGGCGGCGGAGCCTGTCGATCCGGCGCCGGAGCCTGCGGCAGAGGTGGAGCGCGCGGTCGCGGTCGTCCCGGGCGTTCCACCAGCGCGCGTAGGCCTCCAGCCTCCGCTGGCGGAGGTTCTCCAGTTCGGCCTCCATCCGGTTCACCCGGTGCTCCAGGTCGATCCGTTCTCGCTCGAACTCGGACATGTCGTGCTCGTGGCGGTTGGCCTCCCGTTCGGCACTGGTCAGCCGTTCGGCGAGGCCCTCCGTCGGGTTGCCGACGCGGACGATCCGACCGAGGCCGGCCTGTCCGCTGATGCCTTCGAACCACACATCGTCAGGTATTTCCGGCAGGACGCGGAGTTCACCGAACGCATCGCAAAAAATACGGAAAGTACCAAAACGGACTTATCCCCCTGTCCTTCGCGCCGTGACGGCTGTCAGGCGGCCATGGTCCGCTGCACCTTCGAGCGCACCGGGGGGCTCACCAGGAGGCTCTCGTAGACGGCCTCGAACCGCTCCAGCGACCGGTGGTGGTCGTGGCGCGCCACGAGCCTGCGGCTGGCCTCGCCCATGGAGCGGCGCCGCTCAGGAGAGCCGAGGACCTCCAGCAGGAGCTCGGCCATCCGCGAGATGTCGCCCGGGGGGAAGAGGAACCCGTTGCCGCCCTCCTCCACCAGGTGCGGCAGGGCCATCGCGTCGGCGGCGAGCACCGGTAGGCCGGTCGACATCGCCTCCAGGGTCGCGATGCTCTGGAGCTCGGCCGTGCTGGCGATGGTGAAGCAGTCCGCGGCGGCGTAGACCCGCGGCAGCGCCTCGTCGGGGACGAACCCCAGGAAGTGCACCCGGTCGGCGATCCCCAGTTCGGCGGCGAGGTCCCGCAGCTCCTGCTCCCGCTGGCCCGTGCCGGCCAGGGCGAGCTGCGCGTCCCGCTCGGGCACGATCCGCGCCAGGGCGCGCATCGTGTCGTCGATCCGCTTCTCCACGTCCAGCCGGCCGACGAAGGCGATGGTGTCGCGGTCGGGCAGCCCGAACTCGGCGCGCAGGGCCGTCCGCTCCTCCGGGCGGGGGTGGAACCGCTCCAGGTCGATACCGCACGAGATGTCCTCGACCTGGCGGGCGAACCCCTTCTCCAGCAGCAGTCGCGCGGCGCGGGGGGTCGGCGTGGTCACGTGGTCGGCCATGGCGGCGATGCGCACCATGTCGCGCCAGGCCAGGGCCCCGGTCGCCCTGTGGAACACCTCGGGCAGGCGGACGTAGCCGTAGAGGTTGTCGGGCATGAAGTGGTTGGTGAGCACGACGGGGATGCGCGCGGCCCGCGCCCGGCCGATCGCCGCCCGGCTGACGGTGAAGTGGCCCTGGACGTGGACCACGTCCGGGTCCAGTCGCGACACGAGCCGGTCGGCGTGACCGCTCAGCCCGAGGGGGAGCGCGAAACGCATGGCGTCGTGCACCGGGATCCGGCCCGAGCGCACGCGGTGCTCGGTCACCCCTTCGTTCACGGTCACGTACGGCTCGCCCCGCTCGGAGGGGCACAGCACGTGGACCCGGTGCCCGCGCCGCGCCAGGCCCTCCGCCAGGCGGTGCGTGAAGTAGCCGGCGCCGTTGACGTCCGGGGGGTAGGTGTCGGTGGCGATGAGGATGCGCAGGACTCGGTCGGTCGTCATGGGGGTCTCTCCTTCGACGTTCAGTGGGAGCGCGTGGTCTCGGGCGCCGAACAGGGTGCGCCCTGCGCTTCGGGGTTGCGGTGGCGGGTCCGGGCCAGCGCGATGGTTCCCGCGATCGCCGCGGCGGCGAAGGCGGCGGCCGCCGCCTGGGTCGCGGGGGTGCCGGGGACGCCCTCCCCCAGCAGCGAGATGCCGATGCCCACGCCAACGACGGGGTCGGTGATGAGCAGGGCCGCGTAGGCGGCGGCGAAGTGGCCGGTCCGGTAGGCGTTCTGCATGAGCAGGGCGCCGAAGACCGCCGTGGCCGCGGCGAGCGGCAGCAGCCAGGTGATGAAGCCGACCCAGTCGTGGGCCACCCCCGCGGCGATGACCCGCGCCAGGCCGGACGTGGTGCCCATGGCCGCGCCTCCCGACAGGGCGAGCAGGAGGGCGCGCACCCCGCTGGGCATCCGGTGCGCGGTGAAGTGGACCAGGGCGCCGAACCCGAGGGCGCCACCAGCCAGGAACAGCGCCGTCGCGGTGGCCATGGCGGGGGCCTGGGAGCCATGGGGGAACAGCCACAGCATCCCGCCGAGGCCAACCATGACGGCGACGCCCGCGGCGACCTGCCAGGCGCTGACGCTTTGCCGGTTGAACAGCGATGACAGGACGATCGCGAAGAGGAGCCCCGTGACGCCGATCGGCTGGATGATGGTCAGGGGCGCACCGCTGAGGGCGACCAGGTGCAGGACCGACCCGAGGACCGCGGCGCCGCTGCCGATCAGCCACCGGGGGCGGCGCACGAGGTGGAGGAGGACTCCGGCCCGGGCCACCTGCTCACCCGGCGCCCGGACGGCGTCGCGTTCCTGGAGCGCGGAGCCGAGCGCCAGGACGAAGGCCCCGGCCACGGCTGTGAGGATCGACCACAGCATCAGATCCGCCCTCTCGTGACCGCCTCAAGAGCACCGCGCCGTGAACGCATCGCCGCTTCCCTCGACTCTCGGTTCGTCCCTGGCCCACCGGGTTCAGCACACGGTTCCCACCGTAGGAACCGGCCTCCCGCCGTGGCGATCACGGCAGCGCCCGTTCTTCGGTGGTGCTCGCCCCACCCCGGGCGGGCGCCCCTCTCCGTTGGAGGGACGTGGCCCGGCAGGGAGGTGCGAGAGGTGCACCCCGGTTCACGTTCGTGACAGTATGTCCGTAATTGGTCTAGACCGGATAGGAGCACCCGATCGTGCCTGACACCTCCTCGCCCCGTCTCGGTGACCGGCCCCTGGTACCCCGCCCCGTCCACACGGAACAGGGCACGTCGGAGGGCCTCACCCTGACCGCCGCCACAAGGGTGGCCGCCGACGCCGAGTCCCGGGGAACGCTCGCGTGGCTCCAGCGTGAACTCGGCGCATCGACTGGACTGCCCCTCCCTGTCCGCGACGGTGACGGCGACGGGACGCTCATCCGCCTCAGCGTCGACCCGGACGCGGGACTGGCTCCGGAGGGCTACCGGCTGACCGTCGGCGCCGAGGAGGCGGTGATCGTCGGGCACGACCCGGCAGGGGTGTTCTACGGTGCGCAGACCCTCCGCCAGCTCCTGCCAGCGGCGGCCTACCGCTCAGCGCCCCTGACCGGTGTGGAGTGGACCCTGCCCGCCGTGCGCGTCACCGACGCGCCCCGCTTCCGGTGGCGCGGCGTCATGCTGGACGTGGCCCGGCACTTCATGCCCAAGCGGGAGGTACTGCGGTTCATCGACCTGCTGGCCACCCACAAGCTCAACGTGCTGCACCTGCACCTGACCGACGACCAGGGTTGGCGGGTCGAGATCCGCCGGTACCCGCGGCTGACCGAGGTCGGCTCGTGGCGCACCGAGAGCCAGGTCGGTGCCGCCGAGCCGCCCGTGTTCGACGGTCGGCCGCACGGCGGCTTCTACACCCGGGACGACATCCGCGAGATCGTGGCCCACGCCGCGGCGCGCCACGTCACCGTGGTGCCCGAGGTCGACGTCCCCGGCCACTCGCAGGCGGCCATCCACGCCTACCCCGAACTCGGCGAGAGCGGGGAGGTCCCGGTGTGGACGCGCTGGGGGATCAGCGGTGACGTCCTGGCCGTCACCGACCACGTCCTGGAGTTCTACAGGAACGTCTTCGACGAGCTGATCGAGCTGTTCCCGAGCACCTACGTGCACGTGGGCGGCGACGAGTGCCCCAAGGGGCAGTGGAAGGCCAGCGAGAGCGCCCAGCGGCGCATCCGCGAGGAGGGCCTGGGCGACGAGGACGGGTTGCAGAGCTGGTTCATCCGCCGGCTGGACGCCCACCTGACCGCGCGGGGGCGCCGCCTGGTCGGCTGGGACGAGATCCTCGAAGGCGGGCTCGCTGACGGGGCCACCGTGATGTCGTGGCGGGGCGAGGAGGGCGGTGTGGCCGCCGCACGCGCCGGACACGACGTGGTGATGACACCCACGGCCACGTCCTACCTCGACTACAAGCAGTCGGAGGACCCCGACGAGCCGGTTCCGGTGGGGACCCCACTGCGGACCGAGGACGTCTACCTGGCCGAGCCGGTGCCCGGCGGGCTCACCGAGGAGGAGGGCCGCCGCGTCCTGGGGGCCCAGGTCAACGTGTGGACCGAGCACATCGACACGCCTCGCAAGCTGGACTACATGGTGTTCCCCCGCGCGGCGGCCTTCGCCGAACAGGTGTGGTCCTCAGGGGAGCGCGACTACGCCGAGTTCGAGCCGCGGCTGGCGCACCACCTGGAGCGGCTGGAGGCGGCCGGGGTGGAGTACCGACCCCTGGACGGGCCGCGGCCGTGGCACACCCGCCCCGGCGTCGGGGGGCGGTGACCGAGGCGCCGTCCCGCGGCGACCGGAGTGATCGTCGCGGGCCTCGGACCGCCCGGGCCGGGCGCGAGAGAACGCGGGCGACCGGCACCGTTCGGGATGCGCACGGTTCCGGGGCATGGCATCACGATGCCACGCCTGAGCACTGTCGAGGAACGGTCCTCACCACAGGGCCGCCCTGGGGATCACCCCGTCGGGGGCGCCGGTGGCGTCGGCGATGGCCGCCGCGCCGACCCCCGGGTAGTCGGTGATGAAGCCGTCCACGCCGGTCCTAATGAGGGCGCCCATCGCGGGGCGGTCGTTGACGGTGTAGGGCATGATCTCCATCCCCGCCCGGTGCACGGCCGCCACATAGCCGGCGTCCGCCAGCGCGTGGTTGGGGTTGACCATCTGCGCCCAGGCGTAGTCGGCCAACTCGTCTTCCGGGACCCGGCCCAGCAGCCCGTGCGCGACGCCGGGCAGGAGCCCGCGGGACTCGCGCACCGCCTCCCAGTCGAAGCTCTGCACGACCAGGCGGCGGGCCTCCCACGGCGGGGCCGGGCGGAGCCACTCCTCGTGCGCGCGCAGCCGCTCGGCGACCTTCTCCTCCAGCCCGGGGTGGCGCGCGGGCGCCTTGAGTTCGAGGAAGAGGTTGAGCCCGTGCCCGTCCAGCCGGTCGAGGGCCTCGTCCAGGGTCGGGACGGGCTCCCCCTCGAAGCCGGGGCCGAACCAGGATCCGGCGTCCAGCCGACGGATCTCCGCCATGGTGAAGTCGGCGACCAGGTAGGGCTCACGGCCGGGAAAGACCCGCTCGACGTCGGTGGTACGGCCCAGCGTGGTGTCGTGCATGACGACGGCCTCGCCGTCCGCGGTGAGCTGGACGTCGATCTCGACGGTGACCGCTCCCCGTTCGGCCGCGGCGTCGATGGCGGCGAGGGTGTTCTCCGGAGCGTGCCCCGAGGCGCCCCGGTGCGCGACGGCGATCAGCGGCCGTTCGAAGACACGGTGTTCGGTGACCGGCGCGGTGGCGCCGGGCGCCCGTGGCTGGAGCACCGGTGCGGCCCCCGCGGCACCCGCACCGGCGACGACGAACAGAGACGCGGCTCCGACGATGATTCCGATGCGGCGCACCGGACCTCCCAAGGTTCGCGTGGGCTGGCTCCACCAGGATGAGTGCTGACGGTGATCCTGCGGTGACGGCGAGCGGAACGCCGGGACAAGTCCGGGCCGAGCCACACACCTCAAATCATTACTCAATGAAGTTATTTGATCACATAGTGCGCTGATCTTGGCGAGGGACTTCGTGTCTAGTCACACAAAGCACGGAGAATATGACGGAAAGTAGTCGACGGGAAGGAACTCCGATGCGCAAGCACCGAACGAGGTGGGTCGCACTCCTAAGCGCCGCCGTGCTCTCCACGACCGGGGCGGCGGACCCCGACACCACGACGCTCCCGGAGCTGATCGCGTCGGACGTGATGGACTGGCCCACGGCGATGCAGACCAGCGCTCTCACACTCGACGGTTTCCGCATCGGGTACCTGCCCGAGGGGCTGGACGGCTCCGGCCTGAGCTACACCTCCCGCACCGGCCCCGCCGGCGAGCGCAGGTCGCAGATCACCTGGATGAGCAGCCCCGACGAGGTGCACGCCAGGGTGGTGGTCCTGCGCGCGGACCACCTCGACGAGATCGGCGACCTGCGCGAGGACCTCTACCCGAACCTCGGCGAGGAGGACCTGGAGCGCCTGCGGGACGAGGAGAGCGGCCGCGAGTCCTATGTCTCGGAGCCCACCGGCCACCTATTCTGGCTGGAGGAGCCGGGTGTGGGCGTGTCCGCCCATCTGGACCCCGAGCGCTGGGACGGCGAGGAGCTGCGCCGCGTGGCGGAGGGGATCACGGACCTGTCCGCACCAGCGATGGAGGACGGACAGGACCTGCCCGAGACGGGGATCGTCATGGAGGAGGTGCCCGCGGAGGAGGAAGCGGCGGAGGAGACCGCAGCGGACACCCCCGCCGAGGACGTGACACCCCGGCAGGTCAAGGAATGCCTCGTGAACCGGCTCACGGGCCCCGGGGGCAACGGCGCCGAACCCGACTGGACCGCGCTCGACTGGGAGACGGCCGTTCCAGGCGCCCAGGCACCCGAACAGCCCGGGAACCCGCTGCCAGGCACCGACCACGACCGCCTGCTCGCCCAACTGTGGTACCACAGTGCCAGGGCCGACCGGACCGACGCCCGGGACCACTGCGCCGCCACCCTCGGGGTGGACACCGGCGACGTGGAGGCCGCGGTCGCCGGACTCGCGCCCCTCATGGACGAGATCATCACCCAGACGACCCCGGACAGCACCGCCCAGAGCGCGTCCCCGGTCCCGGAACGGCTAGGCCCCGCCGAGGGCACGGTCTGGGAGGAGTGGTGGACGTACCTGCCGTGGGGCTTCGCGCTACCGGCCCGGTGAGGCCCGGGTGCGCCGCCCCGGCCGCATGGCCGGGGCGGCGGCGGGCACCACCCCGGCCCCTTGCCAAATCACGCGGTCACTGCTTATCTAGTCCCTGGCGGGCCCGGGAAGGATCGGGCACCCGCACCGCCCCAACTCCATACCACCCCATGCAGGGCGCGCTGTCTCCCCTCCCTCAGCGGCGACCCTGCCCCCTCCTGAACCGGGGCCTGCCCTCCCCTCCCGGCAGGGCCCTCCGGACGAGGAGGCGAGCGGGCCGGGCGCCACCTCTCGGTGGTGCCCGGCCCGCTCCCGTCCCGGTCTCAGGCGTGGATGCGGACCACGCCCGCGAAGGAGTCCGTCCGCACGGGGGTGACCCGTACGCTCAGCCCGGTGCGCGGCGCCTCCAGCATCATGCCCTCGCCCAGGTAGATGGCCACGTGCGAGATGTAGTCCGGCGCGGTGGGGTCGGTGCGCCAGAACAGCAGGTCGCCGCGGCGCGCCTGCGACAGATCCAGGCGCTCGCCCGCGTTCCACTGGTCGTGGGTGACCCGGGGGATGGCCACCCCGGCCCGGGCGAAGGCCCACTGGAGCAGCCCCGAGCAGTCGAAGCCGTCCTCCGGGGACTCGCCGCCCCAGACGTAGGGGACACCGATCTGGCTCTCCGCGTGGGCGATGACCTCCTCCACGATCGAGGGGGCCACGGCCTCACCGGTGACCGGGGGCTCGGCGTCGTCGGCGACCAGTTGCAGGGAGACGTCCTCACCGAGGACCTCCGTCAAGGCGTCGTAGAGCTCCCACAGGTCAGCGTCGGGTGCCGACACCACGAGCGCGTTGCCGTGGGGCATGCCCAGGTCCGCGGCACGCTCCCGGGAGACGAGGGCGTCGATGCCCGCGATCCCGGACGTGGCGTGCGTCCACACCTCCAGGTCCACCGCGCCGCGCCCTCCCGCCGCGGTGACCTCACTGCCCAGGTCGAGGGAGCGCTCGGTGCCGACCTCGTTCGACAGCGCGATCCGCCCCTCGGCCACGCCCCGCCAGATCTCGTCCGACTCGGCGGAGGGCCGCGGGGCGTGGTTGCGGAAGCTGGAGGGGTTGACACCGAGCAGGGAGAGGGGCTCGCCGTCGACGCCCACACGCGCCGCGTCCACGGTCAGGGCCGTGTCCACACCGTCGATCCGGCGGACGCGGCCGACCACGTCCCTCGGCAGGCTCTCCTGCGCGACGGCGAAGTATTCGACGCTGCGGGCCTCGGCGAAAGGGGCCACCCGGACATCGGCGCGCAAGCGTTCGGGGTCGGCGACCTCCGGGGAGGCGACGGCGGACTCGTCGGCACGGGGGTCGGTGCCGGAGGAGAACTGCTCGGAGAGCGGCGGCCGGTCCTCCACGACCGGCTCGGCCCAGACAGGGGCCGCTCCGAGGGCGGTGAAGGCGACCGCGACGGCCGCTGTGGCGCCCACACATGTTGTGAATCGGCTCCGCACGGGGGGATCTCACCTTTTCTCTGCACCGCGCCAGGGCGGGGAACCCCTGGCAGGCGTCTTAAGCTCCGCGTCCAAGAATGGGCGCACCCGCACGAATTTGCAAGAATCCCACGCCAGACAGCACGGAACGTCCACGCCCGGCTCGCTCAGGTATCGGCGTAGTCGTCGGTGACCGCCATGTCCATTGGGAATCGGACCGGTGTGTCCCCGAACAAGGTGGTCCTGGCGCGCTCCGCGGCCGCCCGGACCGCGGCGACCACCGCCTCCGCCGCCTCGCGCGGTACGTGGAGCACGACCTCGTCGTGGACGAAGAAGACGATACCGGCGCCCTCCGGCAGGTCGGGAAGCCCCTGGCGCAGGGCGGCCAACAGCACGAGCGCCCACTCCGCCGCCGTGGCCTGGACGACGAAGTTGCGGGTGAACCGGCCGTGGGCCCGGCGGCGGCGCTCGTCCCCGGTCTCCGGCGGTACGGGGGAGGTCCGTCCGAGCCAGGAGCGCACGGCCGAGCCGCCCTCACCGGTGCGCGCGGCCGTGTCGACGTAGTCGAGGGCCCTGGGGTAGAGGCGGCGCATGGTGCGCAGCAGGGGCGCCGCGTCACCGGAGGTCTGTCCGTACATCGCGGCGAGCATGCCGATCTTGGCGCGCTCGCGGTCGCCGCCCACGTGCACGGCCAGCCGGGCGTACAGGTCCTCGTCGGCGGCCGCGGCGGCCAGGGCGCCGTCCCCGGACACCGCCGCCAGGACCCGGGGTTCGAGCTGCCCGGCGTCGGCGCGCACGAGGGTCCACCCGGGGTCGGCTCGCACGGCCCTGCGCACCGACTTGGGGACCTGGAGGGCGCCGCCGCCGTGGGCCGCCCAGCGGCCGGAGACGACGCCGCCGACCACGTAGCCGGGGTGGAAGCGGCCGAGCCGCTCACCGTCCGGTCCGGGGCGCTCGCGCACCCAGCTCTCCAGCCACGACCACCCGTTGGCGGCATGGAGGCGGGACAGTTCCTTGTAGCGCAGCAACAGGGGCACGACGGGGTGGTCGACCTGTTCCAGAACCCAGGAGCGGGTCGAGGCGACGGGGTGTCCGATCCAGGCCATGGCCCTGAGCACCTGGGCCGGGGAGTCGGGGTTGACCTGGCGGCCCACCGCGTCGCCGATGCGCACCGCGAGGTCGGCGAGCACGGGGGGACGCTGCCCTGCCGGGGGGCGCGGGCCCAGGAGCTCGGTGAGGATCTCGTCGTGGACGGCGGGCCGCCAGGGCAGCCCGTCGTGGCTCATCTCGGCGGCGGCGAGACCGCCCGCCGACTCCACCGCACCCAGGAGCCGCATGCGCTCGGGCCGGGGCAGTTCGGCCGTGCGGCGCCGCTGGTCGTCGTAGACATCGATGAGCGCCGCCAGGCGGTCGGTACCCGGTGGCAGGGTGGAGCGGTCGGCCTCGAACAGGGCGGGCTGGGCGGCACTGCCCTCGCCGGTGGGAGGGACCGGGTCGTCGGGGACGGGCAGCCCGTGCAGCCGCGCCCAGGCGGCACCCAGGGAGCGGGCCTCCCCGTGGCGTCCGTGGTGGCCGAGCAGAAGCCCTTCGGTCAGGGAGACGTCGTGGCAGCGGACCACGCGCACCCCGGCACGGACCAGTTCCGGGTAGACGTCCTCGCCGGCCGACCACACCCAGCGCGGCGGCTGCGGACCCGCGTGTTCGAGGCGGCGGACCTCGTCGGCGAGGGCGGTGACACGCCGGACGGGGAAGGCGTCCGCTCCCAGCCTCCGGAGCCAGCCGCCGCCCTCGCCGTCGGCGACCACCGCGATCCGCATGACTCCAGTGTGCACCGGGGCGGGGACGTTTCCGGGACCGGACGGCGCGGGTCAGCGGCCCTCGCGCACCACGTTCCTCAAGGGCTCTCCGGCACCCCAGCGGGCGAGCTGGTCGTCCATGAAGGCGCGGGCCCGCGGGTAGAAGGCCGCCGAACCGCCCGCCACGTGCGGGGTCAGGAACACACCGGGCGCCTCCCAGAGCGGGTGGTCCACAGGCGGCGGTTCGGGATCGGTGACGTCGAGCGCGGCGCGGATCCGGCCCCGCTCCGCCAGCAGGGCACGGGTGTCCAGGACGGGGCCGCGCCCCACGTTGACCACGAGGGCGTCGTCGCGCAGCAGTGCCAGTTCGCGCGCACCGATCAGGCCCCGGGTCGCCTCGGTGAGCGGCGTGGTCAGCACGACGACGTCGGCGCCGGGCAGCAGGTCGTGCAGTTCCCCCGCCCCGTGCACGCCCTCCTCGGGCCGGGCCCTGCTCGCCACGCGCACGACCTCGGTCTCGAACGGGAGCAGCCGCGCCTCGACGGCCTTGCCGATGCTGCCGTAGCCGACGACCACGACCCGCGCGTCGGCCAGGGAGCGCAGCGGCACCGGCCCCCACCTGTGCTCACGCTGGGCGCGCGCCCACCGGGGCAGGTCGCGCTGGGCGGCCAGGATCAGGGCCAGGGCGTGCTCGGCGGTGCTGGCGTCGTGCAGCCCGCGCCCGTTGCACAGGGTGACGTGGTCGGGGAGCAGGGGCAGGACGTGCTCGTAGCCCGCGGAGAGGAGTTGGACCACCTCCAGGTCGGGCATGCGCGCGATGAGGTCGAGCCGGTCGTCGGCGCCCTGTGTGGAGGGTGTGTAGGGGACCTGGTAGAACGCCACCCCCTCCAGGCCGGCCCGCGGGGTGCCGGGGTACAGGTCCGCGGCGACCCCCTCCGGCGCGTTCCGCTGGTTCTGCTCCCACTGCACGAGTGCTCGGCTACCCATGGGGCGGTCCCCCTCCGCTTCGTCCGGGCGTGTTCAGCCGCCACCCTAGTCAACCGGCCGGGCACCCGCCGATACGTCCTGTGCTACCGGGAACCACCAGAACGGTCATGGTGTCTCACCTGGCATGGATCCCCGCACCCCCGCACCCCCGAAACCCATGGGCTGCCTCGGCAAGGCCCTCGTCTGGACGATGGTCTTCCTGCTCCCGGTGTTCACCGTCGTCATCGGCCTGTTCCTCCTCTTCGAGGGCCTCTCCGGCCGCGACACCCTGGCCAACGGCCCGGTGGGCACGTTCACCCCCGTGGACAAGGCGTGCAACAGGGGGAGCTGCGCCCTGGAAGGGACGTTCACCAGCGACGACGGGGCCGTCACCCGGCAAGACGTGACCCTGAGGGACGCGACGCGCATCGGTTCGGGCGACCCCCTGCCGACCGCCGTCGAGGGCGTGCGCCTGGACACCGGGGCCACCCGGCCGACCGCCTACACCGCCGACTACCTCTGGCAGGGCGCCGTACTGGGGGGAGCCGCCTTCGCCGCCTTCGGGCCGCTGTTCTCGGTCGTTCTGGCCGTGGGGGCGAGGCGTTACCAGGCCAGGGCGCTCGCCGCCCGCGGCCACGGGGGCTGACCTCCGGCGGCCGGGGCCTCACCCGGGACGGTGGGCCAGTTCGTAGCAGGCGACGGCGGCCGCGGCGGTGACGTTGAGGGAGTCCACCTCGCGGTCGGCCATGGGGATGCGCACCCGCGTGTCGGCCTGTTCCAGCCAGCGCGAGGACAGCCCGTCCCCCTCGGTGCCGAGCATCAGGGCGACCCGTGCGGAGGGGTCGAGCCCGGCCATCGCCTCTCGCAGCGGCTGGGAGCCCTCCCCGGGGGTCAGCGCCATGAGGTGGAACCCGGCCCCGCGCAGTGCCCCCAGTCCTCCGTACCAGTCATCCAGGCGCGTGTAGGGGAGGGTGAAGACCGCGCCCATCGACACCTTGACGGAACGGCGGTAGAGGGGGTCGGCGCACCGGGGGGCGAGCACCGCGGCGTCGACGCCGAGTCCGGCGGCGCTGCGGAAGAGGGCACCCACGTTGGTGTGGTCGACCAGGTCCTCCAGGACGACGATGCCGCGCGCGCCGGAGAGCACCCCGTCGAGACCGGGCAGCGCCTTGCGGTGGAACGCGGCCAGGGCCCCGCGGTGCAGGTCGAAGCCGACGAGCCGGTGCGCGGTGTCCTCACTGACGACGTAGAGGGGCGCGTCGTGCGCCGAGACGACGTCGTCGAGGGCGGCGGCGCGGCGCTCGGTGAGCAGGAAGCTGCGGGGCCTGAACCCGGCCGCCGCGGCGCGGCGGATCACCTTGCCGCCCTCGGCCATGAACAGGCCGTGCTCGGCCTCCAGGTGGCGGCGCAGGTTGACGTCGCGCAGGCGGGTGTAGTCGGTCAGGCGTGGGTCGGCGGGGTCGGTGACCCTGATGGCGCTCATGGGCACCCATGATTCCAGCCGGGGCGGGTCCTTGATCAGCCGATCTCACCGGTGAGGGGCTCCAGGCGCTGCCAGCGGGCCTCCTCGCACGAGCCCGCGCGGGACAGGGAGGTCGCGACCTCCTCGCCCTCCCAGACGCCCTCGACCGTGGCCTCCTCGGGGCCGTAGAGCTGGTCGGTGCAGACGGTCCCCTCGCTCACCTCGGTGAACAGCCGGTCTGCACTGGTCTCTCCTGTGATGCCCTCGCCCGCGTAGGAGGTGGCGGCCGCGGCGTCGAGTTCGGCGGAGATCTCCGCCAGCCGGGTGCAGGCCTGGGGGTCGGCCGCCGGATCACCGGTGCAGTTGAGGGTCTGCACCCAGGCGCGGTCGGGGGTGCTGACGTGGATACGCAGTCGGCCGACCGGTCCGGTCTCGACGGGCGCCCCGCCGTCGCCCTGGACGATCGCGTCGCCCAGGTCCGCGCTCAGTGCGGTGGTGGTGGCCTGCGTGTCCACCGACGGCTGCACGGACGTCGCCACCAGGAGGGCGTAGCCGAACGCACCCGCGCAGCAGGCGGCTGCCAGCAGGGTGGTGCCGAGCCTGCCCCGGCTGCGGCGGTGACGGTGCGGTGCGGACATGCAGGGAAGCCTCGGGTTCGGTCGCGTGGGCGGCGGTGGTGCGGGGAGTCCGTCGCGTGAACGCGGAGTGGCGGGAGGGACTCCAGGTTATCCGTGAGAGCGAAGTAGTTTCGTGGAAAGCACCGTAACAAAGTGGTCACCGCCCCCCGGGCAGGACCCGGGACTTCACCGGACCCTGGGCCGGACTTCGCCCTCCCGTGACCGACAGGCGGCCCGGGGAAGAGATGTCCTCATCCATGGGACGCCGCAGGGTGCGCGGTGGTTCGCCCCGGCCGGACGGCCCCCGGCCGCGGCCAGGCCCGAGTCGGTCTCGATTGCGCATCAAATAGACATTCATCACTTAACACGATTAAGTTCACATACATCTCTCCGGTCGGCGAATCACGCGTAGTTTCCCGGAAAGGGGCCAGGATCACACCCGGTACCCACGTGGCGGACACCCCTTCGTCGGCCCCATCCCGATACATCCCACATCATTACGGTTGAGTACTGTTCCCTCACAGTGACCGGTCATCGGCCCGCACAGGCCGCCCGGCGTGCCTCGCGCGCATCGGCGACCGCACACCGATCGATCATCCCCGCCCGTACACCACCCGTGAGGAAAGCTGTGGGACGTCACCGCGGAAGATACGCAGAAGAGCCCTACCCCCCATCCCGGGGACGGGGACGGCGCCGCCGAGGGCGTGCACGCGGCGGCGCCGTCGCAGCCCTGGCCACCGCACTGGTGATCGTGGTCGCTCTGGCCGTCGCGGGCGTGTACATGTTCGACCAGACGGACGGCTGCCGCGGCGCCGACATCGAACTGGACATCGCGGCCAGCCCGGAACTGGCCCCCGCCCTGGACACCCTGGCCACGGAGTTCAACGCCAAGGAGAACACCGTGGACGGGCGGTGCGTGGCCGCCGAGGTCCGCCAGGTCGACTCCGCCAACGTCGCCTTCGGCATCAGCGGTGCGGGCGCCACGATGGGCGACACCGACTCCCACGTCTGGATCCCCGACTCCTCCGTGTGGCCGGACCTGGTGCGGAGCCGTTCCGACAGCGCCGTCATCACCGAGACCGGCACGTCGGTGGCCCGTTCCCCCCTGGTCCTGGCCCAGTTGAACGAGTTCGCCTCCGAGCAGACGGCCTCCTGGACGGACGTGGCCCCCAGCGGCACCCCCGGCCAGTACGGCAACACCGTCCGCATGGTCGACCCCACCCGCAGTTCGAGCGGTATGAGCGCCCTCTACCTGATGAGCGGTGCCCTGGAGCAGGCCAGCCCCGACACCGACACCTACAACGCGCTCATGACCGGAGCGCTCCAGGCACTCCAGCAGAGCACCTCGCCCGACGAGGACGCTGCCTTCGTCGCCCTCAGCGGCGGCACCGAGGAGGCACCGCCGCTGATGGTCATGTCCGAGCAGGCCGTGTGGCGGTACAACAACACACACCGGAACGCCGCAGCGCAGGCCGGGTACGTGGAGGGCGGCACCGCCTACCTGGACTACCCGTACGTGATGCGCAGCGACGACCCCCAGATCACCCGCGCCTCCGAGCTCTTCCGCGAGGCCGTGCGCTCCGAGGCGTTCCTGCCCACCCTGCTGTCCCACGGCTTCCGCGGCCCCGAAGGGCAGATCGACTCGTCCGTGCTGACGGTGGACGCCGGCTTCCGGCAGGAGGCTCCCCCGGAACTGCCCTCGCCCTCCGACGGGTCCGCCACCGACCTGATCCAGACCTGGAACCAGATGAAGATGGACTCCAGGGTGCTCACCATCGTCGACATCTCCGGGTCGATGCTGGCCGAGGTCCCCGAGACGGGCATGACCCGGATCCAGGTGACCTCCGCGGCGACCGTCCAGGGCCTGGAGTTCTTCCCGCCCACGGCCGAGATGGGCCTGTGGCAGTTCTCCACCGACATCGACGGCGACCTGGACTACGAAGAGGTCAACCCGGTCCTGGAACTGCAGTCGCCGGGCGAGGGCGGGGGCACGCACCGCGAGGCGATCTCCACCGCCCTGTCCGGTCTGGAACCCCTGCCCCGGGGGGACACCGGCCTCTACGACAGCCTCCTCGCCGCCTACAAGGAAATGGTGGACCTGTACACGCCCGACCGGAACAACGTCATCCTGGTCCTCACAGACGGGGACAACGACAACCCCGACGGCATCGACCTGGAGACACTGCTCACCGAGCTGGACGCGGTGTCCGACCCGGCCCGCCCGATCCCGGTCTTCACGATCGCCTTCGGTCCCGACGTGGAGCACCTGGAGCCGCTCCAGGAGATCGGTGCGGCCACGGGCGGCGCCGCTTACATGACGGAGGACCCGACCGAGATCAGCGACATCTTCCTCAAGATCTTCTCGCACCGCATCTCGGGGAACGAATAGGGACGAGGACGAACCGACAGGGGGCCGGTCCGTCGGACCGGCCCCCACCCTTGCGGGGAGACCGGTGTGACCAGCGGTGAGACCGACCTGTCCCGTGCGTCAGGGGCTATGGACTTCTCCACCGTCTTGGCGTACTCAGTGGAGACACGGGACCGGCCCGCACGCGACGACCGGATGGGGAAGTGCCATGGCCCAGGCGTGGATGCCCGGTGTCGAACGGATCGACGCAGCCGCAGCCCCGACACCGCCCGGGTTCGGCGCGCCCCGAGCCGTGTGGACGGTGACCGGGACCGACCCCGGTTCCCGCTCCGCGGCCGAGGAGGCCCGACGCCTGGCCTGCACCGGGCAGGCGGTGCACCTGGTGTGGAACCCCCGCACCGGTGAGGTCGTGCAGTCACTGGCCGCCACCCGGCGCAGTCCGATACCACTGGGAAGCACCGGGCACGGAGCAGCACGCACCGACCACGGCCGCGAGGGGCGCGTGTGCCTGACGGTGGCGGTCGTCGCCCTGGCGGAGGCCCCCTTCACGGACGGGCCGATGCACGGCAGGGCACCGCTCCTGGCCTGGATGGACTCCTGGGAGGTGGCCAGGCGCTGGCTCGGACCGGGAGGCGACGGCTCCACCCGACGGGCCTCGATCCGCGAGTGGTCGCTGGGAGGCCACTTCGGCCGTGACCGGGTCCCCGGTTCGAGCGGCTCCTGCCCCGGCCGGGTGGACGGCGCCCGACTGCTCGCCGAGGGGGCGGGTCCGGCCCACCCGCGTATCCCGGCCCAGCAGCCCTCGACACCCACGTGAGTCCCGCCCGGCCTGCGACGACGAGGCGAACAACGGCGGACAACCGAACTCCCGCGGTCCAAGGCGACACCACCACCGTTTAGTCTGTCGCCCATGGGTGGATCTATCGAACCGGGTTGGTACGCGGACCCGCATGGTGACGACCAGGCACTGAGATGGTGGAACGGCGGCGAGTGGACGCGGCATACCCGTTCGAGGAGCGAACTCCAGGGAGCCGCGGCCTCGGACGAGGGCGCGGGTCCGGGACACTCCGACGGGCAGGGCCCCCCTCCCGCAGAGGTGGAGCAGAGTACGGTTCGTTTGGAGCCCCCGGCCCCGACCCCGGTCGACGACGAGCCCAGCACGGTGCGCATCGACCCCACCTCCCTGCCCGGCACCACGCCGCCCCCCGCGCACGAGGACGAGACCCCCACCAGCGATCTGAGCGACACCGGCGCCACCACACGGATCCCTCCCACCACGCCGCCCCCCGCCCCGGTCGACGACGAGCCCAGCACGGTGCGCATCGACCCCACCTCCCTGCCCGGCACCAC